>NZ_CP060725.1:0-345000 GCF_003797775.2 Sphingopyxis sp. OPL5
CAGGGAGGATCAGTTCAGGGCGTATCGCCCAAAATCCAGTCCACCCCTGCCGCGACATGGATGCGCGTGGTGTCATAGACCGGCAGCACATTGGCATCGGGATCGACGAGCATCACCAGTTCGGTGCTGGCGAGCACCAGCGCCTGGACATCCTGTTTCGCGATGTCGGTGATGAAGGTCTTCATCGTGCGGCGCGAATTTTCGGTGACCTTGCCCTGCATCAGCTCGTCATAGATGATGTTGTCGATCGCCTCGGCGCGTTCGGCATCATAGGGCGCGAGTGTCAGTCCGTAGCGCACCAGATTCTGGCGGAACCATGGCTCGGTCATCACATTGCGGGTGCCGATGACCGCCGCAGACTTGATTCCGTCGGCCTTTAATTTCTCGCCCGTCTCATCGACGATATGAATCAGCGGAATCGACAGCGCGCCCTCGATATCCTTGGCGATCCGGTGCATCGAATTGGCCGCGATCATCAGCGCGGTCGCGCCCGCGGCCTGGAGCCGCAGCGCCGAGGAGATCAGCACGAACTTCGCATGGTCCCATTGCTCGGGCGTCGTCAGCCGCGACAGCTCACAATAATTCAGGCTTTCGAGGATGATCGGCGCCGAGCAGGCGGTACCGATGCGCTTTTGCACGCCCTTGTTGAGGTGGCGGTAATAAAGCTCGGTCGATGCCCAGCTGATGCCGCCGATCAGGCCGATTTTGCGCATAAGGTCCCTTTAAAACACGTCGCCCCCGCGAAGGAGTGAAGGGTCGGATTGTCCCCCGGACAATCCTTGGACATGCTGGGGGCATGTCCAACCCTTAACTGGCCGCTATCGAGGCAGCGCGAGGCCGCCAGCGGCCCCTGCTTCGCAGGGGCGACGATTCTTGTCTAGTGCCCGCTGCCGCTCAGCGCCTTGACGATGTCGTCGGCCATCTTCTTGGCATCGCCGAGCAGCATCATCGTCTGGTCCATATAGAAGACGTCATTGTCGACGCCGGCATAGCCGACCCCGCCCATCGAGCGCTTCACGAACAGCACGGTCTTGGCATTGGCGACATCGAGGATCGGCATGCCATAGATCGGCGACGTCTTGTCGGTCTTCGCCGCCGGGTTGGTCACGTCGTTCGCGCCAATGACGAAAGCGACGTCGCATTGCGCGAATTCGCCGTTGATGTCCTCGAGCTCGAACACCTCGTCATAGGGCACATTCGCCTCGGCCAGCAGCACGTTCATATGGCCCGGCATGCGTCCCGCGACCGGATGGATCGCATATTTGACGTTGACGCCTTCCTTCTTGAGCTGGTCGCCCATCTCGCGCAGCGCGTGCTGCGCCTGCGCCACCGCCATGCCGTAGCCGGGGACAATGATGACATTCTCGGCCTGGCTCATCAGGAAAGCGGCGTCTTCGGCGCTGCCGGGTTTCCACGGCCGCTGTTCCTTCGACCCGCCCGAGCTTGCCGCCGCATCGTCGCCGCCGAAACCGCCCGCGATCACGCTGATGAAGCTGCGGTTCATCGCGCGGCACATGATGTACGACAGGATCGCACCCGACGAGCCCACCAGCGCGCCGGTGATGATCATCGCGGTGTTGCCGAGCGTGAAGCCCATCGCCGCCGCCGCCCAGCCCGAATAGCTGTTGAGCATCGACACCACGACCGGCATGTCGGCGCCGCCGATCGGGATGATCAGCAGGAAACCGATCGCGAAGCTGAGGCCGGTGATCGTCCAGAACACCCAGGGCGACTGGTCCTGCGTGAAATAGGCGGTCAGGCCGACGATCGCGGCGAGCGTGCCAAGGTTGATGATGTGCCGTCCCGGCAGCATGATCGGCGAACCCGACATATTGCCGTTGAGCTTGAGGAAGGCGATAACCGAGCCCGAGAAGGTGATCGCACCGATCGCGATGCCGAGCCCCATTTCGATGCGGCTGACGACATGGATCTGCCCCGCCGCATCGGCAATGCCGAAAGCGAGCGGGTTGAGGTAGGCCGCCGCAGCGACCGCGACCGCCGCCAGGCCGACGAGGCTGTGGAACGCCGCGACGAGCTGCGGCATCGCGGTCATCGCGATCCGGCGCGCCATGACGATACCGATGACGGCACCGATAGCGATCGCGACGAGAATCTCGATCAGGCCGACGGTGTCGAGGGTGAAGGCCCAGCTGTCATGCCCGGTGCTTACCCGCGTTCCCGGCGCATGCGTCAACAGCGTGGTGACGACCGCGATCGTCATGCCGGCCATACCAAAGCGGTTGCCGCTTTGCGCCGTCGCCGGGCTCGAAAGCCCGCGCAGCGCCATGATGAAGAGAACGCCCGCAACCAGATATGCTAGGGCCGCCCAGGGGTTGACCGCGAGGCCATGACCGCCGGTCGCGGCGGAGAGGATCGATTGCACGTCCATCTCAGCGCACCTTCTTCTTGTACATCGCCAGCATGCGCGCGGTGACCGCGAAGCCGCCGAAAATGTTGATGCTGGCCATCACGACAGCGGCGAGGCCGAGCCATTTCGAGGTCGCCGAACCGGCGGCCGCGCTGGCGATCAACGCCCCGACGATGATGACCGACGAAATGGCGTTGGTCACGCTCATCAACGGCGTGTGCAGCGCCGGGGTCACCGACCAGACGACAAAATAACCGACGAAGCACGCCAGGACGAAAATCGAAAAAATACCGATGAAATCCACGGCGAGCTCCCCTGCTGATTCCGCGAGCGCACCTCTTGCCGCGCCGCCGCCACCCTGTCGACTCCTAAGACGCGCAAAAAGACGGGCCCGCAATCGCCGGGTGGCGGATTGCGGGCCCGTGCGGCAATTAAATGTCGCGGGCGATCAGCTCGCGGGGGTCGCTTCCGCCGGCGCCGCGGCATCGGCTGCGGGCGCTGCGGGCGGCGTGATCGTCGGGATCAGCACGCCGTTCAGCACATGGACCATGCCGTTCGACTGCGCGACGTCGGAGCGGGTAATGTAGCCCGAGCTGCCCTGCGTGCCGTCGACCTTGATATTGCCCTGCACCTCGGTGAACGAGATCTCCTGGCCCGCGACGGTGGTCAGCTTCGCGGTGCCGCCACCGGCCTTGATCTTCTTGTACAGATCCTCGGCGGTGATCTGGCCGGGCACGACATGATAGGTCAGGACCTGCTCCAGCGCCCATTTGTTGGCGGGGGCCATCAGATAGTCGGTCATCGGCTGCGGAACCGCGGCGAAAGCGGCGTCGGTCGGCGCAAAGACGGTGTAGGGGCCGGCGCCGTTGAGCGTATCGCCAAGTCCGGCGGCCGAAATCGCCTGCGCCAGCGTCGTCAGATCGGGGGTGTTGGCGGCGGCCTGCGCGACGGTCGTGTCGGGCGCGGCTTCGGCGGCCACTTCGTCGGCCCAGGCATGGGCAGGAACGGCAAGCGCGGTGGTCAAGGCAAGAAGGGGGGCAACAAGAAACTTGGCACGCAACATCAGACATTTCTCCGGATAAGGAAAGGACGGGGTCAAACCCTCGGCCCCATCCTAAGCAAGAACATTGTCATGAAAAGGCCATAATCGGCCATTTTCTATCAATTTTCCCACGAACCGTGCTTCGCTGGCGATAGTCCGCCAAGGGAAACAGGCCCGCGGCGCCATCCAGACGGCATCGCGGGCCCGATTCGTCGGCATCGCGGTCGGCGCGCCTCAAGCCTACATCTTCGGCGTCAGCACCCCGTCGACGACATGGATCACCCCGTTCGACTGGTTGACGTCGGCCTGCGTCACCGTCGCCTTGCTGCCGTCGGCGCCGGTCAGGGTAATGACATTGCCCGCCATCGTCGCGGTCAGATCCTGCCCGTTGACGGTCTTGAGCACCGCCTTGCCGCCGCCGGCGGTAATCTTGGCGGCGAGATCGGCTGCGGTCAGCTTGCCGGCGACGACATGATATTTCAGCACGTCGGCAAGCACGCTTTTCTGTGCCGGACGCATCAGGCCGTCGAGCGTCGCCTTCGGCACCTTGGCAAAGGCGTCGTCGGTCGGCGCGAAGACGGTGAACGGACCCGCGCCCTTCAGCGTGTCGACCAGTCCGGCCTGCGTCACCGCGGCGACGAGCGTCTTGTGGATCGGCGAGGCGATCGCATTGTCGACGATCGTCTTGGTCGGGAACATTTCGGCGCCGCCGACCATCGGGTTGGTGCTCGGCGCCATGGTATCGGCGGGCACCGCGTCGCCTTCGGCGACGGTCGTGGTTTCGGTGGCGGGCGGCGCGTCGGTCTTGCTGCAAGCCGAAAGGCCGAGCGCGGCGACCATGGCCGCCGTCGTCAGATAGCTGATTTTCATGACATCATCTCCAGAGATCGGGGGGATGTCCCCCTCTCCCTGCATGACTCCCACGGCGACAGGATCGTTCCAGCGGGTCGCTCGTTTGCGACGAATGGAGTGCGGGTCACGCGACGCGTGGCGGCACAAATTGCCCGGCTACGCTTGGCCTAGCAAGCGAAGCGAACCTTGCTGCCCGTGGTCAAGGGGCCGGCGCTACGAGACCGCCGCGCACGAAGACCATCTTGTGCGGATCGCGGATCATGCGGATGTTCAATCGCCCGTCGGCCAAAAGGGCGAAGCCATATTCGCCGCCCACGAACTCCACCGTCTGCTCGGTCGCCATCGGCTCGATCTTCGGACCATTGGTCAGGCAAGTATAGCCGAGGCCGATACAGTAGGTCAGCCTGCCGCCGACATAACGCAGCGCATACACCGTCCAGGGTTCAAGGTCGTCGACCTGTTCAGGGGTAAGGCGCGTCGCCGCAATCGGTCCGATAGGATAGATGTCATCGCGCTGGATATTGCCGTGATATTCGCTCCAGATCGTGGCGACGCTGCTCCGGAACCATGAATCGAGCACACCGTCCCGGTCGTAATCGATCAGGCAAACCGACGCCTTGCCACCGCCGAAAAGGCCGGCGGTGACCGACAGACCCTGCTGACACGCGATGAAATAACTGTTCGTCGCAATGGACAGCGGCAGGCCCTTTTCGAGGACCGCCTTGGTTTTCGGAATGGCAACCGGCGCATCAAGCACGACCGCGCCTGCGGGCACGGCCTTGCCGACGAACCAGGCGTCCTTCTTGTCTACCGTGTGCGTCCGCTCGGCGGGGTCCCGGGGACCAGCAACGTATCAAATCCATAACGGATCGACCCGGCGTCGGCCTCTTTGGCATCCGCCGAAGACGTCGCAATTGCCAGCGCCAGTGTCGCGACGCACGCGTAGCGCCGCATCACCCCAGCAAACGCTCGTGCACCACCTTGCCGCCCTGTGTCAGCCGCACCGCAGTGCCGATTTCCTCGTCGAGCACCGGTTTGCCGGCTTCCTTGTCCCAGAAGGCCGAGAGGAAGTTGAACAGGTTGCGGCTGAACAGCGCGCTGGTATCGGCGGGCATCAGCGCCGCGATATTCTTCGCGCCGATCACGGTGACACCGTGGATCTTCTTCGCCTCGCCCGAGACCGCACCCTCGACATTGCCGCCGCTTTCGGCCGCCATGTCGACGATCACGCTGCCGGCGCGCATCGTCGCGAGTTGCGCGTCCGAAATCAGCCGCGGCGCAGGGCGCCCCGGGATCAGCGCGGTGGTAATGACGATGTCCTGCTTGGCGATGTGCGACGAGACCAGCTCGGCCTGCGCCGCCTTATATTCGTCGGACATTTCGGTGGCATAGCCGCCCGCGCCCTCGCCCTCGATGCCGGCGACGGCCTCGACGAAGATCGGCTTGGCGCCGAGCGACATGATCTGTTCCTTGGTCGCCGAACGTACGTCGGTCGCGCTGACCTGCGCGCCCAGGCGGCGCGCGGTGGCGATCGCCTGCAGCCCCGCAACGCCGACGCCCATCACGAACGCCTTGGCGGCGCTGACGGTGCCCGCCGCGGTCATCATCATCGGAAACGCACGGCCATAGGCGTTCGCCGCCATCAGGACCGCCTTATAGCCCGCGAGATTCGCCTGGCTGGACAGGATATCCATCGACTGCGCGCGGGTGATGCGCGGCATGAACTCCATCGCCAGCGCCTCGATACCGAGCGCGGCATAGGCATCGACACGGTCGCGCTCGCCGAACGGGTTGAGCCCCGCCGCCAGCCAGGCGCCGTCGGCCATGCCCGTCAGCCCCTTGGGATCGGGTCCCTGGATGGCGAGGACGATGTTCGCGCCCTTCAGCACATCGGCGCGCGATCCGACCGTCGCGCCCGCGGCGCTATAATCGGCATCGGCGATCGACGCGCTGTCGCCCGCCCCCGATTCGACGGCAAGTTCAGCACCCAGGCCAATGAATTTCTTCACGGTTTCCGGGGTCGCGGCGACGCGGGTCTCGCCGGGGGCGAGCTCCTTCAGGACGGCGATGCGCATGCCGGTTCGGTCAGGAGATCAGGAGGACGACGAGGACGACGACGACCGCGGTGATGATCGACCCGACCTTGAACAGGCTGATGAAACCCGAATAGGTGTCTTCCGCTGCCTTCATTTCCTGCTGTGCCATGGCTCTTTCCCCTTTGTCGCTGCCGAAAGCCGAGCGGGCGCGCCGCGCCCGGCCCGGAATCGGCCTTCGCGCCGGTCTTAGCCATGCCTCCCGCGATGCTCAATAGATGGTTTTGCGATAAGTCGCCCGCCGCAAAAGCCCGACGCGCTTAATCGCCCTTTTACCCCTTTCGCGTAGATCGGCGGTTCGACGCGGAACAGGTGGCAGAAAACTGCCGCCCAATGGGGGCATATTCACACCGATGGCAAGCGCGCGCGACACCCGAATGGTGATGATCGTCGACAGCGAACCGGCGCAACAGCGCTTCCTGTCGGCGCTCGTGTCGCGTGGCGGCTGGCGCAGCGTGATCGCCGGCGACACCGACACCGCGCTCGCCAAGCTCGGCACCCAGGAAGGCATGGCGCTCGACGCCGTGCTTGTCGACCAGGGCACGCCGGGCATGGATATGGCCGAATTCGTCGCCGAACTGCGCCGCTGGCGCCCCGCGCTGCCGCTGATCGTCATCACGATGCGCAACGGGGTCGAGGTCGCGGTCAGCGCGATGCGCGCCGGGGCAAGCGATTTCGTCCAGAAACCGATCGCCCCCGACCGCCTGCTCAACGCGCTCGACCGGATCACCGCGACCAGCGGCCCGCAGGGCGAACTCCGCCCGCTCACCGAAAAGCTGCGCGCGCCGCTGGCGTTCGAGGAAATCATCGGGTCGAGCCCCAATTTCCGCAGCGCGCTCGCGATCGCCGCCAAGGCGGCGCGCGCGCGCGTGCCGGTGATGATCAACGGCAAGCCCGGCACCGGCAAGGAAGTCTTTGCCCGCGCGATCCACAGCGCCAGCCCGCGCGCCCGCGGCGGGCTGGTGATGGTCGATTGCTCGGCGGTGTCGCCGGGGCTGATCGGATCGGGGCTGTTCGGCCACGAACGCGGCGCCTTTCCCGGCGCCTTCGACCGCCAGGTCGGCCGGCTGGTCCAGGCCGACGCGGGCAGCATCATCATCGACCATGTCGAGTGCATCCCGCTCGAGACGCAGGCGAAGCTCGTCGAATTCCTCAACACCGGCGAAGTCCAGATGATCGGCGGCAGCATCCGCCAGAGCGTCGATGTGCGCATCATCGCGACCAGCGCCAGCCCGCTCGACAAGCTGATCGAGGCCGGTCATTTCCGCGAAGACCTGTTCTATGCGCTGTCGAGCGCGCAGTTCACCCTGCCCTCGCTCTCGGAACGCCGCGGCGACGTCGGTCCGCTCGCGCGCCATTTGCTCGCGCGCATCGGCGGCCTGCCGGGCATGGGACCGATCGGAGTCACCGACGACGCGCTGCGCCTGCTCGCCGCCTATGCCTGGCCGGGCAATGTCCGCCAGTTGCAGGACGTGCTGTTCCGCGCCGCGGTCGGCAGCACCACTGATGTGCTCACCAGCGCCGATTTCCAGGCGCTCGAGGCGACGCTCGCCGGCGGCAGCATGGTCGGCCAGGGCGATGTCGCGATCAACGGCGAAGCGATCGGCGTCACCCTCTACCTGCCCGACGGCAACCTCCGCCCGCTCGAGGAGATCGAGGCCGACGTGATCCGCCTCGCGATCGGCCACTATCGCGGCCGGATGAGCGAAGTCGCCCGAAGGCTCGGGATCGGGCGCTCGACGTTGTATCGCAAATTGAGCGACCTCGGGATCGACACGGCGGCCTGACCGCTAACCTTACCAGATCGGCAACGACCCCGCGAAATCGCGCTGCGGCGTGCACAGCGCATGGTCGACATATTCGTCGCCCTCAAACCCGCGCTCGAACAGCCGTCCGCGATAGGAAAAATGCAGCCCGCCGCCCGCAGGGAAGATCAGCAGCGCGTGCTGGTTGCGCAAGCTCGGCACCTCGGTCGCGCGCATCAGCAGCGGCGAAAGGTCGAGCATCGTGCGCGCGGGGCGATAGTCGCGGTCGCCGTCGCCGATCATGATGCAATAGGGCTGGCCCGCCGCGCGATCCTCGGCCGCGCGCGCGACGATGGGCGGCCAGCTCAAGATGGCCGCGATGCCCAGAAGGATCGTGGCGCCGATGCTCGCCAAGACCCAGCGGCCCCGATCCGCGCGCCAGCCGAGGACGAGCAGGAAGATCGCCGCCGCCCCGCCCGGCAGTAGCACCGGCCAACCCCCGAGCCAGCGCGCGAGCGGCGCGGCGAACCACCAGCCGCACCAGAAGGTGCCGGCGATCGCGAGTGCGGCCCGAAACGGCCGGTAATCGATCGGGTCGACCGGAAATTTGCGCGAGACGATGAAGTCGATCAGCGCGCGCAGCGCCCAAGCCGCCAGCCAGATCAGTATGGCCCCCGTCGCGAGCATGCGGCCAAGCGCGCCCCAATCCTCGCTCATGCTCAGCGGCCGGCCGCTCTCCCACGCCAGCCATGTGGTCGCGAGCACGAGGACCGCCAGCGTCCAGCCATAAAGATTGCGCGGGGTGACGAGCAGCAGTACCGGCAGCGCGATCAGCAGCAGCTCGAACAGCGCCGCCACGCCGGATCAGGCGGTCAGCGCCGCATCGCGCAGCCCGCGCCACACGCGCAGTGCCTGCCGGTTTTCGGCGATATCGTGGACGCGCAGCAGTTGCGCGCCCTGCGTCGCCGCCTGATAATGCAGCGCCACCGTGCCGCCGAGCCGCTGGTCGGCGGGCGCTTCATTGTCAAGCGCGCCGATCATCCGCTTGCGGCTCGCGCCGAACAGGATCGGGCAGCCAAGGCTGTGAAACAGCGCGAGGCCGTTGATCAGCGCCAGATTGTCGCCGATGCCCTTGCCGAAGCCAAGCCCCGGATCGACGATGATCTTCGCGGGGTCGACCCCCGCCGCGATGCACGCCGCGACGCGCTCGGCGAGCAGGTCATAGACGTCGAACAGGACATGGTCGTAATCGCCGCCCTCATGCGGGTCGCTCTTCGCCGCGGGCGCGTGCATCAGCACGACCGGGCAGCCCGCCTTGACGACGACCTCCATCGCGCGGTCGTCGTAACGCAGCGCCGACACATCGTTGACGATCGTCGCGCCGGCGGCCAGCGCCGCCTCCATCACCGCCGCCTTGCGCGTGTCGATCGACACCGCGACGCCGCCCTTGGCCAGCCCCGCAACGGTCGCCTGCACGCGCTCGATCTCGTCGCCTTCCCAGACGAGCGGCGCACCGGGCCGGGTCGACTCCCCGCCGACGTCAATGATCGCCGCGCCTGCCGACGCCATCGCGAAGCCCGCGTCGATCGCCGCGGCGCTGTCGACATGTTTACCGCCGTCGGAAAAGCTGTCGGGGGTGATGTTGAGGATGCCCATCAACTGCGGCTCGTTCAGCCGCACAATGCGTTCGCCAAGCTGCAGCGCGCCGCGCGGGCGCAGCACGCCGGCGCGCTGGGCGGCGGCCATGGCGACGAGAGGGTCGGGCATCGCCGCGACCCAGTCGGCGAGTTCGGGAACGGTGACGATCGCCGATTTGACCACACCCGCGTCGCGCATGCTGACATGCCAGGCGGCGAACCAGACCATGGAGTCGGCGATGCGCAGGCAGGCGTCGTCGAGTTCGTGCGGGCGGTCGACGAAGCAGGCCGGGCGGCAATAGAGCCGCGCGTCGGATGATGCGTTGCCGAGGTCGGGCTTGGTCAGTGGTTGGAACATGCCTCTTCCCCAAAACACGTCGCCCCCGCGAAGGCGGGGGCCGTTGTCGGCCTTGCGCTACCTCTCCATCGACCCCCGCCTTCGCGGGGGCGACGGCCTTTTACGCCTCGTTGGCCAGCAGCCAGTCCTGCCGCACCGCATCGATCACGCGCAATTGCTTGCCGTCGTCGACATGCCAGAAGGTCCAGCCGTTGCAGCTCGGGGCGTCTTGCACACCGGCGCCGACCTTGTGGATCGACCCCGCGGGCTGGCCTTCGCAGTCAAGGCTGCCGTCGACGCGGACGGTCGCTTTCCAGCGCCGCTTGGTGTCGGTCAGCACCGAACCCGGCGCGATCAGGCCGCATTCGACCAATGTCCCGAACGCGACGCGCGTCGCCGCCTTGGGCGCCATCATCGTCTTCACCGCGCTCTCGTCGAGCGGCAGCGCCATTTCGATGCGCTCCTTCGCCGCGGCGATATAATCATCCTCGCGCTCGATCCCGATATAATGGCGGCCGAGACGCTTGGCGACCGCGCCCGTCGTGCCGGTGCCGAAAAAGGGGTCGAGGATCACGTCGCCTGGGTTCGAACAGGCGAGCAGGATGCGATAGAGCAAGGCTTCGGGCTTCTGGGTCGGATGGACCTTGTGCCCGCCCTTCTTCAGCCGCTCCTGCCCCGCGCAGATCGGGATCAGCCAGTCGCTGCGCATCTGCAATTCGTCGTTCAGCGTCTTCATCGCGCGATAGTTGAAGGTATATTTCGCCTTCTCGCCCATCGAGGCCCAGATCAGCGTCTCATGCGCGTTGGTGAAACGGGTGCCCTTAAAATTGGGCATCGGGTTCGCCTTGCGCCACACGACGTCGTTGAGGATCCAGTAACCGCGATCCTGCAGCGCGGCGCCGACGCGGAAGATATTGTGATAGCTGCCGATCACCCAGATGCTGCCACCAGGTTTCAGGATGCGCTTCGCTTCGGCGAGCCAGGCGTGGGTGAAGCGGTCATAGGTCGCAAGGCTGTCGAACTTGTCCCATTCGTCGTTGACCGCATCGACCTGGCTGCCGTCGGGGCGATGCAGGTCGCCGCCAAGCTGGAGATTATACGGCGGGTCGGCGAATATCATGTCGACGCTCGCGGCGGGCAGGCTGCGCATCATTTCGACGCAATCGCCCTGCAGGATGCTGTCGAGCGGCAGGTCGACCGGGGCGGCCTTCGGCGCGCGTTGCTTCACTGCGGGCATCTTCACCCGTTCCATCACACCCATGTTTCGCCCCTGTCCCGCATGAAAAGAAGGCCCTGATGAGTCCGGCGGAGTCCGCCGTCAAGCCCGGGATTCTAAGGATTCCGGGTGTCATAAAGGTTAACGCCATGGGAACGAAACGAGTCCCACACACCATATGGAGTCTCGGCCGAATCGGAGACTCAACGGGTGGTGGTGTGGCGAAGAGGACTCAGTGCCGAAAAAAATCTCAAATTCCATCCTCCCTGTAGCGAAGCCATGGAGAGGTGGCAGCGCGGAGCGCTGACGGAGGGGCTATAGCGTAACGTCGCGGCCCCTCCACCACCGCTTCGCGGCGGTCCCCCTCCCCATCGCTACGCGACAGGGAGGATTGACGGGTCAACCTGGACGCTGGCTGCTACCAGCGGCTCCAGACCTTCTCGGCGAAGCCCGGCAGGTCGCGAACGGTCATCGCGGTGCCGTCGTCGAGGATCACGCGCCCCGAAAACCAGCCGAAGACCTGGTCCTGTTCGGTCCTGACCATCCCGGCATCGACCTTGGCCCAGCGATTGACGGCGGGAGCGAAGTCGAGTTCGAACCGCCCGTCATTGCTCGAAAAGCGCCAATTTCCGCTGTCGGGCGGGCCTTCGGGCATATGGAATGTCACCTCGTCGAGCTTGTGCGCATGGTCGTCGACGAACAGCATATTCTCGCTCGCCGCCGAGGTGTCGCCGAAACCATAGCCGATGTTGAAACCGAAGCGCCGACCGTCGACCAGCCCCGATGCCGACCCCCAGTACCAGACATTGTCATAGGTCCAGACGCCGCGCCCCCAATCGAGCACCGCAAGCGCATTTTCCGACAGGAAATCATGGGATTCGTCGCCGACCTTCACGCGCCCTCGCGCCGGCATGCAGTTGATCTTCTGATTATAGTAAAAGGCATGCGGATCGTCGGCGAAGGGGGTCGCGATCACCATCCGGTCCATCGCGGGCTGGTCGAGCCAGATCTCGCCCGACAATCCGCGTCCATCGGCGAAGCCCGGCGCATGGACGGTCAGCCGGCGCCCTCCGGCCTCGTGTCGGAACGCCAGTTCCATTCCGTCCGCCGCCTGCACGATATTGCCGCGATCGGCGCTGGCCGGCAGGGCCATGCGCCCCATCGGTTCGGGGATCAGCACGCCGTGATTGACGAAGTTCCCGGCCCGCAAATCCATCCACGACACCCCCAGAAAGCCGGCATAGGCGTTGTCCGCGACGGTCAGCGCCAGCGCCAGATCGGCGTTCATGACGCAATAATAGTCCCATTCCTTGATCCGCACCGCTTCGGCGCCGATCGCGGCACGATCGTACCGGCGCACCTCGCGCGTGGCATAGCCGGGATCGATCAGCCGTCCCGCATCATCGTGCAGCGGCCCTTCGCCCATCACATGCTGACCCATCGCACCCCCCATTCCATACGGTCTTTGCCGCCTATATCCCCGGATCGACCCCGGTCAGTTCCACTGACCGTTCCCACAATTCGCGCCCCAGCTTCGGATCGCGCGCGGTACGGGTCGCGCGGGCCGGGCCCGAGCGTCCCGATATCTCGCCCAGCCCCTGCGGCCCGAGATAATCCCCGCCCTGGACATGCGCGCCGGTCGCCGCCTGCAGGGTCGGCCAGGCGCCCTGCGCGGCGCTGTTGAAGAAGGGCGCCGCGAGCGGTGTCATCGTGCGCAGCGGCAACGGCAAATGCCGCGTCAACTCGGTCAGCGCGACCCCGGGATGACACCCGATCGCCTGCGTCGAGCGCCCCGCGGCGCTCAGCCGCCGGTCGAGTTCGAACATATGGAGCAGGTTCGCGAGCTTGCTCGCCTGATAGCGTTGCCAGTTGTGATAGCTCCGGCTCGCCGAGAGGTCGCTGAAATCGATTTCGCCGCCCTTGTGCGCGATGCTGCCGGTGATGACGATACGGTCGTCGACATGGGGGTGGATCAGTCCCGTCAACGCGAAAGTGCCGAGATGGTTGACCCCGAATTGCAGCTCAAAGCCCTGTTTGGTCAGCGTCTTGGGCGGGATCATCACCCCGGCGTTGTTGACCAGCACGTCGATCCGCGGCCCCGCCAGCACCGCCTCGGCCGCCTCGCGCACCTGGTCCAGATCGGCGAGGTCGAGCGGCTGGAACGACAATTCGGCCGCCGGCACGTCGGCGCGAATGCGGTCTATCGCCGCCGCCGCCTTGCCCGCGTCGCGGCACGCGAGGATGACATGCGCGCCGCGCGCCGCCAGCACTCGCGACACCTCGAAACCCAGCCCGGCATTGGCACCGGTGACAAGGAAGCTTCGGCCCGTTTGCGCGCCGACGTCGTCGGCCGTGAAACCCTTGCGCATCGCCGTCTCCCCTTTACGGATATTCGGTCAGACCAGCTGCAATTGAGCGACCGGGGCAAAACTGGTCCGATGGAGCGGCGTGGGACCATGCTGACGCAGCGCCGCTAGATGACGGGCGGTACCATAACCCATGTTGGTTTCCCAGCCAAAGCCGGGGAAGTCGCGCGCCGCCGCGACCATGAAGCGGTCGCGATGCTCCTTGGCGATGATGCTGGCGGCCGAGATGCAGCCATGCGTCGCGTCGCCGCCGATGATCGCGCGCGCGGTGTAGCGCCAGCGCGGCAGGCGGTTGCCGTCGACGAGCACCTCGGCGGGTTCGATCCCCAACGCCTCGACCGCGCGGGTCATGGCGAGGAAGGTCGCCTGCAATATGTTGATGCGGTCGATTTCCTCGACGCTCGCCTCGCCGATGCCCCAGCGGCAGCGCGCCTTGATCTCGATCTCGAGTTCGGCGCGGCGTTTGGCGCTGAGTTTTTTGCTGTCGTCGAGCCCGGCGATGCCGCCGTCGCAGAGCAGCACTGCGCCCGCGACGACGGGGCCGGCGAGCGGTCCGCGCCCGGCCTCGTCGACGCCGACGATCATCGGTCCCACTCCCTCTTGCGGGAGGGGAGCTAGGCCCGCCACGGCGGATATCTCCGATATTCGCCCGCCTGGTACAGGCACAGCCGGTTCCCCGCCGGATCGCTCAGCCGCGCCTCGCGCCAGCCCCATTCCTCGTCGGCCGGCATCTGCTCGAACTGCACCCCGCGCCGCGCCAGATAGGCGACCCACGCGTCGAGCGCGCCGCTTTCCAGATAGGTCACAGGCCCCTCTTCTCCCCTCCCGCTTGCGGGAGGGGTCGGGGGAGGGCTTGTCCTGTTGGACGACGTGGATGACACGCCCTCCCCTAGCCCCTCTCGCAAGCGGGAGGGGGACAAGTGGATCGACAGCGTGACGCCGTTGATCGCCTCGAACCTTGCATATCCATTGTCTGCGCTATCGACGATCTGCGTCAGACCCATCTGTTTGTAAAAGGCAACCGACGCCGCATAATCCTTCGCCGGCAAGGTGATCTGGTTGAGCGCCGGGCCGGTGAACAGCCCGTCGTTGCGCACCAATTGCTGCCCCATCGGGCCGTGCCCCTGCCCCAACCCCGGCGCATCGAGCAGCGCCAGCCGCACGAAATCGCGCGCGCGCGCGACCGCGGGTTCGAGCGGCATGCCCTGCGCCAGCCCGGTCGCAATTGCGCTCGCCAGCGTACAGCCGGTGCCATGGGTGCTGCGGGTGTCGATCCGCGGCGCTTCCCACAGCGCGATCGTGCCATGGCCGGTGACCAACCGGTCGATGACCGTCTCGCCCCCGCCATGGCCGCCCTTGGCGAGCACCGCGGCCTCGACCTTTTGCGCATAGGCGACCGCTTCGGCCTCGACCGTGTCGGCGGTGATCGCCGCACAGCCGCGCAGCGCGGCGAGCTCGGGCCAGTTCGGCGTCACGACGGTGCTCAGGTTCGCGAGCAGTTCCATCGCGTCGACCGTCTTGGGATCGGCGAGCATCGCACCGCTGGTCGCGACCATGACGGGATCGAAGGCGAAGGATTCGCCGTAAACGCCCGAGATCAGTTCCTCGGCGACCGCCATCGCGGTGTCGGCGCTGCCGAGCATCCCGATCTTGACCGCATCGACCCCGATGTCCTCGGCGACGCAGCGCATCTGCTGCACCACCATCTCGGTCGGGATCGCATGGACGCCCTCGACCCCCAGCGTGTTCTGCGCCGTGATCGCGGTGATCGCGGTCATCGCATGGCCGCCGAGCATCGTGACCGTCTTGATATCGGCCTGAATCCCCGCGCCGCCCCCGCTATCGGAGCCGGCGATGATCAGGACGCGTGCGGTCAAACCTTGTACTTCCGCACCGTCGAGCCGGGATATTTCGCGAGGATCGCGCCCTCGCGCAGCGGCCGGTCGAGCAGGTCGCCACCGCAATTGGGGCATTGCTCGTCCATCCGGTCGGCACAATTGGCGCAAAAGGTGCACTCCATCGAACAGATGAAGGCGCCGTGCATGTTCGCGGGCAGGTCCTTGCCGCACTTTTCGCAATCGGGTCGCATTTCCAACATTAACTTACTGCCTTTCTGACTGCGTCGCAGATACTGTCGACGACGCTTTCTACCTGGGATGCGTCATCGCCTTCGGCCATGACACGGATGAGGGGTTCGGTGCCCGAAGCGCGGATGACGAGGCGCCCGCGCCCGGCGAGCGCGGCCTCGCCGTCGGCGATCGCGGCTTTGACATGGGCATCGTCGAGCGGCGCACCGCCGGCGAAGCGGACATTTTTGAGCAATTGCGGCACAGGATCGAACTGGTGGAGCAATTCGCTCGCGGGCTTGCCCGACGCGACTAGTTCGGCGAGCACCTGAAGCCCCGCCAGCGTGCCGTCGCCGGTGGTCGCATGGTCGGACAAGATCATATGCCCCGACTGTTCGCCGCCGACGTTAAAACCGCCCGATTTCATGCGTTCGAGCACGTACCGGTCGCCGACCTTGGTCCGCTCGAGCGTCAGGCCCTGGCCTTCGAGAAAGCGTTCGAGGCCGAGGTTCGACATCACCGTCGCGACGACCCCGCCGCCCTTCAGCCGGCCTTGTCTGGCCCAGCTCGCGCCGATCAGCGCCATGATCTGGTCGCCATCGACGATCGCGCCCTTTTCGTCGACGACGATCAGCCGGTCGGCATCGCCATCGAGCGCGATTCCGATGTCGGCGCCGCTCGCGACGACGGTTTCCTGCAGCAGGCCGGGCGCGGTCGAGCCGCATTTGTCGTTGATGTTGATGCCGTTGGGGGTGACCCCGATCGCGACGACATCGGCGCCGAGTTCCCAGAACACCGTCGGCGCGCTGTTGTACGCGGCGCCATTGGCGCAATCGAGCACGATCTTCAGCCCGTCGAGGCGCACCGATTCGGGCAGACTCTGCTTCACCGCATGGATATAGCGCCCGCGCGCATCGTCGATGCGCTTCGCGCGGCCGATCTGTGCGGGTTCAGCGAGCTTCGGTTCGCTCGCGAGCAACAGCTCGATCTGTGCCTCGTCGGCGTCGGACAGCTTGTAACCATCGGGCCCGAACAGCTTGATGCCGTTATCGTAAAAGGGATTGTGGCTGGCCGACAGCATCACGCCGAGGTCGGCGCGCATCGACCGGGTCAGCATCGCAATCGCGGGAGTGGGCATCGGCCCCACCTGCACCACGTCCATGCCGACGCTGGTGAACCCCGCGACGAGCGCATTTTCAAGCATATAGCCCGAAAGCCGCGTGTCCTTGCCGATCACCACCCGATGCTTGTGGTCGCCGCGCAGGAAATGCGCGCCCGCCGCCATGCCGACGCGCATCGCGACCTCGACCGTCATCGGGATCTGGTTGGTCAGGCCGCGGATGCCATCGGTTCCGAAAAACTTGCGCATACCACCTCTGCTACCTAAGCCGGGATGAAGACAGAGCCTGCCCCGGCGTTCCTGGGATGGCCCTAGGTTACGCCGTTTTGCTTGGCAAGCTGGCCAGCGTTCCTTTGGGGGATTTGAACTTGAAATCGGCATGGATCATCCTTGGGGCGCTCGTCGCCGGCATGCTGCTCGGGATCGCGGTCGAGGGCGTTTCGCTCGCCGCCGCGACCGCCTCGCTACCCTTTATCGAACCGATCGGCCTGCTGTGGCTCAACGCGCTCAAGATGACGATCGTGCCGCTGGTGGTCGCGCTGCTCATCACCGGGATCACCGCGACCGCCGACGCCGCGCGCGCGGGCCGGCTCGCGGCGCGCTCGGTGATGATCTTTCTTGCCGCGATCTTCCTGTCGGGGACGATGTCGCTGTTGATGACGCCGCTGCTGTTGCGGCTCTTCCCGCTCTCGGCCGGGGCCGCCGAAGCGCTGCGTCACGGGCTTGGCGGCACGGCAACCGCCGGACCGTCGCCGACCTTCGCCGATTTCCTGCTCTCGCTGATCCCGACCAACCCGATCGCCGCGGCGGCCGAAACCGCGATCCTGCCGCTCATCGTCTTCACGACGATCTTCGCCTTCGCGATCACCAAGCTCGAACCCGTGCAGCGCGCGACGCTGTCGGGGCTGTTCAAGGCGCTGGGCGATGCGATGCTGATCGTCATCGGCTGGGTGCTCGCGCTGGCGCCGATCGGCGTCTTCGCCCTGGGCTATGCGCTCGCCGTCAAGGCCGGGGTCGCGGCGTTCGGCGGGCTCATCCATTATGTGCTGATCCTGATGGGAATCGGCGTCTGCTGCCTGATCCTCGGGCTCTTGCTCGCCTGGCTCGTCGTCGGCATTTCGCTGCCGCGCTTCGTCCGCGCGATGGTCCCGACCCTCGCGGTCGCAATCAGCACCCAAAGCTCGCTCGCCAGCCTGCCCGCGATGCTCAAATCCTCCGAAGAACTCGGCGTCGATCCCAAGAAGGCCGATGTCGTCCTGCCGCTCGCGGTCGCACTGTTCCGCTTCACCAGCCCGGCGATGAACCTCGCGGTCGTCGTGTATGTCGCCTGGCTGTTCGGCATTCAGCTCACGCCGTGGGAGATGGCGGTCGGGCTGGGGGTCGCGATGGCGGCGGCGCTGAGTTCGGTCAGCCTGCCCGGGTCGATCAGCTTCGTCACCTCAATCGCCCCGATCGCGGTGTCGATGGGGGTGCCCGTCGCGCCGCTGGGGCTGCTCGTCGCGGTCGAGACCTTCCCCGACATCTTCCGGACGCTCGGCAATGTTATCGGCGACGTCGCCGCGACGAAATATGCGGCAGACGGCATCGACGACGACACGAAATCAGCAGGAGAGACGCCATGAAATATCGCAAGCTCGGCCACGGCCTCGAAGTGTCCGCCATCGGCATCGGCTGCATGCCGATGATCAAGGGCGGCAATATCCTCTATGGCGAGGCCGCCGACCTCGACGAATCGACCGCGACGATCCACCGCGCGATCGACCTCGGCGTCACCTTCTTCGACACCGCGCAAATCTATGGCCCGTTTTCGAACGAGGAACTGCTGGGCGCGGCGATCAAGGGCAAGCGCGAGGGCCTCGTCATCGCGACCAAGTTCGGCTTCAAATTCGATGGCAACCAGATCGTCGGGGTCGACGGCTCGCCCGCCAACGCCCGCGCCGCCTGCGAAGGCTCGCTCCAGCGGCTCGGCATCGACACGATCGACCTTTTCTATCAGCACCGCGTCGATCCCGCGATCCCGATCGAGGAGGTGGTCGGCGGCATGATGGACCTGGTCAACGAAGGCAAGGTCCGCCACATCGCCCTGTCCGAGGCCGGCCCCGAGACGATCCGCCGCGCCGCCAAGGCCGCGCCGATCACCGCGCTGCAGAGCGAATATTCGATCTGGGAACGCGACGTCGAGGCGGAAATCCTGACCGCGTGCCGCGAAAATGGCATCGGCTTCGTCCCTTATTCGCCGCTCGGCCGCGGTTTCCTCGCGGGCGCGGTGCGCAGCCGCGACGAGTTGCCCGAGGAGGACTGGCGCCGTAACGACCCGCGCTACAGCGAGGAAAACTTCCCCGCCAACCTCGCGATCGTCGACGCGATCGGCGCGGTCGCCGACAAGCATGGCGCCTCGAAAGCCCAGGTCGCGCTCGCCTGGCTGCTCGCGCAGGGCGACGACATCGTCCCGATCCCCGGCACCAAGCGCCGCGTCACGATGGAGGACAGCGTCGCCGCCGCCGAGCTGACGCTCACCCCCGACGACCTCGCCGCGATCGCAGCGGCGGCGCCGATGGGCGGCACCAGCGGCCCGCGCTATGGCGAACAGGGCATGCGGATGGTGCGGCTCTAGGAGAGGTCGGCATCGACCTCGCGCTGGTCCTGCACCAGCGCGAGGAGGTCGGCGAACATCTTGGCGAGGCCGGTGTCGGCATAAGCGTCGGCGCACGCCGCGCCTGCCTCGGCAATCCCGTCGGCGCCATCGGGCATCCGGCGCTTGACGAAGGCCATCGCCGCCATGAAGCCTTCGAGCATCGCCTGCTCGGCGGCTTCGGCGTCGAGCGGCGGGTCGAGATGCGGGGCGAGTCCCAGCATCGTCAACGCCGACTGATACAGCGGCGTCAGCAACTCGTGGGGAATCTCCCGGTCATAGATCGGAGCGACCGCGGCCACCGCGGCGCGAAACGCCGCGAAGGCACCCGCAATATCGCGCCGTTCGAGCAGCATCTGTCCCATCGTCGCCAGTTGCGGGGCACTCCGCGCGTGATCCGTCGCGACATTGCGGATCGCCGCCGCGACATCGGCGCGCGCCGCATCGTTCATCAATCGCGCCTCGGCCTGCTTCAACAAATCGAGTGCCTCGGCCAGTTCGTCCGCCGACGATTCCTCGCGCTGTCGCAGCACGCGCGCGCGGACGGTCAACGCCGTCGCCAGATCCCTCAGCCATGCCACGCGCGGTGCCTCGGCAACCAACGCGCGCATGATCGCGACGCTCTCATCGCTTGCCGCCAGCGCCGCATCGGCATCGCTCGTTCGCGTCCGGTCGGCGCGGCTGTTCAGCGCCGCCGACAGGTCGCGCCGCGCGTCGCCGTCGCCCCGCTCGACCAGCTTGCGCGCGATGGCCTCGGCTTCGGCCAAGCTCGCCTCGATCATCGGCCGACGCGCCGCCTGCGCGCGCATCCGGGCGCGAATATCCCCGCCGGATCGCGCCGACCGATGATCGCGACGCATCAGCATATGCCCGCGCAGCGACAGGGTCGCACCGCGCCGGTAATCCGCCTCGTCGCCGGTCAGCACAGCCTGGTCCCGCGCCCAGCCGATAATGTCGAACAACAGGTCGATCCGTTCGTCGGCCTTGGCATAGGATCCGGTCATGTCGTCGTCGCCCGCCGTCAAGGTCAGCACGTCCTGAATCCCGTCGAGGATCGCCCGCGACGGCTCGGTCGACAGCGCATCGCGGTACAGGGCGATGGCTTCCTCGAAACAGGCGGCCGCTTCGTCGAACGCGCCCGCACCACCGTGGATCACGCCGCGGCCCTTCAACCAGATCGCCAGTTCGTACCGCTCGCGCGATGAGGTTCCGCCCGCCTTGCGCAGCGCGGATATGCGCAGGTCGGCCAGCCGCGCGATCGCCTCTTTCCGGTCGAACAACCGGGCATTCGTCACCGCCGTCACCAGCGGTTCGTGCGGCATCGCCGCGATCGTCGCCGCCTGCTCGGCATCGTCGCCCCCCGCGATCGTGCTCAGAAACCGATCGAGCAGCGCGCGGATCGCCTCGGGCTCATCGCTCGCCTCCATGCGTGTGGCGGCCGCGGTCGCGACCAGGCGGCGCGCGGCGGCATCGCCGGCATCCTCTACAAGCCGGAGCGCCACCGACGCCGCCGCGTCACGCGTCGCGGCATCCGCGTCCGGATCGTCGAGCATCGTCTGGATCGCCGGGATCAGCGCCGCCTTCACCGCCGCCTCGTCGTGCAGCCCCTTGATGTTGCGCCGCAACTGCGCCGCCGCCTGGAGGAACAGGCGCTCGGTAAAGCTGCCGACCGCGCCGCCGCTCTCGAATGCCATGACGCTGAACGGGTCCTGCCCGCGCAGCAGCGGCTCGCCGAGGTCGTGGCCTAGCAGTGACCGCCCCGCCGCCTCGACCACCTCGCGAACCACCTGCATGCCCTGCACGCTCGCCAGCGCCAGCGCCTCGCGAACCTCGGGCGCCACCTGCGCCGACGTCAGCCGCGCCAGCACCACCTCGTGCACGCGCTGCGAGCGCGACAGCGCTTCGGCCAGCCCCTCGGCGGTGAGAGCGCGCGCCGGATCGAAATCGTCGAACAGCCGCGGCTCGCCGCGCAGATAGGCGATGATCTGTTCCAGAAAGCGCGGATTGCCGTCGACCGCGTCCAGCAGTGCGCTGCGCTGGTCGGCGGGCAGGCCCGGCAAGGCGGTCCGCAGCGCGGGATCGAGATCGTTCAGCTTTGCCAGCCGGATCTCGTGATAATTTTCGCTGTTGAGATAACCGCCGAATATCCGCGAGATCGGCCCCGGCTCGTCGCTGCCGCCATGGCGCGCATGATGGACCAGCGTCGCGACCGACCGGCCGCCGCGATCGCCTTCGAGCGTCCATTCGGTCTGCCAGTGCGTCATCACGATCATCACCGGCCAGCGCTGCGTCATCGCGGCATGGGTCAGCCGCTCGACGAAGCGCAGCAGGCCCGGATCGGCGGCGGCGAATTGCGCATCATCGATCAGGATCATCGCCGGCACCCGCGCATAGCCCAGCCGTGCGGCGGGGTTCAGCACCTGTTCGAGGTCGGCGAGCAGCGCATCGACGCGGTTCTTCACCAGCGTGTCCCCCGCCAAGGCCTGCGCCGCGCCCTTGCCGATCTCGCCCTGCAGCAGCTTGACCGAATCCAGAAAGGCACCGCCGACCGACAAGATCGTGTCGACCTGCAACGCGCCGGCCAGCGCATCGACGCCGGCCCCCGCCCAGATTTTTGCCAGCGAAACGCCGGTGCCCGCCATGCGGGCGCGCATCGACATCGCGACGAGGTGCGGCGCGAGGAAGCGATCGTGGAGCGCGACGCTGTCGCCGCCCTCGGCCTGCGCCGCGATGCCCCACCACAGGAACGGTATCGGCCGGTCGAAGCGGCATTGGTCGGGCGGAAAATTCAGATGCAGGCGATCGGACACAAGGCCCGCGGGATCGGGCCAATAGCCCGGCTGATCGGTGAGGCCCGCGATTTGCCGGCGCAGGAATTCGAGCACCAGCCGCGTCTTGCCCACCCCCGGCTCGGCGGCGAGCAGCACCAGCTGTGGCTGCGGGGCATCCGCATTCGACGCCAGTCGCCAACATTCGCCGAGGGTAGCCAGCTCGACCTCGCGGCCGCAAAAAGACAGGTCGGTGGTCATCGTCGCAGCGCCCCATTCCGCTTGGTCAGGGCTGTACTTTCAACGCCTTCACCGCCTCCGTCAACTGGTCGACCTTCTCGTGCAGCCGCATGATCTCCAGCTCGGCGCGCAGGTTGATTTCATAGTCCAGCCCGGCCGCGATGCGATCCTTCGCCGCCGCCCGGTTCTGGCTCATCATGATGATCGGCGCCTGCACCGCCGCCAGCGTCGACAGCATCAGGTTCAGGAAAATGAACGGATAGGGGTCGAACGCCATTCCCCAGCGCGCCAGCACGTCCGAATTGAGCAGCATCCAGCCGAGCAGCACGGCGGTGAACAGGATGATGAAACTCCACGACCCGCCGACCGCCGCGACCTTGTCGGATAGCCGCGCGCCGAACGTGGCCTCGGCATCGTCGAGGTCGGCGGCATCGCGGCTGATCAACTGGCGGTTGGCGATCGCCGCGATCACCCGGCATTCGTCGGGGTCGAGGTCCGCATAGGGCCGCCCGAGCAATCGCAGCGAGAGGTCCGAAAGATGCGCCTCGCCGTTCATCCGATCATCCCACCCAGCGCCAGATGCCGGCGACCATGTAACCGAGCGCGCCATGCGCCCAGGTCGCGGCGACCCACAGGAGGATGCCGCCGAACAGCGCGTGCGGCCGCGGGATCGTGTCGATCCACGACCCGCGCCCGCCAAGCTGCCTCGCAAACGGCACGAAGCTCGTCCGCGCCGCCCAGTGGCGCCAGGCATCGCCCATCAGCCGCGCCTTCTTGACGTCCTGCCCCGCCGACCCGGCAAGCGCGAGAAAGGCGATGATCGCCGACAGGACGATCTGCCCCGGCGTCGGCATCACCAGCGCATGCGCCAGCGCCCACAAAGTGAAGCCCCACATCATCGGGTGGCGCGTGATCGCGAACACCCCACGCGGTGCGCCCTGCGCCGCCGCGGCGGCGTTCGGCGCCGGCAGTGCCGGATTGCCGATCAGCGAGCCCATGAACAATATGCTCGCGAACAGCACCAGCAGCGACGCGAGCATCCACAGGCCGTCGCCGACCGCCCACAGCGGCGGTTCGGGCGGCATGCCGCGCCACGCCTGCACCAGCAGGACGAAGGTCGCGATCGCGACGACCGAATAGACGATCAGGAACGCCCTTTCGCCCATCCGTCCCGCCAGCGGCGCGCGCAGCGGGTGCGACAGGGCAAAATGGGTGCCGACGAACAGCGCGCCGGTGGTGATCAACAGCGTCATCGGTTGCATGGAGTTCTCCTCTCCGTTTCCCCGGTCCGCCGCTTGGTCATCAGGCGCGGGCGATTACCTGTCGTAAGCCTTCGGCAGATTGCCTTCCTGCGGCGTCAGGTAACGGTCGCGCAGGCGATCCTGCCTGGTCACCAGCGACTGCGCCTTGCCATCGATCCACACGGCGGTCGGGCGGCTGCCGAGTTCGAGCGGATCATTGTCCCAGATCACGACGTCGCCGACCCGGCCCGCACGGAGCGAGCCGATGCTGGCGTCCATGCCGACCGCGCGCGCCGGGGCGCTGCTGATCGAGGCGAAGGCCTGGTCCCAGCTCATCCCGCTCGCGCCCGGCAGCTTCGCCAGCCCGACGAGGTTGCCCGCATATTGCGTCGCATAGCCCATTTTGTGCGCGTCGTCGTCGTCGAACACCCCGACCGACACCGGCACCCCGGCGGCGGCGAGCCGTCCGGCATTCGACTGGGTCGCGCCGAGCTGTTCGAAACTGCCCGGCAGGTCGGTGAGCGGCGACACCAGCACCGGCACCCGCGCCGCGGCGATGTCGTTCGCGACCAGCCAGCCCTCGGTCGCGCCGACCAGCACCAGCTTGAGCGCCGGAAACTCGGTCTTCAGCTTGAGCACGTTGAGGATGTCGGTCGCGCGGTCGACGCGCACGAACAGCGGCGTCGTGCCGTCGATCACGCGCACCAGCGCATCGGCGTCGGCGCGCTGGATCAGCGCGTCGCTGCCCCATTCGGCGAGCGTCGCGGGATTGCGCGCATAGCTGCGCGCCGCGAGCAATTGTTCGCGGAACAGCAGGAACAGCGCGGCGCGGCTGCCGCCGGCCTTTGCCGATCCATCCTCGCCGAACGCGACATATTGCAGCGCGCGGGGCTTGGTCACCATGTCATTGTCGTCGGCGAGGTCGACCACCGCGCCCTGCCCGGCGAACAAATTGCCGCTCGATCCCGGCGCGACGATCGCGCGGGTGACCCCGTTGGCGCGGTTGACCGCGATCGGCGATCCCATCGGATTGAGCGCCGGGGCGATGTCGAGCCCCGCCGAGAACCGCGACTTGTTCGCCGACCGGTCGTTGGTGCCGCTGACGGCATCGACCTCGGTCAGCCCGACGCGGCTGAACGCCGCGACGATGCCGGGGGTGACCCAGCGGCCGCCCGCATCGACGCGTTCGATACCCGCCGGCACGGCGACGCCGGCGCCCGCCGCGACGACCTTGCCGCCGCGCACGACGACGGTGCCGCCCTCGATCGGGGCGCTGCCGTCGCCGATGACGAGCTTGGCATTGGTGATCGCGACATCCTGCGCCGCGACGGGAGCCGCGATCAGCGCGGCGGCGGAAAGGAGGAGCGCGCGCATCATTTCACATCCCCTTCGCCCGGCTGGCCGAGCTCGAAATCGCTCACCGGCCGCAATTTGGGGTTCATCGTGTCATACATCATCGCGCCGTCGATCCACACCTTCTCAGGCCGGGTATAGGCGCTGAACGGATTGCCGTTCCACAGCACGACGTCGGCCATCTTGCCGGGCTTCAAACTGCCCGTCTTGTCGCCGATGCCCAGCGCCTTGGCGGGATTGTACGACAGCCAGGTCCAGGCCTGTTCGTCGCTGATCTGCATGCCCATGCGGCGGCCCGAGGCGAGCGCCTTCGCCGCCTCCTGGTTCAGCCGCTGGATCTGGTTGGCATCGTCCGAATGGACGATCGTGCAGGCGCCGGCCTTGTACACGAGCGGAATATTCTCGGGCACGCTGTCATAGGCTTCCATCTTGAAGCCCCACCAGTCGGCCCACATCGCCGAACAAATGCCCTCTTTCGCGAGGATATCGGCGATCTTGTAGCTTTCGACCGCGTGGTGGAAGGTCGACACCTTATAGCCGAATTCCTTCGACATATCGATCACCAGCGCCATTTCGTCGGCGCGGTAGCAATGATTGTGGACGAGAATCTCGCCTGACAAGACGCCCGCGAGCGTTTCCATCGCGAGGTCGCGGTCGACGACCTTCCCCTCGTCCATCTTCTTCTTGTAGGCGGCCGCCTTCTGCCAGGTCGCGCGGTTGACCGCGAAATTGCCCATGCGGGTCGAGGGCATCCGCCCCTTGCTGCCATAGACGCGCTTCGGATTCTCGCCGCACGCCATTTTCAAGCCATAGGGCGCGCCGGGGAATTTCATCCCCTGCACCGTGCGCGAGGGCACATTCTTGAGCGTGATCGAGCGCCCGCCCATCAGGTTCGCGCTGCCGGGCAGAATCTGGAGCGACGTCACGCCGCCATTGGCCAGCGCGCGGCTGAACCCCGGGTCCTGCGGCCAGACGCTATGTTCGGACCAGACTTCGGGGGTGGTCGGCGAGGTCGCCTCATTGCCGTCCGAATGCGCCTCGACGCTGGGCGACGGATAGTCGCCGAGGTGGCTGTGGATGTCGATGACCCCGGGGGTGAGGAACTTGCCGGTGCCGTCGACGACATCGGCGTCGGTGGGCAATTCCATATCGGGACCGCCTACCGACAAGACCTTGCCGCTCGACAGGACGATCGACCCATTGTCGATCCGCCCGCCCTCGCCGTCGAAGATGGTGACGTTCCGCACGACGGTCAGCCGCGTCGGATATCCCTTGTACGTCGACGGATAGGGATCCTTGTTAAACTTCACCGGCTTCTCGGCGGCGGGCTTGCTGCTCACCGTCTCCACCTCGCCGCCGTTCGCGGTGCAACCCGCGAACGCCAGCGACACCGCGGCCAAAAGGCCGGCTTTCACGCCCCGGATCATCGATTATGCCCCCTTGGGTTCGGGATGGACGCCCGCAGCCTGCGGCTCGGCCAACTCGTTCTGGCCAGCCAGATCGTCGGCATCGCGCAGCGTGTCGAGATGCATCAGCTTCTTGATCAGCGGCGACACGACGATCACCAGGATACCGAAACCGACCGCCCACAGGCCGATCGTGCCATAGACGTCGAGGACGAGCGCCTTGCCTGCCCCCTCGCCGCTCGCCTTTTCGGACCCCGTCGCCGCCGCGATCAGGCCGGCGGCGAAGTTGCCGGTTGCCGATGCGAAGAACCAGGTGCCCATGATCAGGCTCGCCATATGCGCCGGCGCGAGCCGGTTCATCGCGCTGAGACCGACGGGCGACAGGCACAGTTCGCCGGTCGTGTGGAAGAGGTAGATCAGGAAGATGAAGAGCACCGGGGTGGCATTTTCCATGCCGACCGCCGCCGCGCCCCATTTCAGCGCATAGAAACCAAGTCCGAGCTGCAGCATCGCAAGGCCGAACTTGACCGGTGTCGACGGCTCCATGCCGCGGCGTCCGAGCCAGGTCCAAAGCCCCGCGAACAGCGGTGCGAGCAGGACGATATAGATGGCGTTGACCGACTGGAACACCGATGCCGGCACCCCGCCGCGGTCGACATAACGGTCGGTGAACAGGTTGAGCGACGACCCGGCCTGTTCGAACAGCGCCCAGAACAGGATCGAACCGAGAATCAGGAACATCGCGGCAAAGATACGATCGCGGTCCTCGGCGGGCAGCTTGATGACCGCGGTGCCGATGACATAGGCGACAAGGATCGCACCCGCACCGCCGAGCAGCGTACCGACGATCGCCTGATTCTGGACCAGCCACCAGCAGACGACGACGGCGACGAGGCCGACGAGATAGAGCAGCCATTCGAACGGCACGCCGAACTTCTTTTCGGTGAGCAGCGCCGGATTCTCCGGCTCGCCGCGGCCGAGCAGCAGCGGCTTGAACACCACGAAGACAATCAGGCCAAGCAGCATGCCGAAGCCGGCGGCGCCAAAGCCATAGGCCCAGCCATAGACTTCGCCGAGATAGCCGCAGAGCAGCGAACCGAGCGCCGCGCCGAGGTTAATACCCATGTAGAAGATCGTGTAGGCGCCGTCGCGGCGCACGTCGGTACGCGGATAGAGCTGGCCGACGATCACCGAGATATTGGCTTTCAGGAAGCCCGAGCCGACGATGATGAAGGCGAGCGCCAGCCAGAAGATGTTGAGGCTGGTCGGATCCTGTCCGCCATCGCCCTCGAATCCCATCATGAAATGCCCGAAGGTCAGCAACACGGCGCCATAAAGCACCGCCTTTCGCTGCCCCAGCCATCGGTCGGCGAGATAGCCGCCGAGCACCGGGGTGATATAGACCAGCGCGGTATACGCCCCATAGATGACACCCGATTCACTGTCCGAGAACAGCCAGTGCTTGGTCAGGTAGAAAATCAGGAGCGCGCGCATCCCGTAATAGGAAAAACGCTCCCACATTTCGGCGAAGAACAGAACAAACAGGCCCTTCGGATGGCCGAGAAACGTCCCGGCAGCATCCCCGTGCTGGGCATAGGCTTTGGTCATGGCGACCCTTCCCTGGGTATGGTGTTGGTCCCGAAAACGGGACAGATGGACGTAACACTAGCGTCAAAATTGCGTATGGGAAGAATCTAATTGCGCGTGAAACCATCGCAATCGGGCCGAAATAGTGTTGCGAACGATTCGCAACACTTGCGCAAACGCTCGGAAACCGCCACATGGCTGGCCATGTTCAACGACACCTCCTCGCTCCGCGCCCACCTCGCCACCCGCCGTTCGGGCAAGGCCCGCGACATGGTCGCGCCCGGCCCCGACGCCGCGACGCTGCACGACATCATCGCACTCGCGCTGCGTACCCCCGACCATGGCAAGCTCGCCCCCTGGCGCATCGTCACGGTCGCGGAGGACCAGCGCGAGACGCTCGCGACGCTGCTCAAGCAGGCATGGGTGAAAGAGAATCCGGGCGCGGCGGGTCTCGACCTCTCCGCGCTCGACCAGTTCGCACATCAGGCGCCAACCCTGCTCGTCCTCCTGTCGACTCCGGTCGAAGGATCGAAGATCCCGCTATGGGAACAGCAGATGTCGGCGGGCGCGGTCGGCATGAACCTGCTCCACGCCGCCCACGCGCTTGGCTTCGTCGGCAGCTGGCTCACCGGCTGGGCGGCGTACAGCCCCGACGTCGCCGCGGCGTTCGGCGCGCGCGTCGGCGACACGATCGTCGGCTATTTCTTCCTCGGCACCGCCGGCGCCAACCTCTCCGAACGCCCCCGTCCTGAATATGACGACGTCGTTCGCGACTGGGACATTTAATTTCAAACTCCACTGCACATCGATAATATTGTGATTTGACTGTGCTGCTGTCTTATGGCATTAAGGCGGCATGCTCGATCAGTCCAAACCCGTGTACCAGCGTCTGCGCGATGTGATCGCCAACGCCATCCTCGACGGCAGCTTCGGCGACGGCGACATGCTCCCGTCGGTGCGCAGCCTCGCTGCCGAAGAGGGCGCCAACCCGCTCACCGTCGCCAAGGCGTACCAGACCTTCCAGGACGAAGGCCTGGTGACCGTAAAGCGCGGGGTCGGCATGTTCGTCGCCGACGGCGCGACCGAGCGCCTGCGCACGTTGATGCGCGAAGATTTCCTGGCCAATGTGTGGCCCCCGGTCGCCGACCAGATGCGCCGCATCGGGCTGGATGCGCGGACGTTGCTGGATCTGACCGAGGCCTGAGAAAAATCCTCCCTGTGGCGAAGCCATGGGGAGGATTTCGAAACTACCGCCCCACCTGCTCCATCTTCTCGCGCAAATCCGCCGCGCCCCGCGCGTTTCCGCCCTCAGCGAGCAGGTCGGCATAGAGCCGCATGACCTCGCCGTTCAGGGGCTGCAGCCGGTACGCCAGCGCGATCAGCCCGGTCGCGCGTGCGCGATCGCCTCTGGCCGCATAGGCCTTCGCCAGTTCGCGCAGTACCACGACGTCGCGATTGCCGATCCGCTGGCGCACGCGCTCGAAATGGGTGATCGCATCGTCCCAATGCTCGATGTCCATCGCCAGCGATCCCGCCAGCCGGTCGGCGGCGATGCTCGACGGCTGGCTGTCGCGCAGCGCGAGGATCGTCGCCCCCGACCCCGCGATGTCACCGGCCCGGAACAGGGCATTCGCGAGCCGAAGCGTCGTCCGCTCGCCTGCGTCGAGGTCGCGCGCGGCGCGGAAACTCTGCACCGCCTGGCCATATTCGCCCGCCGCCAGCGCCGCGTCGCCATATAGGATATGCGCATCGGCGACGCCGCGATTGGCGTCGCGCAGCCGTGTCGCGCGCTCCAGCGCCCGCGTCGCATTGCCGCCCGCCATCTCGGCCTCCATCGCCGGGATGACCTTCGCCGGGTTGAGCGGGTCGGCATCGGCCGCGGCCGACAGCGCATAGCCATCGGGGCGGAAGGGCGCCGCCTCGCCCGGCGCAAGCGCGGCAGCGCGCGCCAGATAATCGGCCGAATCGGTCGCCCGACCCAGTTCGGCGGCGACCCGCGCGGCGAGCAACAGCGACCAGCTGTCGGCATCGGTGCGCGACACGATCGGCGCCAGCGCCTCGGCGGCACCATCGGCATCGCCCCCGGACCATTCGGACACCGCCAGGATGCGCCGCGCGGTCAGATTGTGCGGCTGTTCCTCGATCAGCCGGTCGGCCCAGGTCGCCGCCACCGCCTCGCCGCCGAGTTCGAGCTCGACGATCGCGCTGAGCAGCATGAACGCCGGTTCCTCGTCCATTCGCCCGCGCGTGCGCTGGAGCAGGCTGCGCGCAAGTCGATAGTTGCCGGCGCGCGCCGCGACCACCGCCTGCAGATAATAGAGGCGCGGCTCGCCCGGCACGAGTGTCGCGGCGTGGCGCAGCGATACGAGCATGTCTTTGTACCGCCCCAGATCGCCGAGCGTCGCGGCGCGGTCGATCAGCGCCCCGGCATTGTCGGGATCGGCCTCCAGCGCACGGTCGTACCAGGGCAGCGACGCGGTCAGCCCCAGCTGGGTGCGCACCAGGTTCGCCTTGTACGCCAGCGCCGCGCTGCTCGCCTTGTCGAGTTCGATCGCATAGTCGATCGCATCGCGCGCGCCGAGCGCATCGGCATTGGCGTCGCGAAAGCGCGCGACGTCGACCCACAGGTCCGAACTACGCGGCAAATCCTGCACCGCGCGGTCGAACGCATCGCGCGCCGAGGCAAGGTCGCCATTGCCCAGGTGGACATTGCCCGCGACCCACGCCGCCTCGCCGATCATCTCGGGCGCGATCGGCCCGGCGTCGAGGATGCGGAAGGCGCGGTCGCCCTCGCCCTGCATCGCCGCGGCTTTCGCCGCCAACGGGCGCAGCGCCGCCGCGTCGCCCCCCGCACCGAGCGCCGCCTGCACCGCGGCCTCGGCCCCGACACCGTCGCCGAGCTTGAACAGGATGCGCGCCAGCTCGACCTGCGCCGCAAGCTGCCTCGGATCGTCGGCGAGCGATTGCTGCAGTTCGACGCGCCGCTGTTCAAGATCGGCGCGCGGACTCGCCGGGCGCGGCCCGTCGCACCCTGCCAGCAACAGCGCACCGAACAGCACCCCGGTCAAGATGCGCAGGCGCCGCAATTCAGGCCGCCTGCATCCGATATTGCTTGAGCAGATCGTACAGCGTCGGGCGGCTGATCCCGAGCAGCTTCGCCGCGAGCGAGATATTGCCCTCGCTCTGCATCATCGCGCGGCGGATCGCGACCCGGTCGGCCGCCTCGCGCGCGCTGCGCAGGTTGAGCCAGGCTTCCTCGTCGCCCGGTCCATGGGCGCCATCGGCGCTTCCGGCGATATCGAGATCGCCCTTCGTCACCAGCTTGCCGTCGGCCATGATCACCGCGCGCTTGATGCGGTTTTCCAGTTCGCGGACATTGCCCGGCCAGCGTGCTTCGTCGATCGCCTGCAGCGCGTCGGGGGCAAAGCCGCGCACCCCGGGGTTCATCTCGGGCGCATATTGGTGGAGGAAATGCCGCGCCAACAGCACCGCATCGCCTGGCCGTTCGGCGAGCGCCGGAATTTTCACCACCATCTCTGCGAGCCGATAATAAAGATCGTCGCGAAAGCTTTGCGCCGCGATCATCGCGTCGAGGTCGCGGTGCGTCGCGCAGACGATCCTTGTATCGACTGCGATCGGCTTGCGCCCGCCGATCCGCTCGATCGTGCGTTCCTGCAGGAATCGCAGCAATTTGACCTGCAGCGGCAGCGGGATGTCGCCGACTTCGTCGAGGAACAAAGTGCCACCATGCGCAAGCTCGATCTTGCCCTCGGTGGTCTTCACCGCACCGGTGAAGGCGCCCTTCTCATGCCCGAACAATTCGCTTTCGAGCAGATTCTCGGGGATCGCGGCGCAGTTGATCGCAACGAAGGCGCCGTCGCGCCGCCCGCTCGCCTCGTGCAGCCCGCGCGCCAGCAACTCCTTGCCGGTGCCGCTCGCGCCGAGCAGCATTACCGATACGCCCAGATTGGCGACGCGCTCGATCGTCCGCGCGACCTTCAGCATTTCGGGCGCCCCGGTAATCATCCCGCCGAGTACGCGGTTGTCGTTCGTCCCCTGCTCCGCCAGCCGCGCATTTTCGACCTCGAGTTCGCGAACATGGAACGCCCGCCGCACGATCAGCCCCAGCTCCTCGATATCGATCGGCTTCTGGTAGAAATCCCACGCGCCCTGAGCGATCGCGTTCAACGCGCTGGCGCGCTCGCCGTGCCCCGACACGACGATGACCTTGGTGTCGGGCTTGATCTCCAGGATCGCCTTCAGCGTCCGGAATCCCTCGCGCGTCCCGTCGGGATCGGGCGGCAGGCCCAGGTCGAGCGTGACCACATCGGGTTCTTCGGCACGCAGCAGGTCGATCGCGCTGTCATGGTCGCCCGCGATCAGCACCGCATAGCCGTCATAGGCCCATTTGAGCTGCGTCTGCAGCCCCGGGTCGTCCTCGACCACCAGCAGTTTGCGCGGTGCTTCGGCGCCGTCGTTCTTCATGATGCCACTTTCATCCAGTCGTTGCCCCGCCCCGCCGCACCGCCTTCGCCCGCGGCGGGCAACCACAGGGTGAAGCGGCTTCCCTTGCCCGGCTCGCTCGCGACATCGATCGTGCCGCCCATCGCCTGCGCAATCTGCAACGCTTCATAGGCGCCAAGCCCGAACCCCGCTTCCTTTGTCGAAACGAAGGGCTTGAACAATTCGTCGCGGATGAACTCGCGGGTCATCCCGCATCCCTGGTCGAGCACGTCGATCCGCACCCGCCCCGCCTCGCGCGCCGCGATCAGCTGCACCGATCCGTCGGCGGACGAGGCGTCGATCGCATTGGTCGCAAGATGCTCGAGGATCTGCCGCACCGATCCGCTATCGGCCCAGGCGGCGAGCCCGGCGTCGCAGCCGATCGACAGCGTCCGGCGCGGCCGCATCTGCGCCGCGACGGCGTCGAGCAGCGGTTCGATCGCCACGCGCCCGGCCTCCGCCGCGCGCCCGCGCTCGCGCGGCGACAGGCGCGCCAGCAGGTCGGACAACCGTCCCGCAGACAGCTTCAGCGTCTCGACCATATCGGCGCGAAACGCCGGATTGTCGGCATGACGCTCGGCATTGCGCGCGAGCAGCGCCAACTGGCTCGCCAGATTCTTGATGTCGTGCATGATGAAGGCGAAGCGGCGGTTGAACTCGTCGAAACGCTTCGCTTCCGACAAGGCCTGCTGGCTGTGCGATTCGGCGAGGTAGCTCGCCGCCTGCCGTCCCGCGATGCGCAGCACGTCGAGATCTTCCCAGTCGAGCGCGCGCGTCACCGGCGGACGGTGCAGCACCACCACCGCGATCATGCGCTGAAAATGGAGCACCGGCACGACGACCCACGCGCGCGTGTCGGCGACCAGCCAGTCGGGGATCGCGAGGTCGTGCCCGCCCGCGACCGTCGTCGCGCCGCGGCGCACCGCATCGAGGTCGACGATATGGCCGGTGTCCTGCAGCATGAAGGCCGAGCGCAGCGACAATATCGCATCGGCCTCGACCCCGCCTTCCCAATGCCAGCGGTCGGCGACGCGATAGCTGCCCTGCGGGTCGGGCAGCATCAGCAGCGCGCCCGGACTTCCGGTCAGTTCGGCGAGCGCCTTGGCGACGCGGCGGTACAGGTCGCCTTCCCCCTTGTCGGCGCTCTTGTCGGCGTCGTCGCCGGCACGCGCCAGCGTCGCGGTGAAGCGCATCCATTCGGCGCGATAGTCATAGCGATGCTCGAAGAAATGCTTGGAAATCATTACCGACAGCCACGCCCGCGCGCGGCCCGAGGCGAGCAGCATCCCGCCGGCGCCGAGCGCGACGACCAGCGACAGCCCCTGTGCCAGTTCGCCGTAATTGCCGCCGACCATCCGCGCCACCGCGCCAGCCAGCCCGATCAGGACCAGATACGCGGCGCCGCCGATCAGCAGCAAGGTCCGCGTCGCCGCGGTGCGCGACAGCCGCATCCGTTCGCGCCCGACATCCATCGCGGCAACGACGAAGGTCGGCAACGCGAGCAGTGCGACCGCCGGCAGCAACAGGATCAGCGTCGTCGCCGCCGACCCGGTCAGCGCGGCGATCAGCTGGATGTTGAGTTCATAGGCCCAGAGCATCGCAAAGCCCCCGGCGACCGCGAGCACCGGCATGCGCAGCCCGGCGCTGCCGTGGCGCACCCCGCTGTCGATGAGCAGCAGCCCGCCCGATGCGGCGATCATCGCGACCAGTTCAAGCCCCGGCCCCGCCCATTCGTCCGACAGCCCGCCCTGGCGCAGCCACACCGCGCTGCCGAACGACAGCGCGACGACGCAGAAGGTGACGAGCATGCGCTGAATCAGCCGCAGCGGCCGCGACATCGGCGCACGCTCGTTCCAGAAGGTCGCGCCGAGCCAGCCGAGCAGGGCGATGTTGCGCAGCGCCCGCCCGACAAGCGCCTCGGCCGATCCGGGACCGAAGACATAAGCTGCGGCGCACCACAGCGTCATCGCCGCCGCCGCGGCGACCAGCCAGCCGAAACCCGGCATCAGCGTTGCCATGCGCGCGCGCGGCCGCATCAGAAGCCACAAGGTGACGCCGGCGAAACCCGCCAGCGCCAGGCCGCCGAGGATCGCCGAAAGACCGGTGAGCGCGCCCATTTTAGCGCGCGCCCTCGGGCCACAGCACGACGCGTACCGTCTGGAGGAGGATCAGCAGGTCGAGGAAGGGCGAATAATTTTTGGCGTAATAGAGATCATATTCGAGCTTCACCCGCGCATCCTCGACCGACGCGCCATAAGGATAGTTGATCTGCGCCCAGCCGGTCAGCCCCGGCTTCACCATGTGGCGCTCGGCATAATAGGGCAGTTCCTCGGTCAGCTCCTCGACGAAGCTCGGCCGTTCGGGGCGCGGGCCGACAAAGCTCATCTCGCCCTTCAGCACGCACCAGGTCTGCGGCAGTTCGTCGATGCGCAGCTTGCGGATGATGTTGCCGACACGGGTGATCCGCGGGTCGTTCGCGCTCGCCCACACCGCCTTGCCCGCGGCCTCGGCATCGGTGCGCATCGAGCGGATCTTGACGATATTATAGGTTTCGCCGAACAGCCCGACGCGCGGCTGGCGATAGAAAATCGGCCCCTTGCTGTCGATCCGCACCGCGATCCCCGCGATGACGATCAGCGGCAGGCCGATCACCAGCACGGCGAGGCTGGCAAAAATGTCGAACAGCCTTTTGCTGACCTTGCCGATCCGCTGCCCCGCCGAAAAGCCGTCCGAAAAGATCAGGAAACTCGGGTTCGTCGTCGCCAGGTCGACGCGGCCGGTCTCGCGCTCGAGAAAGCTCGCGATGTCGTTGACATGCACCCCGGTGGTCTTGACCCGCAGCAGGTCGGCAAGCGGCAGCGACCCGCGCCGTTCCTCCATCGCCAGCACCACCTCGCCCGCCCCCAGCGCGACGGCATGGTCGGCGAGGTTCGCGACATCGCCGCGCGGCACCGCGTCGGCGATCGCCGTTTCGCCATCGGCCATCGCGACATAGCCGGTGATCGTCAGCCCGCTGCCCGGCTCGTCGGCGAGCACGCGCAGCCGCGCCGCGCGCGGCCCCGCACCGAGGATCAGGATCCGCCGCCGGAACTGGTCGGCCCCCGCGGTCTGGGTCACCGCCAGCCGGATCAGGAACAACAGCGCGATCGCGAACGCCATCGCGTAAACGCTGTTCGCGCGCCACAGGGTCGCGTCGGGGAGTAGGAAGCCGGTGAGCGACAGGAAGATCACGCCGAGCGAAATCGCCGCGAGCAGCCGCGCGGTGGCGAAACCCATCGAGCGCAGCGCCTCGGTCCCGTACATGCCGACCGCCATCATCGCCAGCGCGTTGGACACCGCAAAGGTCAACAGCGGCAACCAGCGGTCGGCAAGTTCGCCGGCGTCGAAACCGGCCTGGTGCGCATAAAGATGCCACGCCCCCTCGGCCGAGCCGAGCAGCGCGAAAAACTCGATCAGCGCCAGCCAGACGACGGCGTGCGGGACATAATGTTTGAACAGTCGGAACATGGGAAAGTGGCGCCCTTTCAGGCGCACACCTAGCTGTGAGGGGTGAAGTGTCGGTTAACTTTACACACAGGTTGGCGCCGACCGCTCTGGATTGCTTCGCTTCGCTCGCAATGACGAGCCTCCAAATGCTCCGTCATTGCGAGGAGCGAAGCGACGCGGCAATCCAGAGCGGTTCAAGGCCAGCCTTGCACCATTAACCCATTCAAGGGATGACCATTCCGTCCGAAAGGCTTAGACCGTCTCCATGACCCTTCAGATTCAACCCGTTATCCTGTGCGGCGGCGCCGGCACGCGGCTGTGGCCCGAATCGCGCGGGGATCGCGCCAAGCAGTTCCTCCCGCTCACCGGCGCCGACAGCCTGTTCCAGCAGACCGTCGCGCGCACCCCCGCCGGCGAACATTTCCTGCCGCCGGTCATCCTGTGCGGCGACGGCCATGTCGCGACGGTGCGCGACCAGATGGGGGCGCATGAGGCCAGGCTGCTCGTCGAACCGATGCCGCGCAACACCGCCGCCGCGATCGCCCTTGCCGTTGCGCAGGCCGATGCCGACACCTTGCTGCTGGTGATGCCCAGCGACCATGTCATCGCCGACGTCCCCGCCTTCCACGCCGCGATCGCCAAGGCGGCACGGCTCGCGCAGGCGGACTGGCTCGTCACCTTCGGCATCACTCCCGAGCGCCCTGACACCGGCTTCGGCTATATCGCCAGCGGCGCCCCGATCGGCGAGGATGGTTTCGCGGTTGACCGTTTCGTCGAGAAGCCGCCGCTCGAAACCGCCGAGGCGATGCTCGCGGCGGGCGGCTACAACTGGAACGCGGGTATCTTCCTGTTCCGTGCCGGGCGGATGCGCGATGCGATGCTCACCCATTGCCGCGCGATCTTCGAGGCCGCCGACAAGGCCGCGGCCGCCGGGATGCGCGATGGCGACGCGCTCTACGCCGACGCGCTGCTGTTCGAAACCGCGCCGTCGGATTCGATCGACTATGCGGTGATGGAAAAGGACGACCGCGTCGCCGTCGTCCCTGTCGCGATGGGCTGGTCCGACCTCGGCAGCTGGCAGGCGGTCCATGCCCTCGCCGCGTGCGACGAGGCCGACAATGCGACCGTCGGCGACGTCTTCCTCCACGACAGCCTCGGCAACCTGATCCGCGCCGGCGGCAAGCGCGTCTCGGTCGTCGGCATGGAGGGGGTCGCGGTGATCGTCGACGGCGACGACATCCTGGTCATGCCGCTCAAACGCTGCCAGGACGTCCGCGCCGCCGCGAAGGCGCGCGAATAGCCGCATGACCGGGTCGCACCGCTTTGCCGATGCGCCGCTCGGGCTGCTGCAGCATCGCCCGCTCGAACGGCGCGCGCGCCATTGCCACGACAACGCCTTCGTCGCGGTGGTGCTCGAGGGCGGCTATCAGGAGGCGGGGGACGAAGGCCGCTTCGACGTCGGTCCCGGCGACGTCCTGATCCATCACGCGTTCGAATCGCATCTGGGCCGCATCGCGGCGCGCGGCGCCCGCGTCCTCGTGCTCGACCTGCCGCCCGCGCTTGCCGCCACCGCGCATGTCCGCGGCCATGTCCGCGACCCCGACCGCCTCGTCCGCCTCGCCGCGCGCGACCGCGACGCCGCCACCGCCGCGCTCGCCGGGGATTTCGTCGCCGCGCCGCCGTCGGCGCTCGACTGGCCCGACCTGCTCGCCGGCGACCTCCGCCGCCTCGACCCCTTCGCGCTGTCCGCCTGGGCCGAGAGCAAAGGCGTGCGCGCCGAAACTCTCAGCCGCGGCTTCCGCGCCGCCTATGGCTGCACACCCAAGGCGTATCGCGCCGACGTCCGCGCCCGCGCCGCGCTCGCGGCGATCCGCACCACTGGTGAGGCGCTGACCGCGATCGCCCATCGGCTCCACTTCACCGACCAGGCGCATATGACCCACGCCGTCGCGCGGCTCACCGGTGCCACCCCGGGTTTCTGGCGGCGAGGTCAATTGGCTACAAGACCCGCCTGATCCGATCGTGTAGGGCTGGGACAACACACCTCGTCCGGAGACCTCCCCATGCTCGACCGCCGCACGCTTCTCGCCACGCTCGCCGCGACCTCGGCGCTCGCCGGCGCCCGCGCGCACGCGATGCTCGCCGAACCCGCCAGCGAGGGCGACAGGCTGACCGCGCTCTACGAACGCATCTACGACCGGCTGATCGACGAAAGCCCCGAATTCGCCGCCGCGCTCGGGCTCGACAAGGGCGAGCGCGCGGCACTCAAGGCCAAGCTCGACGACCGTTCACCCGCGGGGATCAAGAAGAACCACCAGCTCTATCGCGACGGCCTCGCCGACCTCAAAAAGATAAACGTATCAAAGCTTTCGGGCATGGACCTCGTCAATTACGAAACCTTCCGCGGCCCGTGGGAGGGCTATGTGAAGGCCTATGACACATTCTCCTACGGCCTCCACAGCTGGCCCGAACCGCATCCGGTGACCCAGTTGTCGGGCGCCTATCGCGCGGTCCCCGATTTCCTGATCAACCAGCATGCAATCGCCGGGGCCGCCGATGCCGAAGCCTATCTGGCGCGCTGCGCCGACTTCGCGGTCCAGCTCGACAACGAAACCGGGCGGCTCAAGGCCGATCATGCCAATGGCATCATCCCGCCCGACTTCGTCATCGACCGCACCCTCGGCCAGTTCGACCGCATCTGGGCCCCCGCGCCCGACGCCAACGGCCTGACCACCAATATTGCGGCGAAGACCAAGGACATCCCCGGCGACTGGGCGGCGCGCTGCGCGGCGCTGATCGAGGACAAGATATACCCAGCGATGCAGCGTCAGGCCGCCGAACTTCGCGCGGTGCGGCCAAAGGCGACGCACGATGCCGGCGTCTGGCGCCTGCCGCAGGGCGAGGATTATTACGCCTATGCGCTGCGTTTCGCGACGACGACGGGCATGTCGGCAGAGGAGGTGCACAAGCTCGGCCTCGACCGCGTCGCCGACCTGTCGGCGCAGGCCGACGCGATCTTCAAGGCGCAGGGCATGACCAAGGGCAGCGTCGCCGAACGGATGCGCGCGCTCGGCAAGGACCCGCGCTTCCTCTATCCCAACACCGACGAAGGCAAGGCGAAGCTGATCGCCGAGCTCAACAACCAGATGCAGGCGATGCAGGCCCGCCTGCCCGAAGCCTTCGGCCGCCTGCCCAAGGCGAAGGCCGAAATCCGCCGCGTCCCCGCCGATATCGAGGATGGCGCGACCGGCGGCTATTATCAGGTCCCCGCGCTCGACGGTTCGCGCCCCGGCGCCTATTATATCAACCTGCGCGATACCGCCGAAAACCCCAGCTGGACGCTACCCACGCTGACCTATCACGAGGCCTCGCCGGGCCATCACCACCAGATCGCGCTGGCGCAGGAAGCGACCGGCATCCCGCGCCTCCGCCGCCTGCCCGCTTACTCGGTCTATACCGAGGGCTGGGGCCTCTATGCCGAACAGCTCGCCGACGAGATGGGGGTTTATGAAAACGACCCGTGGGGCCGGCTCGGATATCTGCAAAGTTACATGTTCCGCGCCGCCCGCCTCGTCGTCGATACCGGGCTCCACCATTATCGCTGGACCCGCGAGAAGGGCATCCAATATTATAACGAGACGCTCGGCACCCCCGAACCGTCGAACGTCACCGAGATCGAACGCTATTGCGTCTGGCCCGGTCAGGCGACGAGCTACATGGTCGGCCAGACCCGGTGGGTGGCGATCCGCGAAAAGGCGAAGGTCGCGCTCGGCGACAAATTCGACCTTCGCGCCTTCCACGACACCGCGCTGTCGGCGGGCGCGATGCCGATCGAGGTGCTCGCGGGACTGATCGAGCGCTGGACCGCGGCGCAACTGGCCTAGCGCCCGACGTCGCGCCGCCTTGCAAAAAGCGGTCGGCGCAGCTAAAGGCCGCGCCAGCCAAATCCCGGCCACAGTCTGAAACGGAAAGGAGAGATCATGCGAACCGCTGTTCACACACACCGCATCCTAACTTTCCACCGTCATCAGGATTCTGTGACATGGGCACTTTGCTTGCAGGCGGCACCGCTCGCCTGACCCTTTCGCGCCGTACCGGCACGAGCCACTATTTCATTACCAAAGGCGCCGCATCGGCTGCTTCCCTCGCGGGGGAGCTTCGTCGTGCGCGCTGATATGTTCAAGGTCATCGTCGAACGCCCGCGCTGCGGTTCGCGACATGTACCATCCGTCAAACTCAAGAGGAGCGATCCCGGCATCCATTTCGTCGGCCACAAGCGCCAGGTCAAAACCGAGGCACGCTATTACAAGGACCTCAATGAAAATTTCGCCCCGCTGATCCGCTTCCTGCGGAGCCGGCGCGGTCGCCGCTGGGACGATGTGTTCAGCGAAATCTGCGCCGGGCTCGACACCGGCAGCACGGTGAAGATGCACGTCCGCGCTCATCTCGACGATTTTATCGCCTCGCGCATCTCGATCGGACGCGACGGCGAATGGATGATGGACGGAGAGGTCCTGGGCCGCAAGGGTCGGTGGAGTTGGCGTCGCTGGCACTTCTTCGTCGATCCGACCGACGGCATCCTGCGCGACGCGGCCGAACTGGAACGCCGCCTGCCGCCCGCCAACCGCGCGGCGAAAGGCGGTGGACGATGAGCGATACTCCGTTCCACCTCGTCGGCGCCGACCCGCGCCTGTTCGATCCGGTCGCGCTCGACCAGCTCGAACGCACCGCCGCGCTGCCCGGCATCGCGCGGGTCGTCGGGCTTCCCGACCTCCACGCCGGACGCGGCATTGCGGTCGGCGCGGCCTATTGGTCGCCGACGCATATCTATCCGCACCTCGTCGGCGGCGACATCGGCTGCGGCATGGCGCTTTGGCAAACCGGAGGAGCCTTGCGCAAATTCCGCCCCGATGCCGCCGAGCGCAAGCTCCACGGCCTCGACGGCCCGTGGGACGGCGATGCGGCGGCGGTGCTTGCGGCTGCGGGCCTTCCCGCCGACCTCGCCGACGCCTCGCTCGGCACGATCGGCGGCGGCAATCATTTCGTCGAGTTGCAGCGGGTCGAGGAGGTGGTCGATGCCGAACGCTTCGCGGCGCTCGCCCTTCATCCCGACCGCGTCTGGATGATGGTGCACAGCGGCTCGCGCGGGCTCGGTCAGGCGATCCTCGACACCTGGACCGCGCGCGGCGCGCTGGCCGGGCTCGTCGCCGACAGCGAAGATGGCCGCGCCTATCTGGCCGATCATGACCGCGCGATGGGTTGGGCGGTCGTCAACCGCGACGTGATCGCCGCGCGCTTTCTCGCGGCGCTCGGTCTCGGCGGGCGGCGGCTGCTCGACATCTGCCACAACAGCGTCACGGCGCTGAGCGGCGGCTGGCTCCACCGCAAGGGGGCGGCTCCCGCCGATCGCGGGCTGGTCGCGATCCCCGGCTCGCGCGGCGACTTCAGCTATCTCGTCGAGCCGCTGGAGGGACGCGCCGACGAAGCTCTCCATTCGCTCGCGCATGGCGCCGGACGCAAATGGAGCCGCGGCGATGCCCGCGCGCGGCTGTCGGACCGCTTCAAGGTGGCCGAACTCGAACGCACCGCGCTCGGCAGCCGGGTGATCTGCGAGGATCGGCAATTGATCTTCGAGGAAGCGCCGCAGGCTTATAAGGATATCGCGCGCGTGATCGCCGACCTCGAACAGGCGGGCCTCGTCCGCGTCGTCGCGCGGCTCCGCCCGCTCATCAGCTACAAGGTGAGGCGCGCATGACCGAAATCATCCTCCACCTGTCGTCGGGAAGCGGCCCCGCCGAATGCCGCTGGGTCGTCGCCCGCCTCGCCCGCGCCTTCATCCGCGAGGCGCGGGGCTGCGATGTCGAATGCGAACCGCTGGAGGTGCCCGACGACGATCCGGCCTCGCTGCTGCTGCGCGTGTCGGGATCCGGCGCCGAATCCTTTGCGCAGCAACGGACGGGGACGATCCTGTGGACCGGGCAAAGCCCCTTCCGGCCAACGCACAAACGCAAGAACTGGTTCGTCGGCGTCGCGCCCGTCGGGCTGGCCGAAGAGACCGACGAAATCCGCGATGCCGACATCGACTATCAGGCAATGCGCGCGAGCGGTCCGGGCGGCCAGCATGTCAACAAGACCGACAGCGCGGTGCGCGCGACCCACCGCCCGACCGGCCTGGTCGCCGTATCCCAGGAGCAAAGGTCGCAGCACGCCAACCGCAAGGTCGCGCGGCTAAAGCTCGTACTGCTGCTCGCCGAACGGCGCGAAGCCGCTGCAGGCGATGCCCGGCGCGACGCATGGGACCGCAATCAGGGTCTCGAACGCGGCAATCCGGTGCGGACCTACGCCGGCGCGGATTTCCGCCTCAAGCGGTGATGACGGGCGGGTTTTTCGGCAACACCAGTCGCGCCGCCAGCCCGCCCAGCCCGCTCTCGCCCAGTTCGAGCGCGCCGCCCATCGCCTGCGCCGCCTTCGCCGCCGACGCCAGTCCCAGCCCGGCGCCCCCGGCGTCGCGCGCCCGCGCATCGTCGAGGCGCCGGAACGGCAATAGCGCCTCGGCGCGCTGACCCGGCGCGATGCCCGGCCCGTCGTCCTCGACCGCCACGACGAACCGGTCGGGCGCCGCCTCGGCGAGGATCAGCTCGATCCGCTCGCCGTGCCGCCGCGCATTGTCGATCAGGTTCGCGATGATCCGCTTGATCGCCAGCGGCCGCCCCATGACGAGCAGTTCGTCGGGGCCGCGATAGGCGATCGCGGCGCCCAGGTCGGCGGCGTTGTCGGCGGCGGTCGACACCAGCGCCGCGACGTCGATCAACCGCACCGCCTCGTCCTCGCCGCTGCGGACATAGGCGAGCGTCGATTCGATGAAATGCTCCATCTCGACGAGATCGGCGGCGATCGCGTCGCGTCCCTCGTCGTCATCGAGCAGCGAGGCGCGCAACCGAAGCCGCTGGATCGGGGTGCGCAAATCGTGCGACACCGCGACCAGCGCATGCGTATGGTCCTCCATCGCATCGAGCAGCCGGAGCTGCATCGCGGCAAAGGCGGTGGCGACGCGTCGCACCTCGGGCGGCCCCTCGACCGCCAGCACGCCGACTTGGCCCTGCCCCGTCGCGTCGGCGGCTTCGGCAAGGTTGCGCAAGGGGCGCACCAGCGCATGCACCATGATCAGCGCCAGACCGAGCACCGTCGCGATCAGCAACAGGTGCATCGCGATCACCGCCCCCGGCGACGGCGGCGCCCCCAGATAGGGGCTGATGCGAAAGGTGATATAACTCTGGTCGGCGAGTTGCAGCGCCCCGATCAGGTCGCGCTCGCCCGCCGCTTCCGACGGGATCAGCGTCAGCCTGAGCTCGCGCCCCGCGAGGCCCGGCGCCGCGCGGACGAGCCGCGCGCGCATCGTGCCGAGCTGCTCGAAGGACGCGCTGTAATCGGTGATGACGCTGCGCGGCACCCAGTTCAGCGACAGGCCCCTGGTGGCGAGACGGTGCATCGCACGCTCGCGCCGGTCCACCGGATTCGCCAGCGCCGTTCGTTCGGCCTCGACCAGCTGCGCTGCGATCCGCTCGACCTGTTCGACCGGAAGCAGTTCGCGTTCCTGCCAGCGATGCAGCGCGACATTGCCGACGAGCTCGAGAACGACCGCGCAGATGAGCACCAGCGCGATGCGCGCGACCATGCCCAGCGGACGGCGGCCCATGGTCAGGCGACGCTGACGTCGGCGGCGAACATATATCCGACGCCGCGGATGGTGCGGATCAGCGGGCGCGTCTTGCGCCCGTCGCCCAGCTTGCGGCGCAGCCGGCTGATCAGCACGTCGATGCTGCGGTCGGTCGGGGTCGCGATCCGGCTGCGCGCCAGTTCGAGCAACCGCTCGCGCCCGATCATCCGCTGCGGATAGCGCAGCAGCGCGAGCAGCAGTTCATGCTCGGCGGCGGTCAGGTCGACCTCGGCCCCCGACGGCGCGATCAGTTCGCGGCGGCGCCCATGATAGGACCAGCCGGCGAAGTCGAAACGCTCGGGCGCCGGAATGTCGAGCGGGACATGCGTGTCCGCCGCGCGCCGCAACACCGCGCGCACCCGCGCCAGCACCTCGGGCCGCCCGAACGGCTTGGCGATATAATCGTCGGCGCCGAGGTCGAGCCCGGTCACCCGGTCGCTTTCCTGACCGCGCGCGCTGATCATGATGATCGGCACCCCGCTGCGCGCGCGGATCATCCGGCACAGATCGAGCCCGCTCGCCCCCGGCAGCATGATGTCGAGCAGCACCAGGTCGACCTGCCGCTCGGCGAGCGCGGTTTCCAGTTCGCCGCCGTCGGCGGCGCCGGTGACGTCATAGCCGCATTCGCGCAGGATCCGCGACAACAGCGTCCGCACCCCGGCATCGTCGTCGACGACGACGATATGCTGCGGGATCGCCGGGGCCTGTGGAGCCTGCAGGGTTCCAGGCCGGTCGATGATTGCCAATTGTGACAAAGTGTTGCTCCTGCGCCCGGCGGGCGTCTTCGCGATTGACCCAGGGCCCCGTCCGCACCAGTTCGCCCCCCGAATGTCAATGATAATCATTCGCATTATCGGGGGTAACCATGAACACGCCTTTCTTCGCTCCTTCGTCCAGCGCCAGCCTCGTCGCGATCGCCGCCCTTCTCGCCATGCCCGCCGCAGCGTTCGCCGAAGAGGGCGAAGCGCCGGGCGGCGATATCGTGGTCACCGCCACGGGCTATGAGCAGAAGATCACCGATGCGCCGGCCAGCATCACCGTGGTGACCGCGGACGAATTGCGCCAGCGCCCCTATATCACCCTGATCGACGCGGTCCGCGATATCGAGGGCGTCGACGTCGGCGAAACCTCCGACAAGACCGGCCAGCGCACGATCAGCATCCGCGGCATGGGGTCGGACTATACGCTGATCCTGATCGACGGCCGCCGCCAGAACAACCATGGCGACATTTATCCCAACAGCTTCGGCGGCAACCAGTTCAACCACATCCCACCGCTCGACACGATCGAGCGGATCGAGGTCATCCGCGGCCCCGCCTCGACGCTCTATGGCGCCGACGCGCTCGGCGGCGTCATCAACATCATCACCAAGAAGGTGCTCGACCGCTGGACCGGCTCGGCGACCTTTGGCCGCAGCATCCAGGAAGACACCGACTTCGGCGACGACATGACCTTCGACGCCGCGCTCAGCGGCCCGATCGTTCCCGGCATCATCGGGATGAAATTGCGCGGTTCCTATTACAAGCGCTACCCGTCGGAGCCCGATTTCGCGCCCGTCGTCGATCCCGCCGGCGTGTCGCACGTCCGCGGCCTCGGCTTCGGCGGCGGCGGCAAGACGGTCAGCAACACCAACCGCGCCTATGGCGGCTCGCTGACCTTCACCCCCTCGCCCGATCACAGTTTCATCTTCGACATCGACTATTCGAAACAGGTCTATGACAACACGCCGATCGTCGATCCCGACACCGGGGTGATCACCTATCCGCTCGGCACCCTCGACGGCATCGAGAGCATCTGGCGCGCCACCGGCGGCGTCGTCCAGCCGCGCGTCGGCTATACCCAGGAACAGGTGTTCGACCGCCTGTCATGGGCCGGCACCTATAATGGCGACTTCGGCTTCGCGCGTGCCTTCCTGTCGTTCGCCTATATCGAGACGAACAACAAGGGCCGCACCATGCCCTTCTCGGTCGCCGAACGGCTGCTGTTGCAACAGATGTTCAGCGGCACCGGTCCCTATGCGGGCATGCCCACCGCCGAACGCCGCGCGCTCGCCGAACGCACCTTTCTGCCGCGCCCGATCCGCACCCTCGAAAGCGCGCAATATACCGTCGACGGCCGCATCGACATCCCGGTCGAAAATCTCGCCGGGCGGCATAATTTCGTGATTGGCGGCCAATATATCGACGGCACGCTCGACGACGGCGTCTTCGGGCTCGAAGCTGCCGTCGGCGGGGTCGAGGCGGTGCAGGACCACCGCATCTGGTCGCTGTTCGCCGAGGACAATTGGACCCCCTTCGAAGGCTTCAGCATCACCGGCGGCGTCCGCTACGACAATCACAATCTGTTCGGCGGCCGCTTCAGCCCGCGCCTCTACGCCAATTACACGATCAGCCCGACGCTGACGGTCAAGGGCGGGGTGAGCACCGGCTACAAGACTCCCAAAACCACCGACCTTTACGACGGCATCCGCGGTTTCGGCGGCCAGGGCACCAGCCCCTTCATCGGCAACCCCGACCTCAAGCCCGAAACCAGCGTCAACAGCGAGATCGCGCTCTACTGGAACCCGTCGGCGGCGAGCGGCCTCAACGTCACGCTGTTCCACAACAAGTTCAAGGACAAGATCGACACGACGATCGTCGAGCCGTGCGCGCTCACCAATTTCGTGCGTCCCTGCGCCAATCTCGGCGATTATTGGGAAGTGCTCGGACTCGGCCGGACGATCAGCATTCCGTTCAACGTCGACAAGGCGCGGATCAAGGGCGCCGAGGTCGCGGGCCGCTATGAAATCTTCGCCGGCCTGTCGATCCGCGCCAACTACACCTACACCGACAGCAAGCAGCAGACCGGGGCATCGGCGGGCCAGCCGCTGACCCAGTCGGCGAAGCATATGGCCAATGCGACACTCGACTGGCAGCCGCTCGACGGCCTGTCGGCGCAGCTGTCGACCGAGCATCGCTCGCGCCGCTATCGCGGCGTCGCGACCAACGGCGATCATCTCTATTACAGCAGCTACACCGTGCTGAACTTCGGCGCGCAATATCGCCTGAACGATCATCTGACGATCAGCGGCCGGGTCAACAACCTGCTCGACCGCGACTTCCGCGCCTATGACGTCGATTTCGGCGATCCGGTCGGCGGCGCCTACACCCCGACCTACATCGATCACTATAACAACAAGGACAAGGCGCGCAGCTATTGGGTCAGCGTCAACGCGCGCTTCTGACCCGTTCGCCGCGGCGGCGAAGGCCGACTGTCGACGCGGCGAAAGCCGATTGCCACCCCGGCGAAAGCCGATTGCCGGACTCGCGCTCGTGTGAAATGAAGCCCCTTCGGGAGAGGGAGCCCTTCATTGAGCGAAACCATCAGCACGACCGGCGGCGACCGGCGCCTCTGGGCCTTTGTCCTCGGCGTCGCCGCCGTCACCATCGGCGTCCTTCTCCACCTGCCGATGTTCTGGATGGGCCGCGACATGGGGTTCCGCATGGTCGGCATGCCGATGGACAGCGGCATGATCGCGGGCATGTATCTGATCGTCGCCGGGATCGCCGTCGCCGCCTATGGCCTGTTGCCGCGAAACCTGTCGCAACAGATCGCGGCGTCGAGCCGGATCGCGGTCTCGGCGCCCGAGGACGCGCCGCTGTCGTGGGCGCATTGGCGGCTGATGGGGGTGCTCGTCATCGCGCTCGTCATCGACATCATGAAACCCGCCAGCCTAGGCTTCACCATTCCCGGAATGATCGACGAATATGGCGTGCCACGCGCGACGGTGTCGCTGGTGCCGTTCGTCGCGCTGGTCGGCACCGTGCTCGGCTCGTTCGTCTGGGGCTGGGTCGCCGACATCTATGGCCGCAAGGCGTCGATCTTGCTGTCGGCAGTGATGTTCGTCGGCACCTCGATCTGCGGCGCGATGCCCTCGCTCGCGTGGAATATCGGCATGTGTTTCATGATGGGCGCTGCGGCGGGCGGCATGCTGCCCGTCACCTATGCGCTGCTCGCCGAAATGATGCCGAGCCGCCATCGCGGCTGGAGCCTCGTCCTCGTCGGCGGATTGGGCGCGGTCGGCGGCTATGCCGCGGCCAGCCTGATCGCCGCCTGGCTCGAACCGATCTACAGCTGGCGCATCCTGTGGCTCGCCAACCTGCCGAGCGGGTTGATGCTCGTGGTCCTCGGCACCTTCATCCCCGAATCGGCAAAGTTCCTGATGGCGCGCGGCCGCCGCGCCGAGGCGCAAAAGGTGATGACGCAATTCGGGTCGACGATGCATCGTATCGTCCCCGACGAGCCCGCCGCGCCGCGCGGGCCGACCTCGGCGCCGATCGGCCGCGCCTTTGTCGGCAAGCTCGCGGCGCTCAGCCTGACCGCGATCGGCTGGGGCCTCGTCAATTTCGGGCTGCTGCTGTGGCTCCCCGTCGAACTGATCGCGCGCGGCTACAGCATGGAGGTGTCGAGCCGGCTGCTCGCCGCCTCGGCGCTGATCGCGCTGCCGACCGTCTTCCTCGTCGCATGGATCTACAGCGCGTGGAGCGCGAAGAAATCGCTGCTCGCCGCGATCGCCGTCTCGCTGCTCGGCCTCGCCGGGGTGTTGTGGCTGGCGCTCAGCGACCATGCCTCGCCCGTGCTTCCCGTCGCGCTGCTGATCATCGGCAGCAACGGCATCATCGCGATGCTGCTGCCCTATGCCGCCGAAAGCTTCCCGCTGCGCATCCGTGGCCGCACCACGGGCTGGGTCGCGGCGTGCAGCAAGGCGGGCGGCGTGCTGGCACAGGCGCTCGCGATCCTCGCGATCGTGCCCACCCTCGCCGCCAGCGCGCTGATGATCGCGGTGCCGATGGCGCTGTCGCTCCTGCTGGTCTGGCGCTTCGGCCGCGAGACGCGCGGCGCCGACCTGCGCGACCTCGACCCCGAGGGGCATGTCTTCGACAAATCGGGGTTTTAGCGGCGCCTCAGGACAGGATCGCACCGACGACGCGGTGGCGCACGGCATCCCATTCGTCGAAGCGCCAGAACCCGGGGCTGTCGCGCCCGACGACATGCGGCGCGCGCCCCGACGGGGCAAAGCTGCGATCGGCGGGTTCGACCTCGGTCAGCGTGTCGCAATCGAAGAATATCCGCACGATCATCGCCTCGCCGCTCGCGCCGCCGCTGCCCATGACGATGCCGAGGTGCCCGTCGGACACCCGCACCAGCGTGCCGACCGGCCAGATGCCCAGGCTGTCGGCGAAACGATCGAGCAGGTCCGGGTCGAAATGCCCGGTCCAGCCCCGCATCGCGGTCAGCGCCTCGCACGGCGTCCACGCCGCCTTGTACGGCCGGTCCGACGTCACCGCGTCGTAAACGTCGCAGATCGCCCCCATCCGCGCGTGGAGCGACAGCGCGTCGCCGCCCAGCCGGTCGGGATAGCCGGTGCCGTCGATCTTCTCATGATGGTGCAGCGCGACCTCCAGTGCCGCCGCCGGGATATCCGCCGACTGCGCCAGCAGCGCGTGTCCGGCGACCGGATGATGCTCGACCATCGCGCGCTCGCGGGCGTCGAGCGAGCCGGGCTTGAGCAGCACAGCGTCCGAAATCGCGACCTTGCCGACATCGTGGAGCAGCCCCGCGACCCCCAGCTGCTGCACCTCCTCCTCGTCGAGTTTCAGGTGGCGCGCAAAATTGATCATCAGCGCGCACACCGCGACCGAGTGGAGATAGGTATATTCATCCTTCTGCTTGAGCCGCACGAGGCCCAGCAGCGCGCGCGAATGGCGCTCGATCGAATCGCCGATCGAGCGCGCCAGCGGCGCCAGCTTCGCGACCTCGACCGCGCGCCCCAGCCGCGCGCTCTCGAACATGTCGACGACCGCCTGCTTCGACTTGCCGATCACCCGCTCGGCGCGGCGCCGTTCCTGCGCATAGCTGGCGGGGCGCGTCTGGCGGATGTGCTGCGATGCTGCCGCGATCGCCCGCGCCGCTGGCCAGACGCTGCGCCGCTCGGGACCGAGCAGCGGAATGTCACGCACGCGCCGCTCGGGAAGCGCGGCATCGGGCGTGCCGTCCGCCGCCATGCGGCTCCGGCTGCGATCGATCACCAGCGCATCGACCCCCGACGCCCGGATCCGCTCGAGCTGTTCGGCGGTCTCGACCAGAAACCGGCTGCGCCAGAAGGGGTGATCGATCCACCGCCCTTCAAAGGCGTGGATGAACATCCCGATCTGGACTTCCCCCGGATTGACGCGAAACAACATGCGATCGCTGGTCCTTGATACGCGCGACCGAAGGCCGCCTACGGCATTTACGACGAACAAAACGCTGATTTAAAATCATTTCGTCGCAAATATCGTCAACGACTTGCCAGAAACGCGCCAGACACGACCATCGGCGTCCGCGAAGCCCATGCGCCTTCATCTGGCGTCTAATTGCGCAGCGACAAATATTGGCGCTTTGCGAGCGGGATTTCCAAGCTACAACTGGATCGAATGGCCTGAGGGGGTAATAATGGCTGCGGAATTTCCGAATCACAAGCTCAGCATGACGCGACTTTCGTGGGCCTGCCTTGTGTTTTTTGTGGTCTATGTCGGCATCCATTTCATCCTCAACGTAACGGCGCAAGGCACAGCCCCGCCGCCGTCCTTCTGCGCTCTTCTGGAACAATATGCTTCGATCATCTTCAGCAAGAAGATGATGGTCAATCTTGCCGGTCCCATTACCATCAGCATATGCTCTTCCCTGCTGCTCTTTTCTTTCGGAACCTTTCTGATCCACGGGATCGAGCATATCTCCGTTTCCGAACCAAGCGCGTTCATCCGGGCTTTCATGATTTTCATTTACGGGCAGGTCGCGGTCCAGATAACCGGTCATATGGAGATATATATTCTGAACAGCAGTAGCGACCTGTCGGGAATACCTTGGTATGGCTATCTGGCGGTTGCGCCTTCCTACCCGATCGCCTTTTTCTTTCTCTTTCTTCTCGAAAATTACTCGGCACGCGTGTTTAGCGCGCTGAAGCATCAGCTTCCCGCTTCCGAACTGCCCCACGCCTCCAACGCCCGGCATTTCGCGTTGATCACGGTGATCTCCATCGCGATCCTGGTCCTCAAACCACTGGTATTGCTGGTCAGCGGGACGGAATCGAAATTCGGCGTCACGCTCGTCACGCTGTTATTGGAACTGGCACTCGTTGTTTACGTCGTCGGCCGGGCCGCGGCACAATCCCATCGAAAGGCTGCGGCATGAAAATCATGTCCTTGACGCCCCAGTCGGGGCCGTTCGAAACCCAAAGCTTTGCCTTTTGCCCTGGAATCAACGTCATTCGCGGACAAAATGGTATCGGCAAGACCATGATCCTCGAATATGCGTCTCTGCTCGGCCATTTGTCGGCGCTTGAGATCAAATCTCCGCTCGATGCCGGAGACCTGTTGATGCAGGTCAAGCTGTCCGCAAAGGATGTTGAGTTTCTCGACGGCCTCGATCGATTGACGGATCGGGGTGAGGCCGCTTCGGCCTTCCACGACGCGCTGGCTTCGATTTCGGCGAACCTGCCCGGCCTCAAGCTGGCGTGGAAGGCGATCAAGGACAGCAAAGCATCGACCGGCCCGTTCGAAATCCGTTTCACCTTTTCGAACCGCGAGCACGGTGTACTCAAGGAAATGTTGGCGGACGAAGCCAGGCTGAATGCCGGCGTATCGCTTTCGGGTGACGCCAACCAATTACTCGTCCTGCGCGCACTCAACCTCTGGTCGCGTCCGCGCGCGCACGACAAGGGCTATCTGCCGACGCCGCGATTCATTCAGGACAATGGTCGATCGCCGGATTGGGCAAGCCCGGCGACATCTTTTTACGTCAATACCGACATGTACGACTTCGGAATCGGCCTCGACATCCGCGAAAGCCCCAAGGATCTGAAGAAGAACATGACCGAGGTGTTTCTCGAACGCCTCCAACTCGTTCAATGCGAGCCGTCAAAAATCTCTATCAAACGGCGAGTTGCCGCGGCCTACACGATCAACGAAGGACGGCCGTTGCTGTGCGATATGGCGCTGAAGTCGGAATATGATACGACGGGGGAGGTCAAACGGATCGGCGCCTGGTCGCGGGTGTTTCGCGATCCTAATGGCATTGCCGGGTCGGAGCGCGAAGATCAGGGGGGCCGGGGATATAAGTCCGGGAAGGTGTTTCGCCGTTCGGACACGGCCGCCAGCGGCGGCGACATCGATCATGACTTCCGTTGGGCCTTCCATATCGGCGACAGGCAGGATGTTGCCGAATTCGTCAGTTCGGGAGAAAATCAGGCACTCTTCATCCTGTCGGTTCTTCATGGCCTCGCCAAGCAGGGTTCCTGCATGATCTTCGACGAACCCGAACTGCACCTGACCTTCGGTGCCGGCACCTCGCTGATGGACGAAATATTCGATCATGCGAACCGGGCGCAGGCGCAAGCGATCATCGTGACCCACCTTCCCCATCTCCACCGCGATCGCGTCGAAGATGGACTGGAAACCGGCTTCGATGACGAAGCAGCCTTCGATTATGACAAGGTGCACATGATCTTCCTCCGCCGGGGCGGCGATCTGATCATTCACGCGGGCCTTGACGCTGTGAACGAAGCGGCGCGCTCCTCCCATTATGATGTGATGCGACTGGTCAGCGGACTGAGGCTCCGCGAGCCGGTACCCTCGCTCCCGAAATGGCTCGAGAATTGGCTTAGGATCATGACGGTGCCCGCGCTACGCCGCCTCTCCATCCCGGCGGCGAAGGAGGATGCAACCAGACCTTGAACGAGATCGCGCCGGCTTTTTCCTATCTGATGGCATCCGGCCTGCTCGGTGCAGGCATTGCGGTCGATGTCGCGATGGCGACGCTTGCCATGGGGCGCTGGCTGATCGATCGCGACAATGCGCGCTATTGGGTGCGCGCGGTGACGGCGACCCACATCGTCTTTCCCATGATCGGCTATTATGGCTTCGCATGGGCATATCATGACCTCCCTGCGGTCCGCGCGGTCCTGGGGGTATTGGCACTGCTTCTGGTGGCATGGTTTCTCTTCGGACAGTTCCGGTCGTGGATAAACGCGGACCATGCGGCGGCGGCCGATCAGACAATCAGCTTTGTCGCCATACTCGCCGTATCCTGGGACGCACTGTGGTCGGGGCCTGCCAAATCCGCCCAGGCGATCGCCTGGTCGACCGAAGCGATCCTCTTCTCCTTCGTTATCGCCGGTGCCGTCGTCGGCGCTGTCGCGATCGCGGCGACGCGCTTTGCGGCACATCTCTATCCCAGCCTGGTCGACGAGGCGACACGCAAGCGACAAGCGCGCCGGGACTTCGTCGCGCTATGGATCGAATTTTCGGTCATCGCCTATTTCGGCGTGCTCGCCTTCGCCCGTTATGTCGCGCTCTCGCCGATAACATGGCCGATATTGCTCGCGATCGTCGCTGCGGCGAGCTTGCTTTTGTTCCTGCCCTTTCGCGACAGGATTCTCCGCGTCCGAAGTCTGATCTATCAGCCGCACCTCGGCGAGGATCCGGGTGGGCGACGCATCGACCAACCGGACATTCCCCTCTAATCCCCCGCAAAATCGAACGCCGACACCCCCCGCTCGCCATCCCTGAACCGCAGCGGCCGCCCCAGCGGCGGCATCGAGCGTTGCACGCATCCGGTGCGCGTGCAGCGGCGGCACCCGAGACCGATCGGCGTCGCCCGCCCGCGCATCAGGTCGATGCCGCGCGCCGCGATCAACGGCGCGGCGACCTTCGCATCGACCCCGACGCACACCGCGAAGCGCGCCGGCGTCCCGCTCCCGCTAGCCCCCGGCGCCGCGACCGAACGGCTTTGGGTGAACCAGCGGCTGCCATCCTCGAGTTCGACCAGATCGGCGATCACTTCGCCCGGCCGCGCGAAGGCCTCATGCACCCCCCACAAGGGGCAGCGCGCGTCGCCGTCGACCAGCGGCGACTGGCTCGCCCCGGCATAGCGCTTGCTCCCCTGCCCCGCGCGGTCGACGCGCAGCATAAAGAAGGGCAGCCCGCGCGCGCCGACGCGCTGCAAGGTCGTCAGCCGGTGCGCGACCTGCTCATAGCCCGCGCCAAAACGCCGCTGGAGCAGCAGCAGGTCGTACCCCGTCGCATCGCACGCGCGTAAAAACCGGCTGTACGGCATCATCAGCGCCGCCGCGAAATAATGCACCAGATGCCGCTCGAACAGGCGCGCCGCCGCGGGCTCGGCGAACTCCGCCCCCGCGACCAGTCCAGCGATCTCGCCCTTCGCCTCGACCTGCGCCAGCGTCGCCGCCGCCTGGAAGGTCCGAGACGCGGGGCGCAGCAGCTCGCTCAGCATCAATTGCCGCGCGTGCCAGTCGAGCCAGCGCAGCCGGTCGGGCATCACGTCGCTCGGCAGGATGCGGATGCCGAGCTGGTGCCGCGTGCGCAGCCGCTCCGATATCGTGCCATAGAGGTCGCCGCCCGCCAGCCGCAGCTCGTCGGCCAGTTCCTCGGCCTTCGCATCGAGGTCGGCGAAATGGTTGCGCCATTTCTCGATCGCGCGCCGCACCGCGCCGACCTCGGGCGCCTCCTCTTGCGCCTCGCCGCGCGGCTCGGGCGCCGCATCGAACAGCCGCGCAAAGGCCGCCGCGGTCGCGGGCGCCGCCTGCAACCATTCCTCGACCTCCTGCGCCGCAATCCCCAGGTCGGCGAAGCGCGGATCGGACAACCGCCGCCGCAGCCCCGCGAGCCCGCCGGGCACGTCCTCGCCGCCCAGCTTCGCCGCGTCGAAATCGAAACGCTCGGCCAGCCGCACGATCACGGTCGCGCTCAGCGGCCGCTGGCCATGCTCGATCAGGTTGAGGTAGCTCGGCGAGATGTCGAGCGCCTCGGCCATCGCCGCCTGCGTCATCCCCGCGTCGCGCCGCGCCCGCCGCACCGCCGCCCCTGCAAACACCCGCCGCTCGGCCATGAATGTAACTTTCTTTACTGATTTACACGCACACTACCACCAAACCGCCATATTTCACAAAACTTATTGACAAAGCTTTTCACTTTTGGCGCCCGTGGCGGCACATCTTGCCCATCACCCGGCCGCTCTCCCCGACTGGCCGCACCGAAAGGACGATATCATGGGCTATCAGGAAGACATGGCGCAGGCAGGCCGCCTCATCCGCGATTATGACGGCACCTGGGACGGCATCAGCGGCGAGAGCATCGCCCGCATGCGCGCCCAGAACAAGTTCAAGACCGGCCTCGACGTCGCCCGCTACACCGCGCGCATCATGCGCGCCGACATGGCCGCCTATGACGCCGATCCCGCGAACTACACCCAGTCGCTCGGCTGCTGGCACGGCTTCATCGCGCAGCAGAAGATGATCTCGATCAAGAAGCATTTCGGCACCGTCAAGGGCCGCTACATCTATCTCTCGGGCTGGATGATCGCCGCGCTGCGCAGCGAATTCGGCCCCCTGCCCGACCAGTCGATGCACGAAAAGACCAGTGTTCCGGCGCTGATCGAGGAAATCTACACCTTCCTGCGTCAGGCCGACGCCCGCGAGCTCGGCGGCCTGTTCCGCGATCTCGACGCCGCGCGCGCCGAGGGCGACGAGCTCAAGGCGAAGCAGATCCAGGCCGCGATCGACAATCACGAAACGCATGTCGTGCCGATCATCGCCGACATCGACGCCGGCTTCGGCAACGCCGAGGCGACCTATCTGCTCGCCAAGAAGATGATCGAGGCCGGCGCCTGCGCGCTCCAGATCGAAAACCAGGTCTCGGACGAAAAACAGTGCGGCCATCAGGACGGCAAGGTCACCGTTCCGCACGAGGATTTCATCGCGAAGATCCGCGCCTGCCGCTATGCCTTCATGGAACTGGGCGTCGAGGACGGCATCATCGTCACCCGCACCGACAGCCTCGGCGCGGGCCTGACCAAGCAGATCGCCTTCTCGAAGGAAGCCGGCGACCTTGGCGACCAGTATAACAGCTTCCTCGATTGCGAAGAGGTCACCGGCGCGGGCAATCCCGGCGACGTGCTGATCAACCGCGACGGCAAGCTGATGCGCCCGAAGCGCCTGCCCTCGAACCTTTACCAGTTCCGCCCCGGAACCGGCGAGGACCGCTGCGTCATGGATTGCATCGCCAGCCTTCAGAACGGCGCCGACCTGCTGTGGATCGAGACCGAAAAGCCGCATATCGAACAGATCGCGGGCATGGTCGACCGCATCCGCGAAGTCGTCCCCAATGCGAAGCTCGCGTACAATAATTCGCCGAGCTTCAACTGGACGCTGAACTTCCGCCAGCAGGTGTTCGACGCGTGGGAGAAGGACGGCAAGGACGTCGGCGCCTATGACCGCGCCCGGCTGATGAGCGTCGATTATGACGGCACCGAACTCGGCGACGAAGCCGACAACCGCATCCGCTCCTTCCAGCGCGATTCGGCGAAGCGGGCGGGTATCTTCCACCACCTGATCACCCTGCCGACCTATCACACGGCCGCTTTGTCCACGGACAATCTCGCCAAGGAATATTTCGGCGACGAAGCGATGCTGGGTTACGTGAAGGGCGTCCAGCGCGCCGAAATCCGCCAGGGCATCGCCTGCGTCAAGCACCAGAATATGAGCGGTAGCGACATCGGCGACGACCATAAGGAATATTTCGCCGGCGAAGCGGCGCTCAAGGCCGCGGGCAAGGACAATACCATGAACCAGTTCGCCGCGTAAATCGCGTCACCAGTTCGGCGCGGGGCGTTCCCCGGCCCGCGCCCACCGAGCTTTCCTGGGGAGGAAAGCCTGTCCGTCGGAAGCCTCCGGGCTTCCGGCGGGCATTTTTTTTGGGGCGGGGCAGACTCCCTCCTTCAATGCGTGCGTTGCCAAACTTTCTGACGGACCAATGCGCGGCGCAATAGCGGCGGATACCCGAGTCCGGCCACGGCGGACCACGTCTGACTGCGAGCGACAGGGCAGCGCGTGGCCATAATATAGTCTTGACTATTAGATAGCGATAGATACCCATTGTTGAAAATGGGAGGCCGACATGATGACGACAAGCAGGCTTGCATGGCTCGCAGCGACCGTGGCGATCGGCGTGGCGCCAACGGTGACGATGGCACAGGACAGCAGCGCTTCGCCGGCGACCGATTCAGGCAGCGACGCCGGACGGGTATCGGAGATCGTCGTCACCGCGCAGCGGCGCGAACAGTCGTTGCAGGAAGTGCCCATCAGCGTCACCGCCTTTAACACCGCCGGCCTGGAGGCGCTCAATGCCCAGTCGATCGGCGATCTCGACACCTTCACCCCCGGACTGACGATCAACGACACGTCGGTGACGCAGCCGAGCTATACGATCCGCGGCGTCGCGACCGACGATTTTGGCATCGGCACCGATCCGTCGGTCGGCATCTTCATCGATGGCATTTATTCGGGCAGGTCGGGCGCCTCGCTGATCTTTTTCAACGACATCGACCGCGTCGAAATCCTGAAAGGGCCGCAGGGCACCTTGTTCGGACGTAACACCTCGGCCGGCGCTATCTCGATCATCACCAAAAAGCCCGTCGATGAATTCGGGGGTTCGGCGACGCTGCAATATGGCAATTTCGACACCGTCCGCGCCGACGCCACCGTCAATATCCCACTGACCGACACGCTCTATTTTCGCGCCAACGGAGTCGTCAATCATCGCAACGGCTATTTGAAGGACGCGGTGACCGGCGAGGACCGCGAGCGCGAGAACAATGTGTCGGCGCGTGCGGCGCTGCGCTGGGCGCCGAATGCCGACACCGACTTCATCCTGACCTACGATCATGATGATACCGACAAGGACGGCCCGGCGTCGGTCGGAATCAGCAATTTCGCGCTGAGCCGCAGTCCCTTCGGCCCGTTCACCAACGACGTCATCGACGACAGGGAAACGCGGATACTGAACGCGGTATCGTTGACCGCGACGCATAATGCCGGGCCGCTGACCGTCACCAGCATCAGTTCGTTCAAGAAGTTCGAGACGCACAATCGCGAGGACGAGGATGGCACCGGCGACCCGACGCGCTATCTCGACACGGAGAATATCGAGAAGAACAAGAGCTTCTATCAGGAACTGCGGCTCGGATACGACGACGGCCCGCTGAACGCGATCGCGGGGGTCAGCTATTTTCACGAGCGTGGGCGTCAGACGAGCGCGGTGACGCTGCTCAGCGATTCGGCGGACCGGCTGCTTGGGGAACTCGCAGGCTTCCCGATCTTCACCATCCTCGACAGCGTCGGGCTTCCCGTATTCGGCGAGCAGATGCGCGAGGACATGAACAACCGCGTCGCGAACAACAGCTTCGCCGCCTTTGCCGACGCGACGTTCGAAGTGACCCCGCGCCTGAAGCTGACTGCGGGCATTCGCTACACCCGCGATAAAAAGGACTTCACCTGGCTCAACGGCGGATTCGACGGCCATGGCCTCGAGACGACGACCGCTCCGGGCGCGCTGTACAACGCGATCCTTGGCGTCCCTGCCTTTCCCGACGATGCCCAGATCAGCGTTGCCGATTTCTATCGCGCGACGGTTGGCCCCAACGGGTTGATTTTCGATGAGGGCGCGCTCGAAGGCGTGCCTTTCACCCGACGCGCGAAATTCAGCGACGTCAGCCCGCGCTTTGTCGTCCAATATGACGCGACCGACAATGTCCATCTCTATGCGTCGGCCTCGCGCGGGTACAAGGCAGGCGGATTCAATTCGGTCCAGATCAACTCCTTCTTCTCGCCCGAAAATGTCTGGAATTTTGAAGGCGGCTTCAAATCGGAGTTGTTCGATCGCCGCGTGCGCTTCAACGCCTCGGCCTATTATTTCAAATACCGCAATCGCCAGTCGATCAGCCTCGAACCCAGCACCAATCCCGCCTGTCAGATATCACCGCCACCGGCAGGCACCGTGTGCCTGCCGCAATATCTCACCCGCTCGGGGGATTCGCGCGCCTATGGCATCGATCTCGATGCCCAGTTCGTCGTGTCGGACGATTTCTCGATCTCGGCGACGGCAGGCTATATCGACAGTAAATGGTCGTCGCGGGTCGAACAGGGCATCGACATTTCGGGGCAGCCGACGGGCGAACCGAGCTTCCGCGGCATATTGGGCGCCCATTATCTGCACGACACGGGCAGCGGCGCGCTGTTCGCCGATGTCAGCTACAGCTACACCACGCATCAGCGGATCAACGACGCGGTGCGCTTCACAGATGCCGCGATCGCCCCCTTCGTCGATTTTTCGCAGCTTGGCCGGCTCCGTTCGGCGCGCAATATCGTGAACGCCAAGATCGGTTATCGCTTTGGCGAAGACCATCGCTTCTCGATCGCGGCCTATGCGGAAAACCTGCTCAACAAGAAATATCTGCGGACGCTCAACACGATTTCGGCCGATGTGTTCCAGACGCCGTATGTGCGCCGCGACCGACCCGCTTTCTATGGGGTCGAGCTTGGCTTCAAATTCTGACGATCAACGGGCGGGACAGAATAGATGAGCTGGTCAAACTGGTCGGGCAGCGTCAGTGCGACGGGGGCAGTGCTGCGTCCGCGCACCGAGGTCGAACTCGGTGCCGGGGTTCGCGATGCCCGCGCGGTGCGCGCGACGGGTGCGGGGCACAGCTTCATGCCGCTGTGCGCATCCGACGGGCTGATCGTCTGCCTCGAGGATATGGCGGGGGTGATGACGATCGCGCCCGACCGCAAGACCGCGCGCATTCCGGCGGGATGGAGCATCAAGCGGCTGACGGCCGCACTCGCCGACGAAGGCCTCGCGCTCGCCAATCAGGGCGACGTGAACCCGCAGAGCCTTGCCGGTGCGATGGCGACGGGAACGCACGGGACCGGTCTCGATCTCGGCAATCTCGCAACCTTCGCGCGTGGTTTTCGGCTGATCGGCGCCGACGGCGAGGCCCGATGGTGCGACGCGCAGACCAATCGCGAACTGTTCGAGGCGCAGCGCCTGTCGCTGGGACTGTTCGGGATCGCGACCGAAATCGAATGCGATATCGTTCCGGCCTATTATCTTGCCGAGCGGGTCCGGAAGATGCGCTGGGATGAAGCGCGCGAACGCTTCGATACGCTGACCGGTGAACATCGCCACGTCGAATTCTGGTTCTTTCCCCACGCCGATCACGTCATCCTGAAGACCCTGTCGCTGATCGACCCCTGCGAGGCGCCACCGAGCACGAGCGACATCGACGAGGCGCCCTTTCGCCGCGTGCTGGGGATCGGCGCGAAGCTGCCTTTTCTGATTCCCAGCCTGCAGCGGATGATGATGAAGACGGGCTTCGAGGGTGGCCGGCGCGGTCCCGCGCATGCGATTTTTCCGTCCGATCGGACGATCCGCTTCGAAGAGATGGAATATGAGATGCCGCACGCGGTCGGCCTCGAAGCCTTGTCCGCGGTCGTCGACTGGATCCGCAAGAAACGCCTGCCGGTGTCCTTCCCGTTCGAATATCGCACCGTCGCCGGCGACGATATCTGGATGAGCCCGATGAACCGGGGACCCGTCGCCGCAATCTCGATGCACCAATATGCGCTGATGCCTTGGCAAAGCCTGTTCGCCGATGCCGAGGCGATTTTCCGCGACCATGGCGGGCGACCGCACTGGGCAAAGCGCCACACGCTGTCGCGCGCCGATGTCGATACGCTCTATCCGATGGCCGAACGCTATCGCGAAGTGCGCCGCGCCGTCGATCCCGACGGCAAATTCCTCAATGCCCATATGGCGGAGCTGTTCAGCTGATGGACGATATCGAACTTCATGGCGCCCTGATCGGCCAACAGGGCTCGCGCGCCGCACTCAACACGCCGGTGCTGGTCCTCGATCTCGATATTCTCGACCGCAACATCGCCGCGATGGCGGCACTGGCGAAAGCCCATGGCGTGACGCTGCGCCCGCACGCCAAGACACACAAGAGCGTCGACATCGCCAGGCGCCAGCTCGCGGCGGGCGCGGTCGGACTGTGCTGCGCCAAAATCGGCGAGGCCGAGGTGCTCGCCGACAGCGAGATCACCGGACTGCTGATCACGTCGCCGGTCAGCGCCCCCGCCGCGATCGTGCGGCTGGCATCGCTCGCGAAAAGGAGCGCCGGCCTCATCGCGACCGTCGACAACCCCGCCGTCGTCGCACGGATCGCGCGGGCGCTGACCGACGCGGACGCATCTCTCGACGTGATGATCGACATCGATCCGGGCATTCGCCGCACCGGCGTCGCCTCGCCCGAAGCCGCGGTCGAACTGGCTGAGGCGATTGCCGCCGCCGGGAATCTCCGCCTGCGCGGGGTGCAATATTATTGCGGGATGCAGCAGCATGTCGAGGATTATGCCGAACGCCGCGCCGCGATCGTCGAGCGCACCGATTACCTCCAAAGCGTGATCGCCGCACTGACCGAGGCGGGCCACGCGCCCGAAATCGTCAGCGGATCGGGCACCGGTACGCACCGCATCGACCTCGATCTCGGGGTCTTCACGGAATTGCAGACCGGTTCCTATGCGCTGATGGACAAGCAATATCTCGACTGCGATCTGACCGGCGATGCGACAATCCCCTTCGCGCCGTCGCTCGGGGTCGATGCCCGCGTCGTCAGCGCCAATCACGACGCGCTGGTGACGATCGACGCCGGGTTCAAATCGCTGTCGACCGACGGTGGGGTTGCGGTGGTGACACGCGGCGCGCCGGCCGAGACGATGTTCGTTTTCATGGGCGACGAACATGCCGCGCTGATCGGCCCCGACATCGGGTCGCGCCTTCGGCCCGGCGACCCTGTGAGCCTGACGGTGCCGCACTGCGACCCGACGGTGAACCTCTATGATCATTATCATGTCGTGCAAGGCGACACGCTCGTCGCGATCTGGCCGGTAAGCGCACGCGGCCGCGCGCGTTGACCGCGCCGGCCGCCTTCACCGCCCGCCAGACCGCCGCGGTGATGGTCGTCGGCGTCATCGGGGTGCTGATCCCGGGACTACAGCCGCAATTGCTGGGCGCGCTGCTCGCCGAAGCCAAGCTATCGACGAATGCGCTCGGCCTGCTGGCGACGGCGGAATTGCTCGCGATGGGGATCGCCGCTGGAACCGCCGGATTACTGCTCTCGGTCGGTCGGCTGCGCCTGATTGCCGCGGCTGCCCTGATGGCGACAGCCGCCCTCGACCTTGGCACGCCTTTTGTGTCGGGCGGTGGATTGTTCGCTGCTCGCATCGCCGCAGGCCTTGCCGAAGGGGTGCTGATTTGGATCGCCATCGGCCTGATCGTCCGCGCGCGCCGACCCGAGCGCTGGTCGGGCATCTATCTGGCACTGCAGACGGTCGCGCAACTCGCGCTCGCGACGGCGATGGGTCTGGCGGTCATCCCGCGGTTCGGATCGGCCGGGGGCTTCACCCTGCTTGCGCTGGTAACGGCGCTCGGCCTTGCCGCGCTGCCATTGCTTCCGCGCGCCTATGCCGATCTCGATCATGGCGATGCGGCGGGATCCGCCCTGCCCGCGCGCGGCATCATCGCGCTCGCCGGGGTGACGCTCTATCTCGCGTTCATCGTCTCGGTGTGGGTCTATATCGAGCCGCTCGGGCTGCAACGTGGCATCGATGCCGCCACCGTCCGGCTGGTCGCGCCGCTGTCGCTGGCGATGCAGGTGGCGGGCGCCGCTGTGGCGGCGATGCTGGCCGGGCGCCTGCCCGCGCGCGCGGTCGTCAGCGCCATTGCGATGGCCAACCTCGTCCTGCTGGCAGTCATGGCCGCCCCGCCGTCGGCTTCCGCCTTTGTGATCGCCACCGCGCTGTTCGGCTTTCTCTGGCTGTTCGCGATGCCGTTTCAGGTCCCGATCCTGATCGCGGCCGACCCCAGCCGCCGCGCCGCGATGCTGATCGGCGGTGCACAATTGATCGGGTCGAGCCTCGGGCCGTTCATCGCGGCGTTTCTCGTCAGCGACCGCGACGTCGGGCCCGTGCTCTGGTTCGGTGCGGCCTGCGCCGCGGCAGGTACCATCGCATTGGTCGGTGCGCGGGTGGGCCGATCGGCGGCCGCCCCGCGGCCGGCGTGATGGCGGATCGCGGGATATGACTTTTTCGCGATTTTCCTTGCCGACATGGACTGTTAGAGAGGTCGAGACATGCTTTCACGTCGTCATTTGATCGCCGCCGGCATTGTATCGGCTGGACTGGGATCGAGTGCGACCGCGCGCAAACTGGCTCAGCTGGACAATGTGTTGGCGCCCTTCCCCGCGAATTTCGCCTTCGGCGCCGCGACCTCGGCCTATCAGATCGAAGGGGCGGTCGATGAGGATGGCCGCGGCGCATCGTCATGGGATCGTTTCTGCGCCGAACCAGGACGCGTGAAAGGTGGCGCCAGCGGTGCGGTCGCCGACGACCATTATCATCGTTTCGGCGACGATGTGGCGTTGATGAAAGCGCTCGGGCTGACCCACTACCGCTTTTCGATCGCCTGGCCGCGGATCGTACCGACGGGGTCGGGCGCCTCCAATCCCAAAGGGCTCGATTTCTACGACCGGCTGATCGATGCCTTGCTCGCCGCGGGAATCAAGCCCGTCGCGACCTTGTTCCATTGGGACACCCCGGCGGCGCTCGAGGATGCGGGGGGCTGGATGGTCCGCGATACCGCGCTCCGCTTTGCCGATTATGCCGCGCTGGTTGGAGAACGATACGCCGACCGCGTCGCGATGTGGATGCCGCTCAACGAACCGCTATCGCTCACGTCGATGGGATATATGCTGGGCCTCCACGCCCCCGGCAAGCAGCTGGGCATGGCCGCGTTGGCGGCGGCGCACCATCAGCTACTGGCCCATGGCCTGGGCGTCGGCGCGCTGCGCGCTGCCGGGGCGAGCGCGATCGGAATCGCCAACGTCCACGCTCCCACATGGCCTGCCAGCGCGGCATCCGCAGACGTGGACGCGGCGAAAATATACGACGATCTGGTCAACTGGACCTTCGCCGACCCCCTGTTGGCCGGCACCTATCCGGCAGGCGTGGCGGAGTTGATGCCGGTGCAAGCGGACGATCTGAAGATCATCGCGGCGCCGCTCGACTGGTACGGCGTAAATTATTACAATCCGACCCGCGTCGGCGCTCCCGACGGACGCGCCGCGATTATCGATGGTGCAGCCATAGCGGCGCAACCGCTCTTTTCGATTCAGGACATCGCAGGCTATCCCCAAACCGACTTCGGATGGCCGGTCATTCCCGCCGGGCTGGAAGAAATTCTCACGCAATTGCAGGCCCGCTACGGCGCGAAATTGCCGCCGATCTACATCACCGAGAACGGCTGTTCGTACAGCGACGGGCCGGGCGCCGACGGCCGTGTTCGCGATGCCCGGCGCATAGAATATGTTCGCTCTCATCTTGGCGCGTTACAGGCCGCGATGGGGCGGGGAATCGATGTGCGCGGCTATTTCGCATGGTCGCTGATGGACAATTTCGAATGGGCGGCAGGTTACGATCAGCGCTTTGGATTGATCCATGTCGACTATGAAACATTGCAGCGCACACCCAAGGATTCCTTCCATTGGTATCGCGCACTGATCCAAAAGAATCGTGCGGCGCGGTGAGTATCAGTCGGCCGCAAACGACGCCGCGGGCGGCACCAAAGCCATTCGATGACGCGTCATTCGCGACATCGAAGATGACGCGCAGTCGCTGCGCCGATATGGTAGCCATCAGGTCATCAAACGCGTGGGGTACCGGATTCGACCCGCCCATGATCATGGAAAGGTCGATGTGAACGCCCGCGCCAAAATCAAGCCCCGCTCGCCGCCCAAGCAGGAGCGCGCGCAGGCGACTTACGACTTGCTGCTCGACGTCGCCGGCGAACTTTTGGGCGAAGTCGGCATCGAACGCATCTCGACCAACATGATCTGCGCGCGCGCCGGTTTGACGCCGCCAGCGCTCTATCGTTATTTCAAGGATAAATATGCCGTGCTTGAGGCGCTGGGGCAGCGCCTGATGACCAAGCAGAACGACGTACTGGAAGCGTGGATCGCGCGCCATGTCGATCAGGGCGTCGATGCGCTGCGCGACAATATCGAAGAGCTGATGCGCGAAACGGCGGCGGTGACGCGCCCCGAACCCGGCGCCGTGTGGATTCTGCGCGCGCTCCACGCAACGCCCCAACTTGCGCATATCCGCCTCGAATCGCACCGCTATGTCACCGACCGGCTGGTCGAAGCCTATGCCCGCAATCTGCCCGACGCCGACCGCGACGAGCTGTGGCAGGAACTGCGCCTGACGGTCGAACTGGGCTTCGCCGCCGACGAGATGCTCTATGAAGAAACGCGCGTGTCGCCCGACGCCATATTCCGCCTCACCGCACGCATGCTGCGTGGCAACCAATCTTGAAGGAGCTTTTGATCGGTGATGGACTCAAGACCAAAGTGTTGAGCGTAGCCAACTGAAGATCGATATCAAAACCGTGGCTTGAAAGCCCGATAGCGTGAAGCAGCTCGAGATAGATCGGCGCAAACCCGCAATCCGCTTTGAGCGCGTCACGAAGACGGCCGCGCAGTTCAGCACGACCGCATTGAGTCAGCCGCTGATCGGCCCCGTCCCGACCGGGGTCGGCCCGCCCGCGTTCGTCTGACGATAGGCGCAACCGCCGCCGCATAGTCGCACTCACCCCCCAACCATGCTACACGTCCCCCGGGCGCATCATCAGGGGAGAAAACCGATGCGGGGTTCCGGGCCGTTGTGGGGGCTGCTCAATCAGGCCCGCCGTGCCAATCTGGCCGAACGGGGCGCGCCGCCGCCGATCGCCGCTGCGCAGGGGATCACCCGCCGCCGGATGCTCGCGGCGCTGGGCGCCGCCTCGGCGCTTCCCTTCGTCGGCTGGCCCGCCCCGTCGCGCGCCGCGTCCGGCCTGCGTGTCGCCATCATCGGCGGCGGCCTCGCGGGACTGACCGCGCTCGATGCGCTGAATGCCGCGGGGGTCGAGGCGCATCTCTACGAAGCGCGCGGCCGGCTCGGCGGGCGCGTGCTCACCGCAAACAATGCGCCCGAACCGGGGCTGAACATCGAGGATGGCGGCAACCTCATCAACACCGACCATGACGACATGCTCGCGCTGGCGAAACGCTTCGGCATCGCGCTGATCGACCGCCAGCCGATGGTCGCGCACACCCGTTATGTCGCCGACGGACGCCTGCTCGGCGACGCCGAACTGATCGAGGACCTGCGCCCGATCGCCGCGCATATCGGTCGGGATGCGGAGATCCTCGACGCCGATTACCAGGTTGCCGCGCTCGGGCTCGACTCGATTTCGGTCGCCACCTATCTCGACGCGAATGCCGGGTTGATGAAGCCGCACGTCCGCGCGCTGATCGAGGCGACGATCCGCACCGAATTCGGCGCCGAACCCGATCAGGCCTCGGCGTTGGAACTGCTGTTCAACCTGCCCGTGGTCGACGGCGAACAGGCCGAACTGATCTCGCTCAGCGACGAGCGCTTCATCCTGACCGGCGGCTCGTCGAGCGTCGTCAGGGCCTTGTCCGAACCGTTGATGTCGCGCATCTCGACCGGCCATGCGCTGAGGTCGATCGCTCCGGGCAAGGACGGGCTCGACCTGCGCTTCGCCAATGGAAAGCGCGACCGCGTCGACCGCGTGATCGTCACCGTGCCCGCGCCGCTGATGCGCACGATCGATTATGGCGGGCTGTTGTCCAAAGAATGGGCGGACCTCGTCGGCGAGATCGATTGCGGCCGCAATGAAAAGATCAACGCCGGCTATGCATCGCGCGTCTGGGAGCCGGCGACCGGCCCCGCGGGGTCCGCCTGGGCGGTCGACACCAAGGGGCCGGGCGTCTTCTCCGAATTTTGGGACGCCAGTTCGGGCCAGCCGGGCGAAGCCGGGGTGCTCACCTGGTTCTTCGGCGGCGATCAGGTCGATGCGCTGATGGGCGCCAGACCCGAAACCACTCTGCGCCTCGCCGAAGCGGCGATCGCGCCGGCCGTTCCGGGCCTCAAGGCTCGCACAATGCGCCGCACGGCATGGGGCAAGGACCCGTTCGCGCGCGGCGCTTATTCGACCTTCAAGCCCGGCCAGCTGACCCGCTTCGCCCCGCATTTCTGGGTCGAAGAGAATGGCGCCGCGACGCGGCAGGCGGTCGCCGGGCCGATCGTCTTTGCCGGCGAGCATCTGTCGGACGCCTTTCCCGGCTATATGAACGGCGGCGCGCAGACCGGGCGGCTGGCGGCGGCGGCGATATTGGCCGGTCTTGGCTGACGAAAATCTGGCGAAAAACTGACGCTCTTTCAATTCACCGCGCCCAAGACCGCCATCGCCCCAAAGCTATTCATCAACTTTTTTGTCGATTCCGACCTTGAACCTTCACAAACGACGTGCATTATGGTGCAATGCACAATCAGAATCCCTTCTCCCCGCGATCGATCGAGCCATGAACGACACCCGCCTGAAACTGATGGAAGCCATCGCGCGCCGGCGCCGCGTTACCGCGCACTATAACGGCAACCAGATGATCCTAGCCCCGCACCAGATGTTCGAACGCCGCGGCGACCTCTTCGTCAGCGCGCTCAACCTCAGCAAGAACTGGCGCTCGCCCGACGACTGGAAGCTCGGCCATTTCAAGCTCGACGGCCTCGCCGTGACCGAATTGCAGGACGAGGAGTTCGAGCCTTTGCCGTCGTTCGAGGCCGCAGCGCCGCACGCCGACGACACCCTGCTCCTCGCCGTCTGAGCGAAAAAGGGCGGGCATCGCGGCCCGCCCCTTCCCCTTATTTCTCGGCGACCAGCGGCTCGTCGCTCGTCTTGACCAGCGACCAGATCACCCCGCCCGCGATCAGCGCGACGGTGACGCCCAAGCTGACCAAAGGCGGGAATTTGTCGCCGCCGAGGATGAAATCGGCGACGAAGATCTTCGACCCGATGAACACCAGCACCAGCGCCAGCGCATATTTCAGGTAATGGAAGCGGTGGACCATCGCCGACAGCGCGAAATAGAGCGCGCGCAGGCCGAGGATCGCCATGATGTTCGAGGTATAGACGATGAAGGTGTCGGTCGTGATCGCGAAGATCGCCGGCACGCTGTCGACCGCGAACACCAGGTCGGCGAGGTTGATCACCACCAGCGCGAGGAACAGCGGCGTCGCCGCCGTCACCAGATTGCCAGTCTTGCTATCGGGCTGCTTGACGAAGAATTTCTCGCCGTGCAGCTCGTCCGTCAGCGGAATGTGCCGCGACAGCCACTTCACCACCGGATTGCCCTTGACGTCCATCGGCGTGTCGTCGGCGAACAGCATCTTCACCCCGGTGAAGATCAGGAACGCGGCGAAGATATAGAGCACCCAGCCATATTCGGTGACCAGCGCCGCGCCGCCCGCGATCATGATGCCGCGCAGCACGATCACCGCGACAATGCCCCAGAGCAAAGCGCGATACTGAAAGCGCGGCGGGATCGCGAAAGTCGCGAAGATCAGCGAGATCACGAAGATATTGTCGATCGACAACGCCTTCTCGATGAAGAAGCCGGTATAATATTGCAGCCCCGCCTCGCCGCCCTTCGCGGCCCAGATCCACGCCCCGAATGCGAGCGCGATGCTGATGTAAAAGGCCGAGAGCTTCAGGCTCTCGCCGATCCCCATTTCCTTGTTCTCCTTGTTCAGGAAGCCAAGGTCGAAGGCGGTGAGCAGCACGACCAGCCCGATAAAGGCCAGCCAGAACCAGGCCGGGGTGCCCAGCCAGTCCGCGGTTAGAAATTCCATGATATTGTCCCTGGTACAGGTCGAACGCGCCGCCCGCCCCTCAGGGAGGGGAAAGCCGCGCGCCGGTCATTCTTGTTGTTGGATCAGCGCGCCAGCGCGGGCTGCATCTGCGCGGCGAGCCGGCGCTTGACCGCGAGCTTCGCCGCTTTCAGCCGCAGCAGGCGGAACGCATCGGCGCCGCGGCGTCGCCCTTCGCTGCGCACGGCATCGTCGAGCCGGCGGTACAGCGCGGTCAGTTTATAAAATCGCGAATATGACGTCATACAGGCCTCCTGATTGAGCGAACTCAAAAGACAGGTGACGCCGACGCCCGAACCCTTGTCAGGGGGGAGATGGGCCGCAAGCATCGGTGTCACCCGATGCGGTCCGACATCACGTGGCGGGAAATATCCCGCCGACGCCAGAGGGGCCCGGCCCGCATGACTCCCATCTAGAGACGCGGGGGCTGGCTTTCAAGGGGCCACCGCGTCATGCTGGCGCGAGCCGGCCTCGTCCCGGCGCCGGGGGAGTCTTTTCATGTCCGTCCTTGTCACCCTCGATGGCCCCGTTTTCATCGTCACCATCGACCGCCCGGCAAAGCGCAACGCCGTCGATCCCGCGACCGCCGCCGCGCTGCGCGACGCGTTCGCCGACTTCTCCCACGACGACACGGCAAGCGTCGCGATCCTCACCGGCAGCGGCGGCCATTTCTGCGCGGGCTTCGACCTCACGGCGGTCGGCCAGGCCCGCTACGCCCCCGACGGCCCCGGCCCGATGGGTCCGACAAGGATGCTGCTCGAAAAGCCGGTGATCGCCGCAGTCGAGGGCCATGCCGTCGCCGGCGGGCTCGAACTCGCTTTGTGGTGCGACCTGCGCGTCGCGGCCGAGAGCGCGGTGTTCGGCGTCTATTGCCGCCGCTGGGGTGTGCCGCTGATCGACGGCGGCACCGTCCGCCTGCCGCGCATCGTCGGTCAGGGCCGCGCGCTCGACATGATCCTGACCGGCCGCCCGGTCGATGCACAGGAAGCCCATCGCATCGGCCTCGCCGACCGCCTCGTCCCCGACGGCACCGCGCTCGACGCGGCGATCGCGCTGGCGAAGCAGATCGCCGCCTTCCCGCAGCTCTGCATGACCAGCGACCGGATGAGCGCCTATCGCCAATGGGACTATGACCTGGCGGACGCCCTCGCCCACGAAGCCCATGCCGGCGTCGCGCCCTTGCGCGAAGGGGCGACAGCGGGCGCGAAGCGCTTTACCGAAGGGGCCGGACGGGGTGGATCATTCGTCAGCTAGCTGCCCGCAACTATGAGCCAGATACAGAAAGAACGTCAGCCGATGCCGCGACAAAGCCTTTTGATAGTGACCTTTGCCTTGCTGCTTGCCGCGCCTTGGCCCGTTATGGCCGCAGTACAGCAATCTTATAAAGTGCTGGACAGCATGAAGCTTACGTCATGGCCGATGGTCAATAAATATGACGATGAACAGGCTTCCGATATCGACGACTACGATTTGCTCGTCGATGGCAATCTTCGTCACAACGAGGATCAAATCTCCGTTGCGAATTTTTTGGCGGCCATCCAAAAATCGGGCGACGATCGCATCCGGATATCAACCGAAAACAATGTGCGATTTTCCGATTTTCTAAAGGTTTATAAGGCGGCCCACGCGCGGCTCGGTCACAAGCTCGGTCTTGGTGGCAATGTGCGGTTCGCTCGCTTCGACATAACCGAGAATCCACTGATCGCCGGCGACGACATTTATGACATAGCCGTACTCGGGAGTCCGGATATGTTTGTCTATATCGATTCCCAAAGCGTAATGGGTCGGCCCCAATGCGACGTTCATTTCGGTACAAACCGTGTCGATTCCGTTCAGCTTTTGCATTTCACACGATCGTATCGCGAGATTAAGGAAGAAGAGGGACAGCCGATCAAATCGCTGGACATCTTTGTCACGCCTCAGGCTCATTATGAATGTTTTGGCGGAGCAATCTTCACGCTGAATGTAGCGGGTTACCTGGATTTCGACATCAGGATGGTCGAAAAACAGAAGTAGCGACGCAGCTTCGAAATCGAGGGGGAATGACGATGAAAACCTGGATCGCCGCCGCACTGCTTGTCCTGCCCTCAATGCTGACCAGCGCCGCGCTCGCGCAGCCGCCCGAACTCCCCGCCGCCATCTACACCGACCCGCCCGCCGACAAGGCCCATCCCGCCGCGATGGAGGTAGTCCATATCCCGAGCGGCGGCGTGGAAATCAACGGCGTCGTCTATATCGCCGCCGGCGCCGGCCCGCACCCGACGGTCATCCTCTGCCACGGCCTGCCCGGCAACGAAAAGAGCCTCGACCTCGCACAGGCGATGCGCCGCGCCGGCTGGACCGTGATCGCCTTCAACTATCGCGGCTCGTGGGGCAGCCCCGGCGAGTATCGCTTCGCGCAGAACCTCGAGGATGCCGACGCCGTCCTCGCCTTCGCGCGCGACCCCGCCAACGCCGCCAAGCTGCGCATCGACCCCAGACGCCTCGTCATCATGGGCCACAGCATGGGCGGCTGGGTCACCGCGCTCACCGCCGCGAAGGACAAAAATCTGCTCGGCGCCGCGATGATCTCCGCCGCCGACCTCGGCGCCTTCGCCAAGGCCCCGCGCGACCAGCTCGCCGCGGGCATGAAGGCCAACGGCCAGGAAGCCCTCGCCGGCACCTCGCCCGAAATCATGGCCGACGAGTTGATCGCCAAGGGCGACGCCTTCGACTGGCTCAAGGCCGCTCCCGCGCTGACCGCCACCAACCTGTTCATCCTCTCCTCCGACGACGGGTTGGCGCCGGGCACTGATGCACTAGCCAAGGCGATCCAGGATGGCGGCGGGACGAAGGTGAAGACGCTCCACGTCGCGACCGACCATAGCTGGTCGGACGCGCGGATCCGGTTGCAGGCGGAGGTTCTGCGGTGGCTCGAAACCCTGAAAGCCGGGGAATAAGCCACCGCGACCCGCCGCTGCAACCGACGCGGGTGCGCAATCAATCCATGCGATTGAAATGCGTCGTTTCCAGCTTCTCGCGGCTGTTGCCCGACCAGACGATCGTTTCTGTCATCGATTCCCGATCCTTGGCAACGGTGTAGACCCGCGTCGACACCCGCGCGCCGGCCTTGCCCAACGTCATCACCAACGTGTCCGGCGCCGGCTGGCGCAGCGCCACGCTGTCGATGAAATCCATATTGCCTGTGATCGGCACCGCGACGCCGTCGAGCGCTGCGGTCGATTCCGAATAGCGGCGCGATCCGTCAGGCGCGACGATTTCGACGCGCGTTTTCCATTTGCCGTCCGGCGCGGCATCGAAAGCGATGGTCACCCGCTGCGGTCGCTCGTTCGCGGGCATCTGCGAGGTGTCGAGCGACCAGCTCCCCGCGAGCGGCAGCGGCTGCGATGCGGCGCTGGCAACGGCGGTCGGCGCGGCGGCCTGTTCCGCCGACGGCGCGGCGGCGAGCATCAGGCCGGCGGCGGCCAGAGGTATCGTGATGAGCATGACGATCATTCCTTTCGAACCGCGCGCCCCTATGGCCGCGGTGTGCTCCCGGTCCTTCCCGACCGAGCGCGCGTTCGAAAGATCGATATTTTTGTCACAATTTTCTGGGGTATCCAGAAGGCGCGCCAACTCGCGGCTGCTGCCGACCCCCGTCTTGCGGCGGGCGCTCCGCAAGCGCTCGTTGATCGCGGTTTCCGAATTCTCCAGACGCGCGGCGATCGTCTTCACCGTATGCCCGGCGGCGAGCAGGCGCAGGATCTCCAGTTCCCGGTCGGTCAGGCATGCGGACAAGCCGGGGATCGGGTCGGTGGCAGACATAGGCTCTTGCTCACCATAGCGCCGCGAACAGGTCCATCCCAATTTATTTGGAAAGCGGTCAGTGTTGGAAAGACCCGCCCGGACTTGAGCGCTCTCGGCTATTTCTTCCCCATCAACTTCATCGCCATCCCCGTCAGCGCCTCGGTCGCGGTCTCGATCACCGTATCCGCCTCGGGCGCCCAGAAGGGCGAGTGCAGGCTCGGCAGGCTCTTCCCCGCCTTTTGCGCCGCGTCATATTCGGCGCGCGGGACGCCGCCGACCCAGATGATCAGGCTTTTCACATCCTTGTTCGCGTCGCGCGAATAGCGGCTGAAATCCTCGCCGCCCATCACCGGCGGCATCTTGGTCACCCGCGCCTCGCTGAACTGCGTCTTCAAAAACGCCGCCATATCCTCGGTGAAATCGACGGTGTTGAAGGTCGCGGGGGTATATTCGTCCTTCTGCACGCTGACCACGGGCATCTTGTCGTCGGGCATGCCCGCCGCGATCGCCTCGCCCTTCGCGATGCGCGCGATGCCGTCGAGCAGATGATTGCGCACCTCGTCCGAGTAGCTGCGCACCGTCAGCTGCAGCTTCGCCTCGTCCGAAATGATATTATGCTTGGCGCCCGCATGGAAGCTGCCGACGGTCACCACCGCGCTGTCGAGCGGGCTGATCTCGCGCGACACCAGGGTCTGCAGCGCGCCGACGATGCGACTCGCCAGCACGATCGGGTCCTTGGTCGTCTGCGGATAGGCGCCGTGCCCGCCAACCCCCTTCACGAGGATATCGACGCTGTCGACATTGGCGAGCGCATAGCCCGGCGTATAGCCGATCTGCCCGGCGGGAAACTGCGCCGCATCGTGGAACGCGAGCGCATATTGCGGCTTGGGAAAGCGCGTATAGAGCCCGTCCTCGAGCATCATCCGCGCGCCCGCGCCGCGTTCCTCCGCGGGTTGGCCGATCATCACCAAAGTGCCCGACCATTTGTCCTTGTTCGCCGCCATGCGCCGCGCGACGCCGACCCACGCGGTCATATGCGTGTCGTGGCCGCACGCGTGCATCACGCCGGTCTCGACGCCTTCCTTGGTCGTCACCCGCACCTTCGACGCGCCGGGCAGCCCGGTCTGTTCGATCACCGGCAGCCCGTCCATGTCGGCGCGCAGCATCACCACCGGGCCGGGGCCGTTCTCCATCACCGCGACGATGCCGGTGCCGCCGACCTTTTCGGTGACCTTGAAGCCCAGCTTGCGCGCCTCGGCTGCCATGATGCCCGCCGAGCGCACCTCCATGAAGCTGAGTTCGGGGTTGGCGTGCAGGTCGGCATAGATCGCCATCAGCGACGGCATGTCCTTCTTGATCTCGGCCTGAATCGCCGGGTCGCCCGCCTGCGCCGCCGCCGAAACCGCACCCACGGCCGAAAGCGCGAGGGCTGCCACGCCCGCCAGCAAAATCCGCATCTTATTCCCCTGTTTCAAGCCATGATGGCCTTGGTTATCCGTTCGTGTCGAACGGGGATTATAGGCTCGTTTTGATAATGGGTGTCAGCTTTCCGGCACCAGTTCGATCACGTCGACCAGCGATTCATACGCCGGCGCGGGCAGCACCAGCCGCCAACGATTGTCGCCGATCCGCTCGACCAGCCCCGCCATGTCGCGCATCCGGTCGCTGCCGTAATTGACCGCCATCTTCTCGTCGCCGAGTTCGAGCGTGCCGAGGAAGACCTGCCGCGTCAGATTGTCGGGAAAGATCAGCCCGACCGGCCGCTGCGACCCCGTCAGCTTGATCAGGCTCGAAATCCCCTGTTCGGCCGCCACGCGGCAACGGAACCAGCCATAGGCGATATAGCCGAGCGTCCCGCCACTCTTGGCGCCGACCTTGATCGTGCGGCATTTGTAATCGCCCGCGGGCAGGTGCGGATTGGGCAGCGCCGCGGTCGGGTGCAGCAGGATGCCCTCGCGGTCGATCTGCGCCCCGAACCCCTTGGCGCGCGCATCTGCCAGCGCGGCTTCCCAGCTCGAATACCAGTTCCGGACGCGCCCCTTGTCCTGCTCGGTCGCGGTCGAACGCCAGCCGCCCTCGGTCGCGGGCGGCGGCACGTCGGCGACCGACGGCGGAATTTTCGGCACCGTGTTGCACGCGGCGAGCGTCGACGCCGCCAGAATGCCCCCGATTATCGATGTACGACCCCACATTGCTCCGTCTCTCCTGTCCGGTTCGGCGTTAACCTTAGGGGGCGAAGGGAGAATGCTCAAGGCGGATGCAAATTCCTTCTCCCCTTGAGGGAGAAGGATACGAAGGCTTGTGAGCGAAGCGAACTAGCCGCAGTTGGAAGAGGGGTCGCGAGCCTTTGGCTCGCGCGGTCGCTTGCGACCGCAACCCCTCACCCAGCTTCGACTAGGCAGCAAGCTACCAAGTCTTCGCAACCCTCTCCCTCAAGGGGAGAGGGTTAGCGATTACGCCGCCGTCCACCCGCCATCGACGCTCAAATTCGCCCCCGTGATATTCGCCGCCTCGTCGCGTGTCAGGAACGCAGCCAGCGCCGCGACCTGTTCGATCGTCACGAACTGCTTGGTCGGCTGACCCGCGAGCAACACGTCATTGATCACCTGCTCGCGCGTCATCTTGCGCGCCTTCATCGTGTCGGGGATCTGGTTCTCGACCAGCGGCGTCCACACATAGCCGGGGCTGATGCAGTTCGCGGTGATCCCCGCATCGGCGACTTCCAGCGCGACCGTCTTGGTTAGCCCCGCCAGCCCGTGCTTCGCGGTGACATAGGCCGATTTGAACGGCGAGGCGACGAGCGAGTGCGCCGAGGCGGTGCCGATAATCCGCCCCCAGCCCTTCTTGCGCATCCCGGGCACCGCGTGGCGGATCGTGTGGAACGACGCGGTCAGGTTCAGCGCGATGATCATGTCCCACTTCTCGACCGGGAAATCCTCGATCGGCGACACGAACTGCATCCCGGCATTGTTGACCAGGATGTCGACCCCGCCGAAATCCTTGTCGGCGCGCTGGAACATGTCTTCGATCGCGTCGGGCTTGGTCAGGTCGGCGCCGTCATAGGCCGCCTTGCCGCCGTTCAGCACTTCCAGCGCCGCGCGCTCGGCCTCGATCGCCGCCGCCTCGCCGAACCCGTTGATGATGATGTCCGCGCCCGCCGCCGCGAATGTCTTGGCGATGCCGAGCCCGATGCCCGACGTCGAGCCGGTGACGAGGGCGGTTTTGCCTTTCAGGTGCATGATGAATTCCTTTGTTGGGGGGAGATTTTACCCTGTATTTTCCGTGGTCCGTTTCGGAACCAGACCGTCCGATTGCACCGCGAAGCTCTCCGACCGCCCCTCGGCGATACTTTCCGCGAGCAGATGCCCGTCCTTCATCGCCGCCTCGACCGCCTCCCTGCCCTGCGCCCAATTGGCCTCCACGGCGGTCCGCGAGAATTCGAAATCGCGCGCACCCGTCTGCCATTTCAAGGGGTTATGGATCAGCTGCACGACATTGAGCGCCTTGCAATCGACCATCTTGCGCACCGCCCGAACCTCGGGCAACTCGCTCACGCCCTGCGGCAACTTCGCCAACATCCGGTCGATCAACCGATGCTCCTTCCGCCGCCGAACCAGTCCGTCCGAAATCCGCCGCGTCCGGCTCGAAAACCGGATATCCTTCTCGCGCGACCAGGCTTCTTCCAGATCGTGCGGCCGCTCGCCGCGCGCCGGGAACAGGTCGACCTGGAACACCAGCATATCCTCATGCGCCGCCTCGACGACATGTTCGAGCGGGGTGTTCGACACGAGACCCCCGTCCCAATACCATGTCCCGTCGATCTCGATCGGGGGCAAACCCGGCGGCAGCGCGCCCGATGCGAGGATATGCCGCGCGTCGATCCGCTCGCTCTTGGTATCGAAGTATCGGAAATTCCCGGTCTCGACCGCGACCGCCCCCACCGACAACCGGACATTGCCGTCGTTGAGACGGTCCCAGTCGACCAGCCGGTCGAGCGTCGCGACCAGCGGCGCCGTGTCGTAGAAGCTGACGGCGCCGGGCGTCTGCCGCTCGGCCAGCGCCGGCGGCGGCCAGCGCGGGGTGAAGAATCCCGGTACCCCGAACGCCATCACCTGCCCCGCCGCCGCAAGGTGGTTCCACTCGCGCGCCATGTCGTTGTCGGGGATCGGCAGCGACGGCAGCGCCGACGACACGCCGTCCCAGAACTCGCGAAGCTTGCCCACCGCCTCGTCACGCTTGTTGCCCGCGATGATCGCGGCATTGACCGCGCCGATCGAAATCCCCGCCACCCAGTCGAGTTCGATCCCCAACTCGATCAGCGCCTCATAAACCCCCGCCTGATAGGCGCCGAGCGCGCCGCCACCCTGCAGCACCAGCACGACGAGGTCGGGCAAAGGCAAGGCGGCTTTGGCAGCGCGGCGCGGCATGGACTCGGGGGCATCCTTCGGTCGGGGGCGCTGATTGGTGCACCGCAACACGGCGCATTGCAAGGCGGACGATGCGAAGCCCCTTCCAATTGCGGCGGGCTACTGCCACAAACGGACAGGACCTGACTTTTGCGCTGGAGACCCCGAAATGCGCCTCGACGATTATGATCCCGGCGACGATATCCGCGACCTCGGCCGCGGCGGCGGCGGATTTGGCGGCGGCGGGGGCGGCGGCGGCATGGGCGGGCTGCTCATCGGACTGCTCCCGATGCTGCTCGGGCGCAAGATGGGCTGCGGCACGATCCTCCTGCTCGGCGCGCTCGCCTTCATGTTTTTCGGTGGCGGCATGAATATGTTGTCGGGCGGCGGCGGCACCGTCGATCCGCAGGCCGACAGCCGCGGCGGGACCAACGTCGCCTGCGACACGGCGGCAGAAAAATTCGCGTGCAATGTCTTCGGCTCGACGCATCAGGTGTGGGGCAATCTTATCAGCAATTACCAGCGCCCGACGCTCAATTTCTTCACCGACCAGAACCGGTCGGGCTGCGGCGCGGCGCAGGCGGCGATGGGCCCCTTCTATTGCCCCGCCGATCAGGGCGTCTATCTCGACACCGCCTTCTTCAACGAACTCGCGCAGCGTTTCGGCGCCGCGGGCGACGCCGCGCAGGCCTATGTCGTCGCGCACGAAGTCGGTCACCATATCCAGACGATCACCGGTATTTCGGACAAGGTCCGTCAGGCACAGCAACGCGCCTCACAGGCCGAGGGCAATGCCTATCAGGTGCGCATGGAATTGCAGGCCGATTGTTATGCCGGGGTCTGGGCGAACCGCGCGCGCAACAGCGCCGGCCAACCCGTGATGGAACCCGGCGACCTGGAAGAGGCGATGACCGCCGCCAATGCGATCGGCGACGACACGCTGATGCGCTCGGCGGGCCAGCGCCCGGTCCCCGAAAGCTTCACCCACGGCACGAGCGAACAGCGCATGAGCTGGCTGCGCCGCGGCCTGCAGACCGGGGACCCCCGCCAGTGCGACACCTTCAGCGCCGCCATCTGATCGCCGCCGCAGCGGCGACCCTTCTGGCGACATCGGCCCCGGCCGCAGCGGAAACGCTGTATGTCACGGCGGGGCGGCTGATCGACGGCGTCACCGACGAGGTGCGCACCGGCCACTGCATCACGGTCGAGGGCGAGCGGATCAAGGAGGTTGCACCGTGCGGCAAGGCGCCCGACGGCGCCAGGGTGATCGACTGGTCGGCCTACACCGTGCTGCCGGGCCTGATCGACCTCCACACCCACCTCGCCGACCTTGGCCAGAGCGCCGACCTCGCCGCGCCGATGAAGGCGTCGCCCGCCGAAACCGCGCTCGTCGGCGCGCGCAACGCCCGCGTGACCCTCGACGCCGGGTTCACCAGCGTCCGCGACGTCGGCACCTATCGCGGCCTCACCGACGTGACGCTGCGCAATGCGATCGAGCGTGGCGACGTGCCGGGTCCGCGCATGTGGGTCGCCGGCGCCTATCTCACCATCCCCGGCGGCGGCGGCGAACTCAACGGCGTCGTCCCGAACGATCAGTTGCCCGCCGACATGCGCCTCGGCGTCGCGGCGACGCCCGAGGAAGCGGCCGCTAAAACGACCTACCTGCTCGACCATGGCGCCGATTTCATCAAGACGATCGCGACCGGCGCGGTGCTCGCGATCGGCACCGAACCCGGCGCCCCCGAACTGACGCCCGAGCAGCTCCGTGCGATCGTGAAGGTCGCCCACGCCCGCGGCAAACGCGTCACCGCGCACGCCCATGGCGCGATCGGCATCCGCAATGCGATCGAAGCGGGGGTCGACAGCATCGAACATGCCAGCCTCGCCGACGAAGCGACGCTCCGCCTCGCCAAGCAGCACGGCACCTGGCTCGCGATGGACATCTACAACGGCGATTACATCGACGACATCGGGACCAAGGAGGGCTGGCCCGCCGAATATCTGCGCAAGAACCGCGAGACCACCGATGCCCAGCGCGCGGCGTTCAAGCGCGCGGTCGAGTTGCAGGTCAATATCGGCTTCGCGACCGACGCCGGAGTCTATCCGCACGGCCTCAACGCCCGCCAGTTCGCCTATATGGTGCGCTATGGCATGACGCCGATGCAGGCGATCCAGTCCGCCACCGGGCGCGCCGCCGAGGAAATGGGCCGTACCGACATCGGCGTCCTCGTGCCGGGGCGCTATGCCGACATGGTCGTGGTCAAGGCCGACCCGCTGACCGACATCGGCGCGCTCGAAAAGATCGATCATGTGATGAAGGGCGGAGTGCTGATCCGATGATCCGCGCGCTGGTCGTCGCCGCGCTGCTCACCACCTCGACGCCCGCGGCGGCGCAATATGGCGACGATGAATGGGTCTGCACGGCCAGCGCCAAGGGCAGCCGCGGCGCGCATGTCGATATCACCGCGCAGGTCGACAGCGACGGCGAGATATGGTCGCGCTCGGTCAGCTGGGCGCCGCCGATGCTCGACGCCAGCACGCCCCAATATCAGGATTTGGGTCACCCCGGTCTCGTCATCCAATATGACGATGCGGACGCCGAGGCGATCGGCGAATTGACCAGCGCGATCGGCGATGTGTCGAGCGTCGGCGGCCCCGGCGGCGCGCTCCGGCGGCTGACCATGTGGGTGCTGTTGGACGGCGGCGACAGCTGGAGCGTCGAGCCCGAACCGTTCGGCGTCGCCTACAAGATCGGCGGAAACCCCTTTCGCTACGCCTCGGCGCAGCTCGACGACACCGACTGGGATGGCGATCCCTATGAACGCCTGGAAACCGGGTCCGCTGTCACGCTATCGCTACGCGACACCATGGGTCGCCCCGTTGCCCAGGCACGCTACGATCTCGGCGCGAAAGCCGAACGCGACCGTCTGTTCCGCTCGGCATGGCGCAAATCCGAGACGATGGCCAAAAGCCGCAAGCAGTGCGACAAGGCCGGCGAGGAAGAGACCGAAAGCGTCCCTTGAACGCCCTAGCTTTTGCCCATCCGCGACGCCGCATGAACCTCGGCGCGCTCGAGCAACAGCGCCAGATCCTCACGGCTGATGTCGAAGGTCTCGCCCAGGTCGTCGAGCGCGGCGTCGATGTCCGCCATTTGCAGGCCCAACGGCGCGGGAACCAGGGTCTTCCCGTCCACCGGCCGCGCCCGATGCGGATAGCTGTGCCCCGAAAAGCGGTGGAAAAACATGCCGATCGCGACGAGGACGAGCGAATTGATCAGCACCGGCACGAGGAAGTCGACGACATGGCTGCCGAAGGTCGACCAGCCGAGCACCGCGCTCAGCGCCACCGCGCCGCCCGGGGGGTGGAGGCAGCGCAGCAGCGACATCACCAGGATCGCGGTCGACACGGCGAGCGCGGCGGCGAGGGCCGGGGTCGACACCGCCTGCGCGACGACGATACCGACGATCGCGGAGATGGCATTGCCCCCGACGATCGACCATGGCTGCGCGAGCGGGCTCGATGGCACCGCGAACAACAGCACCGCCGACGCCCCGATCGGCGCGATGATCCACGGCATCGACGCCGGAAACATCGCGGCGCAGATCAGCCCGGCAAGGCCGATGCCCATCAACGCGCCGATGCTGCCGATCATCCGGTCGCGCAGGCTCGCGCCGGCGAGCAGCGGAATGAACAAACGACTCGGCTCGGGCTTCGACACGCAATTCTCCTTCGAGCGCGGGCCGATGGCGCCAGGGCGCCGACAAAGCCAGAGAGGATTGATTTGTCGTCGGCAAGCCCGCTTTTCCGTCGCCTCGAAAAAGGGACGGCGGCGACGGCCGCTTCGTCCTTGAACGCGCCCGCCGCATCGCTAAAGCCGTTGCATGCGTAACTTCATCCTGCCCAGCGCGATCGCGCTCGCCGCCGCTCTCTCCACCCCTGCCCTCGCCCGGCCGATGACCGAAGTCGACCTCGCGACGCTCAAGCGCGTCGCCGCGCCGACCGCCTCGCCCGACGGACGATGGGTGGTCTATCAGATGACCGAGACCGCGCCCGAGACGTATAAGCGCTCGACCGGACTGTGGGTCGTCGATCGCAACGCCAAGGATGCCGCGCCGGTCCGGATCGCCGATACCGCGGGCAAGAATGAAACTGACCCGGCCTTCCACAAGGACGGCATGCTGTTCTTCCTCTCCAACGCTTCGGGAAAGAGCCAGCTCTGGCGCATCGACCTCCAGTCGATGAACACGCCGGCCGTGCAGGTGACCGATACCAAGGCTGACGTTTCGGGCTTCAAGATTTCGCCCGACGGCACCAAGCTGCTCGCCTGGGGCGACATCGCCAAGGAATGCACGACCTTCGGCTGCGACGCCAAGGACAAGGGCGCGCTGCCCGGCCCCGGCACCGGCCGCCTGTACAAGGACGGCGTCGGCTTCGTCCGCCATTGGGACGAATGGGAGACGCCGGGCACCTACAGCCGCCCCTTCGTCTTCAACCTTGTGGGCGGCAAGGCGACGACCGAGCGCGCGGTCGACGCCGGCGTGACCGGCGATAGCCCCTCCAAACCCTTCGGCGGCGGCGAGGAACTCGCCTGGGGGACCGACAGCCGCACCGTCTATTTCACGCTGCGCAAGGCCGACCGCGGCGAACCGATGTCGACCAACCTCGATATCTACAGCTGGCTGGTCGACAGCCGGATGATGCCCCAGAATTTGACCGAGGCGAATGCGGCGACCGACACCCTGCCCACCCCCTCGCCCGACGGCAAGTTTCTGGCGTACGCGGCAATGGCGCGGCCGACCTATGAGGCCGACCGCCAAGTGCTCATGCTCCGCGACCTGTCGACCGGCGAGACGCGCAAGCTGACCGACGCCTGGGATCGCTCGGTCGCCTCGATCGTCTGGGCCCCCGACGGCAAGTCGCTCTATGTCACCGCGCAGGATGTACTCGATCATCCGGTGTTCAAGGTCGATGCCAAGACCGGCAAGGTCGAAAAGCTCAAGGCCACCACCGACCAGTGGGAAGGCAATATCGGCGACGTCACCCCGCTGCCGGGCGGCGCTTTGCTCTACAGCCGCAACAGCATCGCCGACCCGACCGAGCTGTTCGTCCGCAACGCCAAGGGCAAGGTTACCCGGCTGACCGAAGTCAACAAGGCGCAAATGGCCGAGATCGATCCCGTCGACGTCAAGCGGCTGCAATTCGCGGGCGCGAACGGCGACACCGTCTGGGGCCAGATCGTCAAGCCCGCGAAGGCCGAGGGCAAGCTGCCCGTCGCCTTCCTGATTCACGGCGGCCCGCAGTCGAGCTTCGGCAACGGCTGGTCGACGCGCTGGAACCCGCGGCTGTTCTCAGCACCGGGCTATGCTGCGGTGACGATCGATTTCCACGGCTCGACCGGCTACGGTCAGGCCTTCACCGACAGCATCAACAAGGATTGGGGCGGCAAGCCACTTGAGGATCTGAAGCTCGGCCTCGCCGCGGCGGGCAAGCAGGATATGTCGCTCGACGTGACCAACGCCTGCGCGCTCGGCGGCTCCTATGGCGGCTACATGACCAACTGGATCGCGGGCCAATGGCCCGACGGCTTCAAATGCCTCGTCCAGCACGACGGCGTCTTCGACGCCCGCGCCATGGCCTATGAAACCGAGGAACTATGGTTCGACGAGTGGGAGCATGGCGGCACCTATTACGACGTTCCGCAAGAATATGAAAAATGGAACCCGGTCAATCACGTGGCCAAGTGGAAGACCCCGATGCTGGTGATCACCAGCGAAAAGGATTTCCGCATCCCCTATACGCAGGGCATCGCCAGCTTCACCGCCCTCCAGCGCCGCGGCATCCCGTCGCAACTGCTGGTCTTCCCCGACGAGAATCATTGGGTGCTGAAGGGTCAGAACAGCGTGCAATGGTATGGCACGGTGTTCGACTGGCTCGGCAGCTATCTGAAGAAATAGGCATTCTACGTCGCCCCCCCGAAGGCGGGGGCCGCTGGAGTTCTACGCAGCGAGGGGGGATAAGGCCGACAACGGCCCCCGCCTTCGCGGGGGCGACGATCTTCGCGTCCGCCATGACGAGAATGGGATGGTTCCCCCTTGCCGCGCCGCACCATGGCTGGCAAAGCGCGGCGCATTATGCCGATGGAAAAAACATTCGATCCCGCCGCTATCGAGGCGAAATGGGCCCATGAGTGGGAAAGCCGCGGGCTGTTTCGCCCCGCGCGCCCCGACGCGACACCCTATACGATCGTCAATCCGCCGCCGAACGTCACCGGCGCGCTGCACATCGGCCATGCGCTCGACAACACGCTGCAGGACGTCCTCGTCCGCTACGAACGCCTGCGCGGCAAGGATGCCTTATGGGTCGTCGGCATGGACCATGCCGGCATCGCGACGCAGATGGTCGTCGAACGCCAACTCGAAGCGCGGCAGGACAAGCGCACCAATTACAGCCGCGAAGATTTCATCGACAAGGTGTGGCAGTGGAAGGCCGAAAGCGGCGGCCAGATTACCGGCCAGCTCCGCCGCCTCGGCTGTTCGATGGACTGGAGCCGCGAGCAGTTCACCATGGACCCGCATTTCACCGCCGCGGTGGTCAAAGTGTTCGTCGACCTCCACAAAAAGGGGCTGATCTACCGCGACAAGCGGCTGGTGAACTGGGACCCGAAGCTCAAGACCGCGATTTCGGACCTCGAGGTCGAAACGCACGAAATCCAGGGCGGCTTCTGGCACTTCAAATATCCGCTCGCTGACGGCGTGACCCTCGACGATGGGCGCGACTATATCGAGGTCGCGACGACGCGCCCTGAAACGATGCTTGCCGATATGGCGGTCGCGGTGAACGCCGACGATGCGCGCTACCAAAGCGTGATCGGCAAGTTTGTGACGCTGCCGATCACTGGTCGCCGCGTCCCGATCGTCGCCGACGAACATGCCGATCCCGAACTGGGGTCGGGTGCGGTGAAGATCACGCCCGGACATGATTTCAACGACTTCGACGTCGGCAAGCGCGCGGGGTTCAAGCCCGGCGAGATGCTCAACATGCTCGACGGCGACGCGAACGTCATCCAGACCGCCGACGGGCTGATCCCGGCGGAATATCTCGGCCTCCACCGCTTCAAGCGCGACGGCATCGACGGCGCGCGCGAACTGGTCGTGGCGCGGATGAAGGAAGCCGGCTTCCTCATCGCGCATGTCGACAAGGACGGCGTCGAGCATGACGCCGAGCCGCGCACGATCCAGACGCCGTTCGGCGACCGTGGCGGCGTGGTGATCGAGCCCTGGCTGACCGACCAATGGTATGTCGACGCCGAAACCCTCGCACAGCCGCCGATGGCGGCGGTGCGCGACGGGCGCATCAACATCGTCCCCAAGACATGGGAAAAGACCTTCTTCAACTGGATGGAGAACATCCAGCCCTGGTGCGTCTCGCGCCAACTATGGTGGGGCCACCGGATTCCGGCTTGGTATGGGCCGAAGAAGGCACCCGAAGACGCGACCATCACTGACATCACATGGACCACCGAAGATGTGGCTTTCGTTGCGGCGGATGAAAAAGAACTCCAGAGCCAGCTTCAAAGCTATTATGGCGCCGAAAAAGAATTCGTGATCCTTGAAACGGAGCTGGAATATCTGGATTGGGATAGCGCTGTATCGAGCAACGCCGATCTAGCGGAAGCCAATCGCAACAAGATACCGCTATATCGCGACCCCGACGTCCTCGACACTTGGTTCTCCTCCGCCCTCTGGCCCTTCGCAACGCTTGGCTGGCCCGAAGACACCGACCTCGTCAAACGCCACTACCCCAATGACGTCCTCATCTCGGGCTTCGACATCCTCTTCTTCTGGGATGCGCGCATGGCGATGCAGGGGATGGAGTTCATGGGCGATGTCCCGTGGAAGACGCTCTATCTCCACGGCCTCGTCCGCGCGCCCGACGGCGCGAAGATGTCGAAGTCGAAGGGCAATGTCGTCGACCCGCTGGGGCTGATCGACCAATATGGCGCCGACGCGCTGCGCTTTTTCATGGCGGCGATGGAAAGCCAGGGCCGCGACATCAAGATGGATGACGCGCGCCTCGCCGGATACCGCAACTTCGCGACCAAGCTTTGGAACGCCGCGCGCTTCTGCGAAGCCAATGGCATTTCGGCCTCGACCAGCCTCGCCGCCCCCGCCGCAACGCTGCCGGTCAACCGCTGGATCATCGGCGAAGTCGCCGCAACCGTCGCGGCGATGGACAAATCGCTCGCCGACTACCGCTTCGACGAAGCCGCGAACACGATTTACAGCTTCGCGTGGGACCGTTTCTGCGACTGGTATCTCGAGCTGATCAAGGGTGCGATCGACGACGAGACGAAGGCCGTCGCCGGCTGGGTGCTCGACCAGATCCTCGTCATGCTCCACCCCTTCATGCCCTTCATCACCGAAGAGCTGTGGACCGGGCTCGGCGACCGCGCCGATTATCCGCTGATCACCGCCAAATGGCCCGAACCGGACGCCGTGCGCGACACCGAAGCCAGCGCCGATATCGATTGGCTGATCAAGCTCGTCGGCGAACTGCGCACCGCCAAGGCCGAACTCGGCCTCCCGCCGGGCGCCCGCCTCATCGCACACTTCCCGCCGTCGCTCAGGACCCGCACCGACAAGCTCGCGGCGCAGCTCGACCGCCTCGCGCGGCTCGAAGCCGTCAGCTTCGACCCCGCGCCCGCCGGTGCGTCGGCACAACTCGTCGTCGAAGGCGAGACGATCACCGTCCCGCTCGAAGGCGTGATCGACATCGCCGCCGAACGCGACCGCCTGACCAAGACGCTCGCCGCGGCGACGAAGGAACGCGACGGCCTCGCCGGCCGCCTGAACAATCCGTCCTTCGTCGAGCGCGCCAAGCCCGAAGCGGTCGAAAAGGCGCGCGCCGACCATGCCGCGAAGGACGCCGAGGCCGATCGCCTGACCGCCGCGCTGGCCCGTCTGGGGTGAGCGACGGCGAGACACCCGTCACGCCGACGCCGGTTGCGGCCGCCGCCGACCCGGCGGCCAATCCCGTTCCGCCGCGCCAGACCGCACGCGGCGGCGGGCGGATGGACCTGACGACGGGGCCGATCGCCAAAACGCTGATTCTCTTCGCGCTGCCGACGCTGGCGTCGAATATTCTCCAAACGCTGTCGGGTTCGGTCAACGCCATCTGGGTCGGCCAGTTCCTCGGCGAAAGCGCACTCGCCGCGACCGCCAACGCCAACATCATCATGTTCCTGATGTTCGGCGCCTTCTTCGGCTTCGGCATGGCGGCGACCGTGCTCATCGGCCAGTCGATGGGCCGCGGCGACGTCGACGCCGCGCGCCGGGCGACCGGCGGCGTCATCGGCCTCGCGCTGATCTTCTCGGTGGTCATCGCGATCGTCGGCTGGTTCGCGTCCGATCAGATACTGCACTGGCTGAAAACCCCGCCCGAGGCCTTTGCGCTCGCGCACGACTATCTGCGCGTGACCTTCCTCGCCGTGCCCGCCTCGATGCTGTCGGTGACGCTGATGATGGCCTCGCGCGGCGCCGGCGATGCGGTGACGCCGCTGCGCTTCATGATCCTCGCCGTGGTGCTCGACATCGCCTTCAACCCGATCCTCATCCTCGGCCTCGGCCCCTTCCCGCGCCTCGGCATCGCGGGCAGCGCGCTGGCGACCGCCGTTGCCGGCACGATCGCGCTGATCGGCATGATCGGCTGGTTCTATGCGAAGAACCATGTCCTGCGCCTGCGCGGGCACGAACTGTCCTATCTGGTTCCCAAATGGAGCGAGCTGCGCTTCATCATCGGGCGCGGCTTGCCGATGGGCGCCCAGATGCTCGTCATTTCGGGTGCCGGCCTCGTCATGGTCGGGCTGGTCAACCGCGAGGGGCTCGTCACCGCCGCCGCCTATGGCGCGACGCTGCAGCTGTGGAACTATATCCAGATGCCCGCGCTCGCGGTCGGCGCCGCGGTCAGCTCGATGGCGGCGCAGAATATCGGCGCCGGGCGCTGGGATCGCGTGTCGTCGGTCACCAACAGCGGGATCGCGATCAATCTCGCGATGACCGGGGTGCTGATTGTCCTGCTGCTGCTCTTCGACCGCGCTGCGCTCGCGCTGTTCCTCGGCAGCGGCAGCGACGCGATCGATGTCGCGCGCAACATCCAGTATATCGCGACCTGGACCTTCCTGCCCTTCGGCACGACGATCGTCCTCATCAGCACGCTGCGCGCCAACGGTTCGGTGGTGCCGCCGCTGATCATCCTGTTCCTGTCGATGTTCCCGATCCGCCTCGGCATCTATTATTTCGGCTACCCGCTGATCGGCAGCGACATATTGTGGTGGAGCTTCCCGCTGTCCTCGATTGCCTCGCTCGCGATGGCATGGGCGGTGTACCGGCGCGGCGGCTGGCGCGGCGCGATGAGAGCGCCAGCGGCGGCCGGTTGAGCCGGGCCGCGCTTTCGACCAACCTCCCCCCGCCTTCGACTGGCGGTCAGGTGACGACTCGCGCTATTGCGTGGGCTGCGATAGGAGGGCGCCAATGAACATGTCCGACCGCAAACTGGCCCAGAGCGATCGCCGCGCCAGATTCCTCGCCGCCGCGCCCGACTGGCGCGCCTCCGATGCCCGCGTCAATCCGCGCGTCGCCATCGGCTCGATCCTCGCGATGTGGATGCTCTATTTCCTCATTACCACCGGGCTCGCGCTGCTCACCGGCGCGCCCGACCAATGGGAGTTCGTCGGCCGGCGCGCGATCGTCGTCGTCGCGGGCATTCTGTGCACCTTCGTCCTCTATCAACTGCTCCAGCGCGTGCAGCCAAAGAGTTTCGGCGCCAGGCTGGCCGCCGCCCTGGGGACGGCGATTCCGCTGGTGGTTCTCTATGCGACGATCAACCTGCTGGTCTTCTACTATTGGTTTCCCGGCCCCGACACCAAGACGATCATCGCCGAAGTACAGGAAAAATATCCGGTCGCATGGGAAACGGTGCTGATCCTCGACAGCTCGATCCGCTGGTATTTCTTCTTCGCGGTGTGGGCGGCGCTCTATGTCGCCTTCGGCTATGCGAACGAGATGCACGCGGTCGAACGGCGCGCCGACAGCTATCGGATCGAGGCGCAGACCGCGCAGCTTCGTGCGCTCCATTACCAGGTCAATCCGCACTTCCTGTTCAACACGCTCAACTCGCTGTCGACCCTCGTCCTGCGCGGCTCGAAGGCGGAGGCCGAGACGATGATCATGAACCTCGCCTCCTTCCTGCGCTCGAGCCTCGCGATCGACCCCGAACAGCTCGTCAGCCTCGACGAGGAAATCGCGCTCCAGCGCCTCTATCTCGACATCGAACAGACGCGCTTTCCCGACCGGCTGCACGTCGAAGTGACGATGCCGAAGGAACTGGAGCATGCGTGCGTTCCGGTGCTGATCCTGCAACCGATCATCGAGAATGCGATCAAATATGGCGTCGCACCCAGCAAGGGCACGATCGCGATCCGCCTGACCGCCAGCGCCGAATACGGCCTGCTGGTGCTGCGTATCGAAAACGATGTCGATTCAGCGGCGCCGGTTCCCGAACCCGGCACCGGCCTGGGTCTCGGCAATGTGCGCGAGCGATTGATGACGCGCTATGGCCCGACCGCGGGCTGCGAATGGGGCAAGTCGGACGATGGCGGCTTCGTCGTCTCGCTGTGGCTGCCCTTCGCCAGGCAGGGGTGCTGAAGAAATGATCCAGACGTTGAGAACCCTGATCGTCGATGACGAACCGCTCGCGATCGAACGGCTCCAGATCCTTGCCGGGCAACAGGAAGGCGTGTCGCTGGTCGGCACCGCGACCGACGGCGCCTCGGCGCTGCGGCTGGTCGATGCGCTCGCGCCCGACCTCGTACTCTGCGACATCGCGATGCCGGGGCTGAACGGTCTGGACGTCGCCGCCGCGATCGACCAGCTCGACAATCCGCCGGCGGTGATCTTCGTGACCGCCTTCGACCAATATGCCGTCGCCGCCTTCGACGTCGCGGCGGTCGACTATCTGCTCAAGCCGGTATCCCCCGACCGGCTCGGCCGCGCGTTAGGCCGTGTACGCGAATGGCGCACGACCGACCGCACCCGCTCACCCAAGAGCAAGTGGATCGGCGAATTCTGGGTCCAGAACCGCGGCGAGATGCTGCGCATCGACGCCGGCCAGGTCGATTTGATCGAGGCCGAACGCGACTATATGCGGCTCCACGTCGGCGCGCGTAGCTGGCTGATCCATCAGACGATCAAGTCGCTCGAAGCGCGCATGGACCCCGACCAGTTCATGCGGATCCACCGGTCTAAGATGATCCGCCGCGAGGGTATCGTCGGGCTCAAACATCATGGCGACGGCGCCTGGAGCGTCGATCTGGGCGAAGGCGGCGTCCACCGTATCGGACGCACCTACCTCCACGACGTCAAGGCGATCATGCAGAACTGACCCGCCGCCGGCTACCCGAATATCACGGCCTCGCGATTGAGGTAGCTCAGCCAGATTTCGGCCCCCTGATCGGCGCCGAACAGCGCGGCATCGCTACCGAATTCCAAGGTTTGCAAGGCATCCATCGCCTTATCCGACAAGTCGGCCACCTTCGCGGAACCGCTGGCGAAAATGAAGTCGCCCGCCGTGAGCGTGCCCATCTGGACATTGTGCAGCACGATCACGTCGCCGGACGCGAGCAGGATCGCGCCGACATTGCCGTCCTGCACAAAGCCGCCGCTGATCTGGCCCAGCCCGGTGATGCCAAGCGCGCTGAGGTCGATGCGATCCTGCCCGCGCGTGAAGTCGCCGATGACGTCGGCGCCCGAACCTGGGGTAAAGACGAAAATGTCGTTGCCGGCTTCACCGAACAGCACATCGTTGCCGCCCATCCCGTTCAATACATCGTTCCCCGCGCCGCCGAGCAGATAGTTGCCGGTCGCATTGCCCGTGATACGATTGTCGAGGTTATTGCCGACGCCGAACGGCGTGTTGCCCTCCAGCACCAGATTCTCGATGTTGGCATAGAGATAATAGCCGGCACCCTGAATATTGGCATAGACTGTATCGACGCCCTGCCCCGCCTGCTCGAACACCAGATCGTGGGGCGTATCGACGTAAAAGCGGTCGTCGCCCTCATTGCCATAGAGCAGGTCGTAATCGCCGAGCGTGCTGTCGCCGCGCAAGATGTCGTTTCCGATGCCGCCGACGAGGATGTCGGTGTGGAAGCCCGTCCCGCCGATCAGCGTGTCATTGCCGTCCTCGCCATAAATCTCGTCCGCGTCGGCTCCGCCGTCGATGACGTCGTTGCCGGTCCCGCCGACAAGATAGTCGATCCCCTCGTCACCGAACAGCTGGTCGTCGCCGTCCTCGCCGAAGATCGCGTCGCGCGCGCCGCCGCCGCGGACAACATCCTTGCCCGCGCCTGCAATCAGCAGATTTTCGCCTTCGTTGCCGAGGATCGTGTTGGCAAGTTCGTTGCCGACCCCGAAGATATTCCCCGCGCCTGCCGCAAGCGTCAGATTCTCGATATTGGCGTAGAGGTAGAAGCTGCCCGTGGCGATCGCGGTATCGGTCCCCTCGCCGGCATTTTCGAAGACGATATCGCCGGTGCGGTCGACATGGAAAATATCATTGCCGAGGCCGCCGAAAAGCTGGTCAGCGCCCGCCCGTCCGTCGATCACGTCATTACCGCCGCCGCCGCGCAGTTCGTCGGCCCCCTTGCTGCCGTTCAGGATATCGTCGCCGCCGCGCCCGTCGAAGACCACGCCGACCGACCCGTCATCGAACTGCGCATTGACTTCGATCGTTTCCGCCGCCGCAGAGCCGAGGATGGTGGTCAGGTAGCCGCCGGTCGCTGCCGCGCGGATATGTTCAAAGCCGCGCACCGAATAGGTCGCATCGCCCGCCCGGGCGATCGCCGTCGTAAGATCGACCGTGAAAGCGATATTGAGATCGAGCCGGTCGCGTCCGGCGCCGCCATCGACGAGGCCCGACGCGGTGCGCCCGAACACGCCCGACAGGAAGAAACTGTCGTCGCCGTCCTCGCCATAGAATTTGGAAGAACCCTCGGCGGTGATTATGTCGTTGCCACCCCCGGCGCGCAGGTCGATCGTGCCGGTATAGCCCGGCGGCACGCCGATGGTGTCGTTGCCATTGCCGAAGAATATGCGTTCGACTGCGGTCACTTCGAAGCGCTGGCTGCCGACGATGATCCCGAAGGCAAACCGCCCCGGCTCGGCCTCGATCGTCCCCGCCGCGGTGGGGCCGACGTTGCGCAAATCGATGGTGTCGGCGTCCGCACCGCCGTCGATCAGGCCGATACCCGTCGGTGTGCTCGACGACGAGGCCGCGGAGAAGACGATGGTGTCGGCACCGCCGCCGCCACTGACGCGGTCGACGCCGGTACCCGGATCGATGACATCATTGCCCCCGGCACCGGCTATGATGTCGTTCCCGCCGCCGCCGAACAGCGTATCGGCGCCGCCCGCACCAGTAATCCGGTCGTCGCCGGCACCGCCTGTGACGGTGCCCGAGCCGGGCAGGAAGCCGGTAAGGTCGAAGTCGTTGCCCAGGTCCGACAGGAAGAAAGTCGATCCGCGCGACGACACACCGTTCATCGAGACCGAGCCCGCGGTCGTGAGGATATAGGTCCCCACATGGATCGAGGTTGCCTGGTCGAGCTGCGCCGCGGTCAGCGACAGGCGGCCGCCGTTGACGAGCAGTTCCTCGACGCTGGTCAAAGTGATGTTCGAAAGATCATACCCGTCGGCACCGACAAGGAAGAATAGCGTGTCGAAGCCGTCCCCGCCGTCGTAAATCTCGCCCGCTACCGTTTCCGACATCGTACCGATCACCAGCGTATCGTCCCCAAGGCCGCCGCGCAACGTGTCGCGCCCGGCACCGCCCTCGAGCATGTCCGCACCGTCTGCCCCATTCAACACATCGCTACCGCCGCCGCCCAACAGGTAGTCGTTGAAGGCACTGCCGGTGACGGTGTCGGCGGACGTGCCGCCCACGACATGGACCCGGCTCGCCGTAGCGCTCGTGAGATCGAAGATATTGCCAGCATTGGACAGAACGACGGTCGATGCACTGAACGTCCTGCCGTTCATCGAAATCGTGCCACCATCGGCGATCTGGACACGCCCGTTGGCACGGAAGGCCGTCAGCGCGTTCATCTGTGCGACCGAGATCATAAAAATATTGTCGGAAGAAGCAGAGTTATAGTGGATGGACTCGATGCCCGTCACCGTCGCCCGCGTCAGATCGAAATCCCCGACGAACAGCGAAAGCGAATCGAAGCCGCCGCCGCCCGTAAATACATAGGCACCCGACACGTAGTCGGATCCGCCGAGGTGCAGGAGGTCGTCGCCGTCGCCCCCGTCGAGACGGTCGATGCCGCCGCCGCCTTCGAGCACGTCCGCTCCCAAACCGCCGAGCAGGACATCGTTCCCCGCTCCGCCGTGTATCCGGAGACCGTAACCGAGCGCCCGCGCATCGATCATCGTTGCGGTGTCGGTAGTCCTCAGCCGGCTTTGGCTGAGGTCGACCCCGTCGGCGGCGAGAACCAGGTTGCCGGGCTCGGCGAGCTGGAAATCGCCCACCGCACGCTGCAGACCCGTCAGTTGCGCGATGCCGATCGTGATACGCCCCTCCGCGCCGCCGGACGTGATCTCTTCGATGCCCGAAATCGATACGGTCCGCAGGTCGATGGTATCGACAACGAACAGCGTATCTATCCCGGCTCCACCATCATAGACTTCGCCCGCGACGCCTTCGCCGTTGCCGATATAAAGTTGATCGTCGCCGTCGCCGCCATAGAGCCGATCGACGCCGCTTCCACCCTGAAGCCTGTCGTTCCCGAGCCCGCCCCTGATGATATCGTCGTCGCCGCCTCCGTTGAGGTTATCGCGGTTCGCAGTGCCGGTAACGTCGTCGGCCGCGGTTCCGCCGATGTAGCGGAGAAAACCCGCGGCAGCAGCGCTCGCATCGACCGTCGTCGCGCTATTGCTCGAATAAATCGCATCGCCCGTCAGCGTGACACCGGCGAGCGACAAGGTTCCGCCGTCGAACAGCACGATATTGGCGTCGATCTCGGTCAACAGATCGACCTGCGCTATCCGCATCGTCAGATGGGCATAGTTGGAGAAACTGGAGCCATCCGAAACCCGCTCGATCCCGGACAGCGTCAGACCGGTGAGATCGAATTGCCCCAGACCGAAAAATCCATCGAAATACAGGGTGTCGAACCCCGCGCCGCCCTCATAGACTTCCGCGCTGTTCACCTCCGACATGCTTTGGATCACCAGCGTATCGTCGCCAGCCCCGCCGCGCATGATATCGACCCCGGCGCCGCCAGTGAGCTTGTCGTTGCCGTCGCCGCCTTCGAGCGTGTCGTTACCGCCGCCGCCAGAGATGACGTCGTTAGAAATGCTGCCGGTAATACTGTCATTGCCGGTACCGCCGTGGACGATCACGTCGATCAGGCTATTAGGTCCGACGACCGCGGCCGAACTTAGATCGAGCGTCGTCGCGACATTGGAAAAGCGGATGGCCGTCCCGTTGCCGAGTCGCGCGCCCGCCAGCGAGATCGTCCCTCCATCGACGATTTCGAACATGCCCGAGAGCGAAATCAGGCCATCGAGCTGCGCGGCGGTAACGCGCGTCGCGAGGCCTGAGGAGCCCAAGGGCGATACAAGCGCCTCGATATTGATGAAGCTCACTAGGCTGATATTCTGACCGGCGGTCCGGACCTGGACCGTGTCGAAGCCTTCCCCGCCGTCGATCGTGTCGCCGGCGACATTGTGAGCGGTCGCCGAAGAATAGATGATGTCGTCGCCGGCCCCTGCCTGGATCGTGTCGGCGCCGCCCATGCCATCGATCTTGTCGTTGCCGTCATTGCCGATGATCGTGTCGGCGTCCGCCGTGCCGTTCAGCGTGTCGTCGCTCGGGCCGCCAACAATTTCCGCCACCCAAATTTCCCCCGAAAAAACAAGATGAATCATCTATTGCCCATGGAATTTGGGCTCCGCAAATCTTTTCAGCAGACCAAGCGTCGGCTCGTCGCACGATTCCGGGTCCCTTACGCAAAAAGGCGGCCATGCTGGGGCATGACCGCCTTCTTTTCCGGCCAATGGCCGTGGGACATCGTCAGGGCGCGGCGACGATCACCGGGCCGCGCGAGGCGAGCGCCGTGCCGTCGCCGTTGAACAGCGCGGCGAGTTTCACGTCGGCGTCGTTCATCGCGATATCTTCGCAATAGCGTGCCTTTTGCTGGGCACGCAGCCCCTGCGCGAGGCGGGTGCCGCAAACGTCGCGCACCGCCATCTTGACGCGCGTGTTCAGTCGCTCGCGACCCGACACGCTCGAAATATTGAGATCGTCGTAGCGAACGATCACGGTCTTTTTCTCCTGCGCGGCGGCAGGAAGGGAAAGGCTGGTGAGCGCGATGGGTGCCGCCAGCAGGATCAGGGTCAGTTTCGCCATGGGGGAGTCCTCTCTTGGGGGATGCGGGATACGAGGACCTGGACCGGGGAAGGCCACCGCCCCCGTATCCCGCATTTGAAGAGATATGGGCTTTTCCCGCGCCGCGCAGTCGGGGTTCGACCGGCTGGAACGAGCGCTCGATTGGCAGACGAAGCGCGTTCGGTCGTCGACGAATGGCCAAAGGCGCACACGATCGACGATGCAACCCGAATGATCCCGCCGCGTTTATCGGCCATGACCGAAAAAGGGGCACCGCTCAAAGTCCTGGCATGGCTGGGGGTCGCCGGCCTCGGCGCCATCGGTGGCCTGTTGCTTGGGCAGATGGCGACCGGCGGGATGAACGGCGGCCGCGATGACGGCGCCTCTTATGCCGAGCTCACCGGCAACCCCGACGCCTTGCGGGTCGAAACCCGGCCGGTCGTGCCTTGCGATGGCTGCGGCGAGGGATATGGATCGGGCATGCGCGCGAAATTCGCCCGCGAAGACCGAATGGACGGCGAATTTCGCGAACTCGGCGCCGTCGCGATCGATTATGCCGACGAACCGGCCGACGATTATCGCTACGGCGGCAGCTTCGACGATCCCGACGCTGCGAAGATTATCGTGATGCAGTCGCCTGTCCCCACCGCACAGGCACAGCCGCCCTCACCCCCGGCGTCGTCACAACCGGAAAGCGGCGCGCCGCCCATCGTGATGGCAACGACGCCTTCGGCCGAAATGCCGCCGGTCGGAACCGCGCCCCCGCAATAAAAGGTGGGCCATGGTGACTGGTCCGCGGTCAGGGCTGCGGCGGCACCGCGGGCGGCGCACAACGCGTCGTGTCGCCGGCCTTGCATGCTGCGACGTCGGCCTCCCACTTGATCCGCTCTTCGGCCGACATCGCGGCAACCCGCGCCTTTTCCGCTTCATAGTCGGCGGTTTCCTGCGCGAAGGTCGCCTGCGAATTGGCTTCCTGCTGCGCGATGGTGGCGAGTTGATGTTCATAAGCTGCCCGCTCGGCCTCGGCGCGGGCGCGTTGTTCGGCGTTGAGCCGCGCGGTGCTGGCCCGTTCCTCGGTCGTGGTGCCGTCGGGCAGCGGCTCAAACGCCGCGGCCTGCGTCCCGGCGATCAGCGCCAATGCGCCAACCGCCGTCAAAATCTTCCTGGTCATCGAAGCTCTCCTTGCGAGTCTTGTCCGTCGATTCAAACGCGCATGCACGCTGGCCGTTCCGCCCGGATTTGACCGATCGCGCCCGCCACGTCATGCTGGGCGCCCCTTCCCCCTGTCAAGCGACACCAGCCTTTGCCAGCCGCACTGCCGCGCCGCATCAACCGCCCGGTCTTCTTCGTACCGCTCGCTATCCTTGCCGCGGCGGTGGGGTTCAGCCTGTGGCAGCGCGCGGCCTTTTTCGAGGCCGAGGTCGCGATCAACGACTGGGTCCTCCTCTGGCTCGGCCCGGTCTTCGCGGTGGCGGGGGTCGCTTTCCTCGTCCTGCTCGCCGCCGTCGCGCTGTCTCCGCTCGGCAGGACGATCATCGGCGGCCCCGATGCGAAGCCGCTGCTCGGCCGCTGGCGCTGGTTCGCGGTCATGCTGTGCACCACCATCGCCACCGGCATCCTGTTCTGGGGCGCCGCCGAGCCCTTGTTCCATCTCAACACCCCGCCCGCGATGCTGGGGCTGCAACCGGGCAGCGACGGCGCCGCGGCCTTCGCGATGTCGACGATGTTCCTCCACTGGACGCTGACGCCCTATGGGATCTACACCGTCGCCGCGCTCGCCTTCGCGCTCGTCTATTACAACCGCGGCGAACCGTTCAGCCTGTCGTCGCTGTTCGTTCCGCTGATCGGCCAGCGCGCCCACGGACCGGTCGGATCGGGGATCGACATCATCTGCCTCTATGCGCTCGTCGCCGGCATGGCCGCGTCGATGGGCGCCGGCATATTGGCGCTCGCGGGCGGAATCGAAGGGCTCGGCGGCTTTGCTGGCGGCCCGGGATTGCGCTGGGGCATCATGATCGCGATCGTCGCCAGCTTCCTGATCTCGGCCGCGACGGGCTTGCAGAAGGGCATCGCCGGGCTGTCGGTACTCAACACCTGGATCTTCTTCGCGATCATCGCCTTCGTGCTTCTCGCCGGACCGACCGCCGAGATGCTCGGCCTGTCGCTGCGCGGCGGCGCCGACTATGTCGGCACCTTCGTACCGCGCAACCTCGGGCTCGACGTCGACCGCGATTGGCACCGGCAATGGACGATCTTCAACTGGGCGAACTGGTTCGCCTGGGCGCCGGTGACCGCGCTGTTCCTCGGCCGCCTCGCGGTCGGTTACAGCGTCCGCGCCTTCATCCTGTTCAACCTGATCCTCCCCGCGCTGTTCGGCGCGGTGTGGATGACCGCGATCGCGGGTGCGACGATCATCCTCGACCAGCAAAGCGGTGCCAGCCTTTATGCGATCCTGTCGACGCAGGGTCCCGACCCCGTACTGTTCCGCCTGTTCGACGCGCTCGGCGGCGGATCCGTCGTGACCGCGATCGTATTGTTCGCAATCTTCCTGTCTTACGTCGCGGGCGCCGACGCCAATGTGTCGGCGATGAGCGCGCTGTCGACGCACGGCATCACCCCCGAGCGCCCCGAAGCGCCGCTGTGGATCCAGATCGTCTGGGGCGTCACCGTCGGGCTGGTCGCGATGGTGCTCGTCGCTGCGGCGGGGCTCGACGGCATCCGCATGATGTCGGTGCTCGGAGGCTTTCCCGCGCTGTTCGTGATCGTCGGCGCGGCGCTGTCGCTGGGCGTGATGGCGCTGCGGGGACGGCCGACCGCCGCCCCCGTCGTTCCGGAAGACTGAAGATATCCTCCTTGTGGCGCAGCCATGGGGAGGTGGCAGCGCGGAGCGCTGACGGAGGGGCAATGGCGCGACGCCTCCGCCCCTCCACCACGCCCTTCGAGCGCGGTCCCCCTCCCTACCGCTTTGCGGCAGGAAGGATGTCAGATCACCATATCTTCGTGCGATCCGCGGGCTTCAAATAATATTTGGCCCCGGCATCGACGCCGAACGCCGTATACCAGGCGTCGACGTTGCGTACCGGCCCGATGATCCGCCAGCGCGCCGGGCTGTGCGGATCGCTCGCCACCTGCTGCTTGATCGAATCCTCGCGCGCCTTGTCGCGCCAGGCCTGGGCGAAGGCGAGGAAGAAGCGCTGGTCGCCGGTCAGCCCGTCGATCACCGGCGCTTCCTTGCCGCCCAGCGAGCGGTGATAGGCGTCGTACGCGACCTCCAGCCCCGCGAGATCGGCGATATTCTCGCCCATCGTCAGGTCGGGGTTGATGAACGCCCCGGGCGCCGCCTCATAGGTCGCATATTGCGCCCCGAACGCCTTGGCCGCCGCATCGAAGCGCGCCGCATCCTCGGGCGTCCACCAGTCGCGCACCGCGCCATTGGCGTCGATCTTGCGCCCCTGGTCGTCGAAACCATGGACGATCTCGTGCCCGATCACCGCGCCGATCGCGCCATAATTGACCGCATCGTCGACGCTCTCGCTGAAATAGGGAGCCTGCAAGATGCCGGCCGGGAACACGATCTTGTTCTCCAGCCCGCCATTATACGCGTTCACCTCCTGCGGGTTCATCGACCATTTCTTGCGGTCGACCGGCTTGTTCAGGTCCGACAGGCCATAGGCATATTCGAACTGACCGCTGCGCTTCACATTGCCGTAAAGGTCCGCCGGATCGATCTTCAGCCCTGAATAATCGCGCCATTTGTCGGGATAGCCGACCATCACGTCCATCCGCTCGAGCTTCGTCAGCGCCGCCTGCTTGGTCGCGGGTGCCATCCAGCTGTTGGCGCGAATCCGGTCGCCCATCGCCAGCTTCAGATTGGCGACGAGCGTCTCCATCTTCGCCTTGGCGCTCGCGGGGAAATATTCGTGCGAATAGGTTTCGCCGACCAGCTCGCCAAGGCTGCCGTCGACAAGGGTCAGCCCGCGCTTCCAGCGCGGACGCAGTTCGCTGACCCCGCTCAGCACCTTGGTATAATCGAAGCGGCTGTCGACGAACGCCTTCGACAGATAGGGCGCCGCCTGATTGGCGACATGGAATTGCTGCCACAGCTTCAGCGTATCGAGCGGTGTCTTGGCGTACAGCGCGGCGATGTCGCGGATCGCGGTCGTCTCGTTGACGATGATCCGCTTTTGCGGCGCGATCCCCGCCCCCGCGAACCACGCGTCCCAGTCGAGCCCCGGCGCATAGGCGGCGAGTTCGGCAGACGACATCGGGTTGTTGATCTTGCCGATGTCGCGGCGGTCGGCGATCTTCCAGCTGACCTTGGCGATCTCGGTCTCATAGGCCAGGATCGCGTCGGCGGCGGCTTCGGGGTTCTTGGTCCCCGTCATGCCGAGCGTGCGGACGATATAGGCGCGGTACGCGTCGCGCTGAGGCTTGAACTGGTCGTCGAGATAATATTCGCGCTCGGGCAGGCCCAGCCCGCCCTGCCCCAGCCACAGCACGTTGATCGTCGGATCGTCGGTGTCCGCGTAAGGACCACCGCCGACGATCGTCATGCCGAAGGCGCCCTGCGACGCGCCCATGAAGCGCGCCATTTCGGCCTTGTCCTTGATCGCCGCGACGTGCGCGAGATCGGCCATCAGCGGCTTGGCGCCGAGCGCTTCGACCCGCGCCTCGTCGGTGAAGCTCTGGTACAATCCCCCGACCTGGCTCGTCCCCGGCGCCCCGGTGACGACCTGGCGCAGCTGGCGCTGGGTCAGGTTATACACATCGTAATCGACTCCCGCCGATGCCTGGTCGGCCGGAATCTCGGTCTTGGCGAACCAGCCGCCATTGGCGAAACGGTCGAAATCGTCGCCCGGCTTCACCGACGTGTCGCGCGCGCCGAGGTCGACGCCCCAAGCGCCGAAGGTCAAGGCCTTGAGCGACGCATCATCCTTCGCCGACGCCTCGCCCGCCTCGGCCTTCAGCGACGCGAAGGGCGCCATGTCGTTCGCCAATACTGGCACCGCGACCAACGTCGCCGCAATCGCAAGGCCCGCGGCCCCCGTCAAAAATTTCTTCATTCCCCAGCTCCTTTGCTTGCCACGCGAACACGTCGCGCAGGCAACATAGCTTTGCTTGTCTGCTCGCAACCTGCAGGGGTCAAGCGAACCGCCCAGGCATTCGTCGAATATCCTGGCTGTTTGGTGGAAGATCGAGTGCCGCCACTTGAACGATAATTGGCGCGATAAATCGGCGGCTTCATACGCCGTGCTCGGTCTTCACCCGTCTTCTGACAATGCCGCGACCAGGCGCAATCAAATAGCGTAGCCGTTAGACGAAGGGATCGAATTAGTGTATCGAAGATTGAATTCGCGTGCGGTCTGGGTGATAAAGATTTTAGGTTGCAGCGTGGAGCACAATATTTACTGCTGTTCGGGGGGAGAGCATATGAGAAAGACAGCGGTTCGCTGCTATCTTGCAGGATTGGCCATAATGGTCGGATTGCCTGGGTGCACCGCGACGTTTGGCGATGTTCATCATTTCGCGACAGTCGACAAAAGTAACGGCGAAGTCGTCAATATATTCCGCGTCACAGTGAGCGGAGAGGCAATCAACACCAACGCCCGTTATCTGTCGGGATACTATGATGAACGCGCCATCGACCTGTTCTTTAACGAAGTGCAATCGACACCGCTGGACAGTTCGAAGGGCTTCGGCGCCGCACCTTCTTTTTTTAACGGATTCGACTGCGCCGACCTCGATCCCGCGGCGTGCGCGGCCAAACGTGAACAACGGCTCGCGACGATCCCGATCGGAAATGACAGCGGAAAAAAAGGTGCCTTCGTACTGCTGCTGAGCACAAACGCCGACGCGATCGCGAACACCATCGGTGCTTTCAGCGAAAGCGACGTCGTCATGCAGTCGGTTATGTATCTCGCAACCAAAGAGAAGCGCAGGGATGCAGCCATTATCGAAGCGACGACCTCCACCACTACGCAGCAGCGGCGTGCAACGATGGATACGATCGATGCGCTGTCAAAAATAACGGGCGCCGCAGGTGCCCCGCTCACGCCGGCACAGCAGGAGCAACGCTGGCTTGCGATCCTGCGCGCCGCGGCAGCTGGGATAGCGCCGCAGGCGCCACCCGGGTTCACAACCATCGCCGAGGCGAACGCATGGTTCGCAAGGCAGCCCCGCGGGCTTCAACAATGAGCCGCCTCTTCCCCATTTTGGTAACCGCATTCTTTTTGCTTTGTGGTTGTACCAGCAATCTGACCGTTCAGGTGGATGTGATGAATCCGGCCTACGCCGCAGCAGCGGTAACCGAGGCCCGCATGTTGCAAGACATTAACGAACTAGCGAGCGGCGGACATTCGAGAGCAGGGCGCGTTTTGTCGGTCTCCCAAGCCAGCATGATCGCTTTTGTCGATACCTGCTATGACTTGAAAATAGCGTCTAACGAAGCCGCCGGCGCGGCGGATGCCAACACCTTGTTGAGAAGCTTGAAAGCCGATCTCTCACCTATTCATCGCATCATCGATCGTGAGCGTCCGGCCCTGGAAGAAGCTGATAAACAGGCTCGCGCGTCCATTCCGTCGCTTTCGTCTTTCGCGGGACTGAGCGGGTTTCAACAATCTCGTAATTCGCAGAACGTGTGGGCTACGCCGCTTCCCGATGAGGCAAAAGCGGCGCTGATGATCTGGCAGATGGCCTATGACCAGCATGCCGAGAATATACGAGGCTATGTGGCCGCAGAGCGAATTGGAACTTGCTCCAATCTAAAATATCCCAAGTTGGAAGTTCAGGCAGAAACGGCAGAAGACATCGCTCAAAAACAAGTAACGCAGTCGGCTTCGCCGTCTGTGGTCGGTGACGGCACGTTATTAAATTATCTGCCGCACGCCTATTTCGTTACGAGAGCCGGAGATTCGGCTTGGGCGCCGAACTACAACCATGCGTTTGGTCGCGGCTTTGGAGGCAACACCAGCGTCGCCCTGAAATTGAATAATACGGCCGATTTTTCGGTGAAAGGTTTTGTGTTCGATGGACGTGCGACTGCGGACATGGTAAAGAAGTTATCGACGCTAGCGGTGTCCACGGTCGCCGCGGCATATGGAGCGCCGGTGGCGCTGACGCCCGGACAGGGTGGTGCTCCGTCTCAAATCGCCTTTACGCCAGACAGTTTGCTATCCGACCCCGAAATTGCGATCGCCGCCGATGCCGCCAAAAACCAAGCGTTTCGGAACAGCCTTTTCCAGATCGGCGATACGGTGGTTGCCAATTTTGCAAAACTAAGAGCGGGTGACGGGGCGGCGACAGGCATCGTGAATGCGACGATCGCGGCCAACAAATCGACATACTCCGGTTCGACGCCGGGCAGCGGGGATGGGACGGGGCCATGAACCTTAAGGACTATAAGCCGGATGATTTGGTTGAGGCAAGGCTTGCCGGCGTGTGGCGCTCGGCCGTTGTGGTGAAGCCTTGGTCGGAATTAATGCAGTACGTTGGGGTCAAGCGAGTCGATGCGCCCGGCGAATACCCCGTCACCAACTCTGCCGATATCCACTTGTCCGCGGCGCTCATGGTTTCGAATGCCGATTTTCCGGTGGGCAGCGCGATCCGTGTCCGGCGACTTGGCACTGATGCTTACTGGCCCGGCGAAATTGCCCGAATTCTGCCCGATGAACGGTATACTGTGCGGCTGAGGGGCCTGTCGGGCCAGACGATTGTCGTCGCATCGCCGATGATCGAGGCGGATATTTCGATCGACAACGACACATAGCGAATCCGCATTCTCGACGGAATCACGGCGCGACGTCATTCCGCGGTGGCGGCGCCCCAATACATTGCGAGTCAGCCCAGCTGTTCTTATCTTCAAGCGAACGCGCCCCCTTGCGCGCAAAGAACAAATCTGGAACACACCCCTCCCATGAGTCTCACCCACATCTCCGTGCGCGGTGCGCGCGAGCATAATCTGAAGGGCGTGAACGTCGACCTGCCGCGCGACGCGCTGGTCGTCATCACCGGCCTGTCGGGTAGCGGCAAGTCGAGCCTCGCCTTCGACACCATCTATGCCGAGGGCCAGCGGCGCTATGTCGAGAGCCTGTCGGCTTACGCGCGCCAGTTCCTCGAGATGATGCAGAAGCCCGACGTCGAGCATATCGACGGGCTGTCGCCGGCGATCAGCATCGAGCAGAAGACGACGTCGCGGAACCCGCGCTCGACGGTCGCGACGGTGACCGAAATCTACGACTATATGCGCCTGCTGTGGGCGCGCGTCGGCATTCCCTATTCGCCCGCCACCGGCGAACCGATAAGCGCGCAGACGGTCAGCCAGATGGTCGACCGCGTGATGGAATTGCCCGAGGGCACGCGGGCCTATCTGCTCGCCCCCGTCGTTCGCGGCCGCAAGGGCGAGTATAAGAAGGAACTCGCGCAGTGGCAGAAGGACGGCTTCACGCGCGTCCGCATCGACGGCGAATTTTACGAGATCGGCGACGCCCCCGCGCTCGACAAGAAATACAAACATGACATCGAGGTCGTCGTCGACCGCATCGCGGTGCGCGAAGGCCTCGGCACGCGGCTCGCCGACAGTTTCGAGACCGCGCTGAAGCTCGCCGAGGGGCTCGCCTATGTCGACCTCGCCGACGGCCCGGTGCCGGGGCGCGAAGAGGAAGACACCGGCGGCGCGATGAAGGGCGCGGGCATCCCCGCGAACCGGTTGATCTTCTCGGAGAAATTCGCCTGTCCCGTGTCGGGCTTCACGATCGCCGAGATCGAACCGCGGCTGTTCAGCTTCAACGCGCCGCAGGGCGCCTGCCCCGCGTGTGACGGGTTGGGGGAGCGGCAGGAGTTTGACCCAGACCTTGTAGTGCCGAACCATGCGCTGAGCCTGAAAAAGGGCGCGGTGGTGCCGTGGGCGAAATCGAACCCGCCCTCGCCTTATTATATGCAAGTGCTCGAAAGCCTTGGCAAAGCCTATGGTTTCGACCTGACGACGCCCTGGCAGGACCTGCCCGGCGAGGTGCAGTTGGTCATCCTCTATGGCACCGGCGGCAAGCCCGTCGAACTGACCTTCAAGGACGGCAAACGCAGCTATACGACGCACAAGGCGTTCGAGGGCGTCATCGGCAACCTCAACCGCCGCCTGCTCCAGACCGAAAGCGCGTGGATGCGCGAGGAGCTGAGCAAATATCAGACGCCGCAGCCGTGCGAGACGTGCCACGGCGCACGCCTGCGCCCCGAACCGCTCGCGGTGAAGATCGCCGGCGAGGACATCAGCCTGTCGGCGCAGCGCTCGGTCGCCGACGCGCTCGAATGGTTCTCGACCCTCGACGAAAAACTGAACGACACCCAGCAGCAGATCGCCAAGGCGATCCTGAAGGAAATCAACGCGCGGCTGGGCTTCCTCAACAATGTCGGGCTCGATTATATCAACCTCAACCGCACCAGCGGGACGCTCAGCGGCGGCGAAAGCCAGCGCATCCGCCTCGCCAGCCAGATCGGCAGCGGCCTGTCGGGGGTGCTGTACGTCCTCGACGAACCGAGCATCGGGCTTCACCAGCGCGACAACGACCGGCTGCTCGCGACGCTCAAGCGTCTCCGCGACCTCGGCAACACCGTCATCGTCGTCGAGCATGACGAGGATGCGATCCGGCACGCCGATTATATCGTCGACATGGGGCCCGGCGCGGGACTCCACGGCGGCGAAATCGTCGCCGAGGGCACGCTCGAACAGGTGCTCGCGAACAAGAACAGCCTGACCGCAGCCTATCTCACCGGCGCGAAGAAGATCGACATCCCGAAGCACCGCCGCAAGGGCAATGGCTTCGACCTCGTGCTCAAGGGCGCGCGCGCGAACAATCTCGACAATGTCACGGTCAAGATCCCGCTCGGCACCTTCACCTGCGTTACCGGCCTGTCGGGAAGCGGCAAGTCGAGCCTGATCATCGACACGCTCTACGCCAGCGCGGCGCGCGTACTCAACGGCGCGCGGATGGTCGCGGGGCCGCACGACAGCCTCAAGGGGCTGGAGCATTGCGACAAGGTCATCGACATCGACCAGTCGCCGATCGGGCGCACCCCGCGATCGAACCCCGCCACTTATACGGGCGCCTTCACGATCATCCGCGACTGGTTCGCGGGGCTGCCCGAAAGCCAGGCGCGCGGCTACAAACCCGGGCGTTTCAGCTTCAACGTCAAGGGCGGGCGCTGCGAGACCTGCACCGGCGATGGCCTCATCAAGATCGAGATGCACTTCCTGCCCGACGTCTATGTGACGTGCGAGACGTGCCACGGCAAACGCTACAACCGCGAAACGCTGGAGGTGAAGTTCAAGGGGTACAGCATCGCCGACGTGCTCGACATGACCGTCGAGGATGCGGCGGAGTTCTTCAAGGCGGTGCCGTCGATCCGCGAGAAGATGGCGATGCTGGTGCGCGTCGGCCTGGGGTACATCAAGGTCGGGCAACAGGCGACGACCCTGTCGGGCGGCGAGGCGCAGCGCGTCAAGCTGGCCAAGGAATTGTCGCGCCGCTCGACCGGGCAGACGCTCTACATCCTCGACGAGCCGACCACCGGGCTGCATTTCGAGGATGTCCGCAAATTGCTCGAAGTGCTGCAGGCGCTGGTCGAACAGGGCAACAGCGTGATCGTGATCGAGCATAATCTCGACGTCATCAAGACCGCCGACCATATCGTCGACATGGGCCCCGAAGGCGGGGTCAAGGGCGGTGAGGTCGTCGCGGCGGGCACGCCCGAGCAGGTCGCGAAGAACCCGCGCAGCTATACGGGGCAATATCTGGCGCCGATGCTGGCGGCGGCGAAGTAATTTGAAGCCCCTCCCTTCAGGGAGGGGTTTGGGGAGGGTCTGTGACCTTCCCTATCGGCGAAACAGGCCCTCCCCTGGCCCCTCCCACAAGTGGGAGGGGGATAACGTCCTCGTTTGAAACACAGCACGCCATCGCCATTTCTCGCTGGCTTTCCGTTCATCTTATGGCAAAAGGCTGCGGCAACGCGTCGGCATATCGTCCACGCAGTTCGTGGAGATATCTAAAAATGGCTACCGGTACCGTCAAATGGTTCAACAGCACCAAGGGCTATGGCTTCATCACCCCCGACAGCGGCGGCGGTGACGTCTTCGTGCACATCTCGGCGGTCGAACGCTCGGGCCTCGGCGACCTGAAGGACAATCAGAAGGTCAGCTATGACGAGGAAACCGACCCGCGCAAGGGCAAGACCAGCGCCGTCAACCTCGTCGCGCTTTAAGAACTTAAGCCCCTCCCGCTTGCGGGAGGGGTTTGGGGAGGGCTTGTCCCATCGGATCGAGCGGCGAACCGGCCCTCCCCAACCCCTCCCATAAATGGGAGGGGAGCTAACCCGCGCCCCACACCGCCGACAGCGGATAGAGCGCGATCAGCCACACCAGGCAGCCCAGCGTCACCCGCCGATCCTTCGCCGCGATCGCCAGCGCCGACACGGGGAAGAAGCTCCAGGCGATCACCAGGCTGCGCAGGGTCAGCGGCGGAAAGCCGTCGAGCCAGATAACCGTCGCGAACAGCGCCACATTGCAGAGCAGCAGCGCGCCGATCACCTTGCGGCGGTGCTTGTCGAAATGGGCATTGAGGTCGGTCCATTCCTCGGGATCGTCGGGAAAGACCAGCGACGCCGCGACATAATAGAGCGCGGTGACGAGGAAGCCGCCAAACAGCACCGGCCAGCTGATCGGGATCAGGTCGCGCACCGCCCAGCCGTACATCCAAAAGGTGACGACGTCGCACGACACGAACAGCCCGAGCAGCGCGGTCGGCCAGCCGATGCGGACGCGGTGGCTCGCCTTGAGCGCGCGCGCCAGCCCGCCCAGCCCCTCGGCGAGCGCGAGGCCGAGGATCAGCCCGAACAGCGAAAAGACGAATTCGAACCCGCTCATATGTCCCGAAACCCCCGTGCTTCCCTCGTCACCCCGGACTTGATCCGGGGCCTGCCTATTCTGAAGGGCAAGGCGGGTGCCGGGTCAAGCCCGGCATGACGACGAAATATGCTACTCCCACCCTTTGGGCGGAAGTTCCGCTCCTAGCCCATCAGCTTCGCGGTGATGTCGTCGGCGGCATAGATGCGGATCGCTGGCGGTTGCGGCGACAGGGCGCGCATTTCGGCGACGAAGGCGCCCGACGCGGGCACCGCGAAATGGGCGTGGACCGCGTCGATGCTTTCCCACTCCTCGACGAAGACGAGGCGGTCGGGGTTTTCCACATCGATATGGCAATTATGCGCCAGACACCCCGGCTCGGCCCGCGACCGCGCGCTATGCTCGACGCCCAGCGCGATCATGCGCTCGCGATGCTCGGGGGTGAGGATGACGTGGCCGGTGATGAGGATCATGTCGCCGTCAATCATCTCACGAGAAAGCACGAGAAAAGAAAACCCAAAGCGCAGTCGCTATCAACGAGGCAAATATACCTCCTACAAATCCTATAATTCTTTCAACATTCTTACTTCCAATTCCCGCCATCTCTTGGAATCCAGAAATCTCCTCCGCCTTCATTCTTCTAATGGATTCGAGCTTTTGCGCCTCACTCTGGTGTTCGAACTTTACACTCTTCAGATTTTCCAAGAGTGCCTCAAGATCGGATTTTCGCTGCGTCGCCTCCTCCTTCATCTCATTCAGTGCGGAAAGTGCCGAAGTCAGGCTCTGTCGAGCCGTATCAATGTGAGCGATCCGCTCGTCCACTGAAGGAGGAAGGAACGGGCCAAAGGTCTTTGGAAATCGCCGATGGAGCGATGGTGCCAGTAATTCAAGCAATCTCTCTATTGGAGAAAAATATGCCCTTAGAATCTTTCTTGATGCGGCTTCCAATGCTGCAGCTATACTGAATTCAATAGACATTTCTGGACAATCTCAATCATCTATAGGATTTACATCGACCACTATAATCCGCAAAGGCACCAGCGCGGGACTTCTAACCACATAGCAGTCGACGGACACGCCATTTAATCTCATAGCCGCCACCAGTTCTCGGCGTAGCTCGTCAAGGATGTCGGCAGGAACTGAAAACGAGGCCAATCCATCCCATTCCTCGTTCCGGAATTTGCCCCACCCATTCTCCTTGTTGAACTGTACGACATTGATATCGATCGTTGTCAGATGCCGATCTACGACTGCTACGTCGACCTCATCAGTCATTCGCTTATCTGCGTAAAGAAGCCTGCGCGGTTGCCCGTCCACGACCGACGATATCGAAACATGAGAGGCGCTCCTACGGAGAGGAACATTCATTTCCTTGAGCAAAGGAGCCGACATGGTGACTAAATCTGCACGCTGCTCTTCAGTCATTCTCCGCAAAACGTCTCTTTCGGCCTGCACAAGCAAGCGACGCTCTTGCTCTGCAAGCAATCTTTCATATAATTCCTTATTATCGAGAGATAACTCTCGCTCATGCGCCATTTCATCCCTCAGAAGGTCCAACGTCCGGGTTATCGTGTCATCTCGCCCGCGTATGGTGTCATCGAAAGTTTCCATAAGTTGACGCTGAGTAGAAAGCGCGTCGCGGATGACGTCATCATCTGCACTCTTGAACACCCTATCCACTACATACGAGAATATGGCAGAAACTGAAGTCTCGAACACGGCGGGACCGGCTGCCATCAGAGCCGGGATCAAAATTTCGATACCGAAACTTCCTTGCTGGAAGGCCCTGACCTGGATGTCGTGAATATTTTTTGAAGAAATTTTCGAAGGAAATGATCCCGTTCGTCGAAAATTGTCTATTTTTACCAATAGCCTAGATGCAGAATATTGAAATCTTGCCGATTCGTAAAACTCCATCCGGTGCATTGACGCTAGCTTGCCGTCAAAAACGAATTTCATCTGCTCCATGCCTGCCCCCAACCTCTATTCTCTTCCTACATTAAATAAAGTACTCGGACTGTCAAAGCGACCCCTCATCCATGACACTTCCATGACAATCCCTGTCACAAACACGTCACACAAAACCCCCAAATGGCCCTCAGCGAGTCGCCGCGGGGGTGGTGGCTCGGTCCGTTAGCGACCCCCGACAGGACATTCTCAAATGCTGCAGAAATTCGCCCTTATCGCCGGCGCCGCGACGTGCGCTCTGGCGCTTTCCGCGTGCCAGGACCAGGCCTCCTCGGGCGGCGCGGCGCGCGATTATATCAGCGCGGTCGGCTCGTCGACCGTCTATCCCTTTGCCACCACCGTCGGCGAGAAATTCGCCGAGGCGACCGGCAACAAGACCCCCAAGATCGACAGCACGGGCACCGGTGGCGGCTTCGAGCGCTTCTGTTCGGGCGTCGGCGGCGACACCCCCGACATCGCCAACGCCTCGCGCCGCATCAAGAAGAAGGAATTCGACACCTGCGCCAAGAATGGCGTGACCGACATCGTCGAAATCCAGATCGGCATCGACGGCATCGCGCTGGGCGAGGCCGCACGCGGCCCCGGCTTCAAGCTGTCCGAAGAGGATGTCTATAAGGCGCTCGCCGCCAACCCCTATGGCAAGCCGAACACCGCCAAGACCTGGAAAGACGTCAACCCCGCCCTTCCCGCGGTCGCGATCTCGGTCTTTGGCCCGCCGTCGACCAGCGGCACTTATGACGCGTTCAAGGAGCTGATCCTCGGCAAGGGCTGCGACGCCAATCCCGAGATGAAGGCGCTGAAGGACAGCGACAAGGACAAGCACGAAGCGACCTGCACCGCGCTGCGCGGCGCGCCCTTCTATGTCGAGCAGGGCGAGAACGACAACCTCATCATCTCGAAGCTCGACAAGAACCCGACCAGCCTCGGCATCTTCGGCTTCAGCTATCTCGACGCCAACAAGGACAAGATCAAGGCGGTGCCGGTGCAGGGCGTGTCGCCCACCTACACCACGATCGCCGACGGCAGCTATCCCGGCTGGCGCCCGCTCTACATCTACGTCAAGCAGAAGCATATCGGCGTGATCCCCGGCCTCGCCGAATATGTCGCCGAATTCCTGAAGGGTTCGGGCGAAGGCGGCTACCTCGCCGCCAAGGGCCTGATCGTGTCGCCCAAGGACATCGCCGCGACCGCCGCGGCGAACGCCAAGGGGATGACGGCGCTCGACGGTTCGACGCTGAAGTAAGTCGGTAAAGCGTAATCAGACCATCAAATACCATCGTCATTGCGAGCGAAGCGAAGCAATCCAGAGCGGTTTGCGCCTACTCTGGATTGCCGCGTCGCTTCGCTCCTCGCAATGACGATCGCGGGATGGATGGCATGCCGCTTTATTTTCACGAGTTGACGAGGACCAAGTGACCTTCAACGCCGCCGCCCTTTTGCTTTTGATCGCCGGCCTCGCGCTGATCGGCTGGCTGGCCGGCCGCGCGCGCTCGTCGATGCTCGCGGGCCGCGCGGGCGCCAAGCTGCATTCGCGGCCGCAATATCATGGTTGGTATGTCGCGCTGTGGCTGTTCGCCCCCGCCGCGCTGTTCCTTGCCGTGTGGAGCGCGGTGTCGCCCGGGCTGGTCACCAACACGGTGCTGGCGAGCGAGGCGGCGAAAGAGCTGCCCGCCTTCGGCTTCGAACGCGGTGCGATATTGTCCGACGCGCGCAACGTCGCGACGGGCAGGCAGGCGGCGGTGCGCATTCCCGCGGCGGCGCCGCTGGTCAAACCCTATGCCGATGCGAGCCACACCTATGCGTGGGTCGGCATCGCCGCGATGCTGGCGCTGGCGCTCGCGGGCGGGCTTTACGCCTTCACGCGGATCAAGCCCGATTTCCGCGCCCGGACGCGGGTCGAAAAGATCGTCATGCTGCTGCTGCTGGTGGCGTCGCTCGTCGCGATCCTGACGACCTTCGGCATCGTGCTGTCGCTGCTGTTCGAATCGATCCGTTTCTTCCGCCTCGTCTCGCCGGCCGAACTGCTGTTCGGGACCAACTGGGCGCCGACCAGCGGCGCGCCGGTGAAAGACACCTTCGGCGGCATCCCGCTGTTCTGGGGCACGGTGCTGATCGGCGCGATCATCGCGATGATCGTCGCCATTCCCATTGGCATGATGAGCGCGGTGTATCTGACCCAATATGCCAACCCGCGCGTGCGCCGCTGGGTCAAGCCGTGCCTCGAGATCCTCGCGGGCGTGCCGACGGTCGTCTACGGCTATTTCGCCGCGCTGACCGTCGCGCCGGCGCTGCGCGAATTCGCGGTGATGATCGGCATCCCCAACGCCAGCACCGAAAGCGCGCTCGCCGCGGGCATCGTGATGGGGGTGATGATCATCCCCTTCGTCTCGTCGATGGCCGACGACAGCATCAACGCGGTGCCGCAGGCGATGCGCGACGGATCGCTCGCGCTCGGCGCGACCCCGAACGAAACGATCCGCCAGGTGCTCATCCCCGCCGCGCTGCCCGGCGTGATGGGCGGCATCCTGCTCGCGGTCAGCCGCGCGATCGGCGAGACGATGATCGTCGTGATGGCCGCCGGCCTGTCCGCCAACATGACCGCCAACCCCTTTGCCAGCGTCACCACGGTGACCGCGCAGATCGTGAAATTGCTCACCGGCGACCAGGAATTCGACAGCGCCAAGACGCTCGCCGCCTTCGCGCTCGGCCTCGTGCTGTTCGTCGTGACCCTGCTGCTCAACATCGTCGCCCTGCGCATCGTCAAAAAGTATCGCGAAGCTTATGAGTGATAGAACCTCCCCCACCGACTGGAAGGGCGGCGCGATGCAGGGCCGCATCGCCCGGCGCTATGCCGCCGAGCGCCGGTTCCGCCTGCTCGGGCTGGGCGCGGTGCTGCTATCGGGCCTGTTCCTCGCCTTCCTGCTGTTCACGATGGTCGGCAACGGCCTGCGCGGCTTCACCTACACCAATGTCGAAGTGCCGGTCGATTTCAAGGCGATGCCGCTGACCGTCGACGCGTCGCGGCTGGGCGATGCCGACGCCGACCAGGTGATCGCGGGCGCCGGCCTCGCCGACATCGTCGCCTTTGCCGCCGACGAGGCGCTGGGCGACGGCGGGTCGGCGATGATCAGCGAAAATGCGTGGAAGGAAGTCCGCACCGCGATCAAGGCCGATCCCGACCTGCTGAAGGGCGCGACGGTCTTCCACCTGCCGACGTCGAGCACGGTCGACATCGCCGCCAAGGAGGGCGCCAAGGGCGAACTCGGCGCGAAGGTCGATGCGCTGGAGCGCGACGGCAAGCTGTCGACGGGCATCCACTGGCCCTTCTTCAAGAACGCCGACGCCACCGACCCCGCGGTCGCGGGCATCTGGGGTGCATTGAAGGGGTCGGTGCTGACGATCCTGATCGCCTTCCTCATCGCCTTCCCGACCGGGGTGCTCGCCGCGCTCTATCTCGAGGAATATGCGCCGAAGAACCGCTGGACCGACCTGATCGAGGTGTCGATCAACAATCTCGCCGCGGTGCCCTCGATCATCTTCGGCCTGCTCGCGCTCGCGGTGTTCATCAACTGGTTCGGCATCTGCCAGGCGAGCGCGCTCGTCGGCGGACTGACGCTGGCGCTGATGACGATGCCGGTGATCGTCATCGCCAGCCGCAACGCGATCAAGTCGGTGCCGCCCTCGATCCGCGACGCGGCGCTCGGCGTGGGTGCCAGCCCGGTGCAGGTGGTGTTCCACCATGTCCTGCCGCTCGCGCTGCCCGGCATCCTCACCGGCACGATCATCGGCATGGCGCGCGCGCTGGGCGAGACCGCGCCGCTGCTGCTGATCGGGATGCGCGCTTTCATCGGCGACGTGCCGAGCGGCGTGTGCTCGCCCGCGACGGTGCTGCCGATGCAGATCTTCCTCTGGTCGGACGAGGTCGATCGCGGCTTCGTCGAAAAAACCTCCGCCGCGATCATCGTGCTGCTCATCGTTTTGCTGTCGATGAACGCCCTCGCGATCTATCTTCGCAACAAATTCGAAAAACGCTGGTGATCATGACCCAAGAAGACCTCACGATTCTCGATCCCAAGATGAAGGCGCAGGGCGTCAACGTCTTCTATGGGGAGAAACAGGCGATCAACGACGTGTCGATCGACGTCGGCACCGACCTGGTCACCGCCTTCATCGGCCCGTCGGGCTGCGGCAAGTCGACCTTCCTGCGCTCGCTGAACCGCATGAACGACACGGTCGCCAGCGCCAAGGTGACCGGCCGCATCGAACTCGACGGCGAGGACATCTATGCGCCGTCGATGGACGTCGTGCAGCTGCGCGCGCGCGTCGGCATGGTGTTCCAGAAACCGAACCCCTTTCCCAAGTCGATCTATGACAATGTCGGCTATGGCCCGCGCATCCACGGCCTCGCGCCGAACAAGGCCGATCTCGACGTCGTCGTCGAACGCGCGCTGGTCCGCGCCGGCCTGTGGGACGAGGTCAAGGACCGGCTCGGCGAAAGCGGCACCGCGCTGTCGGGCGGCCAGCAGCAGCGCCTGTGCATCGCGCGCGCGATCGCGGTCGATCCCGAAGTCATCCTGATGGACGAGCCCTGCTCGGCGCTCGACCCGATCGCGACCGCCAAGATCGAGGAGCTGATCCACGAATTGCGCGGCCGTTTCGCGATCGTGATCGTCACCCACAACATGCAGCAGGCGGCCCGCGTGTCGCAGCGCACCGCTTTCTTCCACCTCGGGACGCTGGTCGAATATGGCAAGACCACCGACATCTTCACCAACCCGAAGCAGGAACGCACCAAGGACTATATCACCGGCCGCTACGGCTAAGCACCGGCCCTGAAGGACTGAACGATGGCGATTGTGAATGATCATACGGTCAAGGCGTTCGACGAGGATCTCAACCGCCTCCGCGGCCTGATCAGCGAGATGGGCGGCCGCGCCGAACAGGCGCTGCTCCAGGCGATGACCGCGCTCAACATGGGCGACCTCGAACTCGCGGCACAGGTCGTGCGCGACGACAAGAAGATTGACGCGCTCGAAAGCGAAGTCGAACAGCTCGCGGTCCAGACCATCGCCCTTCGGGCCCCGATGGCCGACGATCTGCGCGAGATGATCGCGGCGCTGAAGATCGTGTCGGTCGTCGAGCGCATCGGCGATTATGCCAAGAATATCGCCAAGCGCGTCGCGCTGATGGACCAGACGCGGTCGATCGAGGCGATCCCGCTGCTGATCTCGATGTCCAACATCGTCGCCGAGCTGATCCACGACGCGCTCGACAGCTTCGCGGCGCGCGACGCCGAACTCGCGGTGCGGGTGACCGTCCGCGACAAGAATGTCGACGATTTCTACAACAGCATCTTTCGCACCCTCGTGACCTTCATGATGGAAAATCCGAAATATATCTCGGAAAGCGCACACCTGCTGTTCGTCGCCAAGAACCTCGAACGCATGGGCGACCATGCGACCAACATCGCCGAGATGGTCTATTATGTCGTGACCGGCGGCCAGATGGACGAACGCGAACGCGGCGAGCAGCCCGAGGACGGCGCCGCGGAACAGGAGCAAGGCTGATGCCGCAGCCCGACCTGCTTCTCATCGAAGATGACGAAGCGATCGCCGAACTCATCGTGTGGCATTTCGCCCGCGAAGGTTTCTCGGTGCGCCAGACCCCCGACGGCGAGCAGGCGCTGATCCTCGTCGAGGAACGCGTCCCCGACATCGTCCTGCTCGACTGGATGATCGAAAGCCTGCCCGGGATCGAGGTGTGCCGCCGCCTGCGCCGCAACCCGAAATCGGCGAATGTGCCGATCATCATGCTCACCGCGCGCGGCGAGGAAGAGGATCGCATTCGCGGGCTGGAAACCGGCGCCGACGATTATGTCACCAAGCCGTTCAGCCCGCGCGAGCTGGTCGCGCGCGTCCAGGCGGTGCTCCGCCGCCTGCGCCCCGCGCTCGCCGGCGAGATGCTGACCTATGCCGACATCGAACTCGATTCGGTCGCGCACAAGGTGGTGCGCGGCGGGCAGATCGTGAACATGGGGCCGACCGAGTTCCGCCTGCTGCGCCATTTCATGGAGCATCCGGGACGCGTCTTCTCGCGCGGACAATTGCTCGACAGCGTGTGGGGACAGGACAGCGACATCGAGCTGCGCACCGTCGACGTCCATATCCGCCGCCTGCGCAAGGCGATCAACCTGCCGGGCACCGCGGACATCATCCGCACCGTGCGTTCGGCGGGTTATGCGCTGGATGCGGGCAAGGGCTGATCCCTTTCATCGTCATTGCGAGCGCAGCGAAGCAATCCAGAGCGCGTGTAAACCGCTCTGGATTGCTTCGCTCGCGCAGAGCGCGAGTTTATCCTGAGCGCCTGCAAGGCAGTCGAAGGGCTCGCAATGACGGCGTATTTGTTTGCAACCTCAGTAAGTGAACTGCACCCGCGCGCCGACGACGTCGACGCCATAGTCGCGGTCGCCCACGACCGCGATCGCCGCGTCGCGATAGTTCAGCCGCGCATATTGCGCCATCAACCGCATCCAGCTGGTCGGCGACCAGATGATCGACGCCATATAGCCCTTTTGCGTGCCGCCGGTGATCCCGGCATCGTTGAGGTCGAGATAATCGTAGCGCGCGTTGACCTGCACCGCGCCGATGCCCCCGTCGCCAAGCGGCTTTTTCGGCTTGATCGCGCCGAACTGCCCGCCCTTTAGCGGCCGGCTGTCGCCTTTCGTCAGAAAGAAACCGACCTCGGCATAGGCGCCGAAGAAGGTCGGGTCGCTCGCCCCGTCGCGGCTCGCATGCTGCCAATAGGCTTCGCTGGCGAAATGGAACGGGCCGTTCACCGCCGCCGCCTCGACGCCATAGGTCTGCTCGCGTTCGGCGAGCAGGCCGGGGGTCGCGATATAGCGCGTCTCGGTCGAATGGACGAGCGGACGCTGGCGATAGCGCACCGGCACCAGCTCGGAATCCTGGCGATGCTTCCAGTGATAGGCGGCGCCCAAATGGACATTGGTCTTGCCGAACTTCGGCATCCACACCGCACGGATATGCGCCGCCTGGCTGTTGTCGTCGACATCGTCGAGCTGGATCAGCGGATCGGTACTGACCCCGCCGTTGATCTGGAAATCGCCCTTGGCATAGCCCGCCGACAGGCCGGTGCGCCGCGAGAAGTTGAACGCCGTGACCAGCGCCGCGCGTTCGGTGAAGCTGGTGTTGAGGTCGCTCGTCATATCGTCGAGCGGAGTGAAGAATTTCTGCTGTCCCGCGGTCACATTGATGCCGTCGCCGTTCCACGCGACATAGGCGTCGACGAATTCGATCGGGTCGGCGGTGAACTCGCCCTCGACCCGCGCCGAAAAGCCGCCCGGCATCTTGATATCGACGCCAAGCTGGGCGCGGCGGATTTCTTCCGAATTTCCTGTACCCGCCAGCCCCGCCGGGCCGCTGACATTGGCGAAGTCATATTGCAGGCGCCAGCGCGGCTTGAATTCCCATTCCGACTTTTTCGCGGGCGCCTTGGCGGGCTCGGGGTCGCTCGCGGCAGGCGCCGGACTCGGTGGTCCCTGGACCGGTTCGGCAGCGAGGGCGGGCGCGCCAAGAGGCAAAAGGAAGCCCGCGGTGGCGAGCAGGACGTGGCGCATGGGGATTTGCTCCGTTGCGAAAGGGTGACAAACTCGTGGCGCTGTTATGACGGCTCTATGACAGTTGCACGTCATTTGCGTGACATTTTCGTTGCAACGGACGCTTTTCCGATCACCCCTTGCCTGAAAGCGGCGAACGGCTAAGGACGGGCCAGTTTTTTCGGGCAACCCATCGGGATCGCCCCTTCGGGAGACCATCATGACGATCAAATTTGACGGACGCGTTGCCATTGTCACCGGCGCCGGCGGCGGGCTCGGCCGCGCCTATGCGCTCGAACTGGCGCGCCGCGGGGCGAAGGTCGTCGTCAACGACCTCGGCGGCGCGCGCGACGGCACCGGCCATTCGGACGCCGCGTTGCAGGTGGTCGAGGAAATCAAGGCGCTCGGCGGCACCGCGATGTCGAACGGCGGCAGCGTCACCGAATATGACCAGATGGTCGAAATGGTCGCCAAGGCCAAGGAAGCCTGGGGCGGCGTCCATATCGTCATCAACAACGCCGGCATCCTGCGCGACAAGAGCTTCGCCAAGATGGAACCCGCCGATTTCGACCTGGTGCTGAAGGTGCATGTCAGCGGCAGCGCCAACGTCACCAAGGCGGTGTGGGACACGATGCGCGAACAGGCTTATGGCCGCCTGCTGATGACCGCCTCGTCGACCGGCCTTTACGGCAACTTCGGCCAGGCCAATTATGGCGCGGCGAAGCTCGGCCTCGCCGGTCTGACCAAGACGCTCCACCTCGAAGGCGCGAAGTACAACATCCGCTGCAACACGATCGCCCCGGTCGCCGGCACGCGCATGACCGAGGACATCTTCCCCGCCGAATTGTTCGAAAAATTCACCCCCGAAAATGTCGTCCCCGCCGCACTCTATCTGGTCAGCGAGGACGCCCCGACGAACATGATCATCGGCGCCGGTGCCGGCGCGTTCCACGCCGCCTATGTCACCATGACCCCCGGCATCGCGCTGCCCGAGGGTGAACGCACCCCCGAGGGCGTCGCCGCGGCGTGGGACAAGATCATCGACCGCAACGGCGAAACCGTGCCCCAGTCGGGCAGCGAACAGTCGATGGCGGTGATGCGGGCGTTGCAAGCGCTGGGCTGACCCTGATAGGCGTTCTTCGCGTCGGCGCCCCATCGGGGCCGCCGATCGCGAGGGGCCTATGACGGACATGACCTTGGGCGACGGCATCGCCCTCCTCCAGCGCCGCGGCCGCTTCCTGCGGAACCTGCTCGCTTTCGGCTGGATCGTTCTCGCCCTGGCCTGCGTCGGCCAGATCGCCGAACTGAACGGGCGGGTCTCGCTCGACGAGGATGCGCCCGTGGTCGGGCTCAACGCATTGTATCTCGGCGTGTCGGTCAGCGACGGGCTGCTGGCCTTCACCACCTTCGTCGTCTTCTGCATGTGGACCTATCGCGCGGCCGCCAACGTCAAGGCGGCGCGAGTCCCTGGCTTCGGCTTCACCCCGGCCTGGTCGGTGGGCTGGCATTTCGTGCCAATCGCCAATCTCTTCAAACCCTTTCAGGCGATGCGCCAGATCTGGGCATTCAGCCACGGCGGCGACCGTGACGGCATCCGCGACGGCCAGTCGCTGCTCATCGCCTGGTGGGGCCTGTGGTCACTTTCGCTCGCGGTCGGGATGGTGCTCGGCATGGCGGCCGCCTCCCCCGTCACCCCCGACGAAAAGCACGAGGCGATCATCCTCGCGATCGTCAATTCGGCGACCAACCTGGCCCTTTACCCGCTCGCGCTGCGTCTCGTCGCGCGCCTTACCGAGGCGCAGCGCGACCGCCTGACCGCGGCGGGCATCTTTACCTGATTTATCGTATTGCATCACTAACACAGCTATGCCATAAGCGCAGCGGGGCAAGGGGATCGGACAGAAGGACGACCCCAATGTATAGCGAAAGCGACCTGCAAGCAGCGGTCGACGCAAAGGTGATGACGCCGGAGGCCGTAGCGGCCTTCCGCAACCATATTGCGTCGGTGCGCGCCGCTCCCGGAGCGGATGAGGAATCATTCCGCCTCATCACCGGCTTCAACGACATCTTCGTCAGCATCGCCGCGGTGATCCTGCTCGTCGCGGTGGGCTGGATCGGCCAGTCGATCCATCCGGCGCTCGCCGGCATCGGCGTCGCCGCGACCGCCTGGGGCCTCGCCGAATATTTCACCCGCCAGCGCCGCATGGCGCTTCCCAGCATCGTCCTCGTCCTCGCCTTTGCGGCGGGCGTCTTCGGCTCGATGGTGGGTTTCCTCGTCAAGCATGGCGAAGCGATTTTCGGCAACCATCCCGCTGAAGCGACCATGGCGATCGTCGCCGCAGGCATGGCGCTCGTCACCGCGGGCGCGACCTGGTTCCACTGGAAACGCTTCATGGTGCCGATCACCGTCGCGGCGGGCAGCGCCGCGCTCGCCGGCACCGCGGTGGCGCTGGTCCTCGCGATCGTCGGCGGCAGCGAACCGCCGGTGAACCTGTTCATGACGCTGGTGCTCGTCGCCGGGCTCGGCATCTTCGCGCTCGCCATGTGGTGGGACCGCAGCGACCGGGTGCGCCAGACGCGGCGCAGCGACGTCGCCTTCTGGCTCCACCTGCTCGCCGCCCCGATGATCGCGCACCCGATCTTCCACCTGCTCGGCGTGACACAGGGCAACGACATCGGCAGCGCCGCGGCGGTGATGGTGATCGCCATCTATATCGCCTTCGGCCTGATCGCGCTCGCGATCGACCGCCGCGCGCTGCTCGTCTCGGCGCTTGCTTATGTGCTGTTCGCGCTGACCCAGTTGCTCCAGACCTTTGGCGCGGTCGAACTCAATGTCGCGCTCACCGCCTTCGTCATCGGATCGGCGCTGCTGCTGCTCTCGGCCTTCTGGCAGAATGCGCGGAGCGTGGTGGTCGGGTTCCTGCCCACGGGCCTCGCCGACCAGTTGCCCGCGACGGTCCGGCCGGTCAGTCCGATACCAGCTTCATAAGCTTGCGTTCGACGGGGGCGAGCACATTGGCAAGCTCGTCCCCGCGCCTCAAAATCGCCCCGGCTTCGGAGACCAAGGCCCACATGCCTTGCCGGCTCCGCAAGGCGGGGCGTTTTTCTATGCGATATTCGGGGCGTTCCGATGCGCGGCGAAAGCAGGAAAACACCGCGACGTCGCGCTGGAAATCCATCGCATAGTCGCGCCACTTCCCCGCCGCGACCATGCGGCCGTAAAGATCGAGGATGCGGGTCAGTTCGCGGCGGTCGAACGCCGTCTGCTGCGGCAAGGAACTGGTGTAGGGCCAGGGGGTGACGATCCCCATCAGGCGCGGCTACGTCCCTTGCGCGGAGCCGGCTCGGCGGCGACGTCCCGTTCGGCGACCAGCGCGGCGAGCTGTTTCTGCAGCTGTTCGAGCTGGCACTGGAGCAGTTCGACCTTTTGCGTCGCGGGATCGAAGGTCTCGTTGCACGTCCCATAGGGGACGAACTCGCGGGCATATTCGGTGGCATCGACCAAAGTCGAGCGTGCCGGGATGCCGACCATCACCGCGCCTTCGGGGACATCCTTGGTCACCACCGCATTGGCGCCGATGCGCGCGCGCGGGTTGACCATGACGGGTCCCAATATCTGCGCGCCCGAGCCGACGATGACGTCGTTCGCCAGCGTCGGATGACGCTTGCCGCCGATGCCGTTGGCGGGATCGGTGCCGCCGAGCGTCACGCCCTGATAGATCGAGACATTGTCGCCGATCTCGGCGGTCTCGCCGATCACGACGCCGAAACCATGGTCGATGAACAGATGCTGCCCGATCTTCGCGCCCGGATGGATATCGATCGCGGTCAGGAAGCGGGCGAAATGATTGACGAAGCGCGCGAGGAAAAACAGGTCAGCCTCGAACAGCCAGTGCGCGATACGGTGCATGCCGACCGCGAGCAGTCCCGGATAGAGCAGGATTTCCCAACGCGAGCGCGGCGCGGGGTCGCGCGCCTTGATCGAATCGAGATAGGCGACCAGCCCGTTGAACATCAATCGTCCCCTGCGACCCTATTATGTACCGGACAAGATAGATGTTTGGCGGCGCCATTTCCAGCCCCGGCGCATTTTATTCGTCAGCGGCCGATCAGCCCGACGCGAAACAGCAACAGTCCCTCGCTCCGCCAGCGCCGTTCGCCGTCCGCGGCGGCGATGGCGGCGGCCCAGCGGTCGAGCATCAGCAGGGCGCGCCGGCCCACGAAAGCGGCGCCCGTCGGAACGGGTGCCGCGCGCGCCGCGGCGAAGAGATAATGCGCATCCTCTTCCTCCGACTGCACCACCGCCCCCCACAGCAAGCCCCAGCGCGTACCGGTGCCACCGCCCGACAAGGTGAACAGCGCCGTGCCGAACGCCATCGCCGCCGCGCCGCGCGATGCTTCATCCTCGGCAAGCAACATCGCCTCGGCCGCGTCGGCGAGCGTATCGAGCCCGCCCTGCCCCGCCCAGGTCGCCTGCAGTTCGGCGAGCAAAGGTTCGCCCTTCGGCAGCGCCACCGGATCGGCGGCGAGCAGGACCATCATGTCGCGCCACCAGGCGAGCTTGATCTGTCCGATCAGCGGCTCGCGCGTTTCGATCAGCAAATTGGTGAGCCGTTCGGCCAATCCCCACAGCACCGTCATCGCCGCACGCCGGGCGCGCGGCACCGCGACCATCACGCGCGGATCGCGGATGTCGGGGTAGAGCAGAAATTCGGGAGCGGCGTCTTCGGTCATGCGACGCGCGCTACCACCACCGCATCGTCATTGCGAGCGAAGCGAAACAATCCAGGGTGGTTTACGCCTGCTCTGGATTGTTTCGTTCCCCCGGATCAAGTCCGGGATCCTCGCAATGACGAGGGCTCAGGCGGTCAACGGTTACAAACCGCCTTCACCGCCGCGATCACGCGCGGCGTATCGACGAGCGCGAGCTTTTCGAGGTTCGCGGCATAGGGCAGCGGAACATCCTCGTTGCACACGCGCGCTACCGGGGCGTCGAGGTCGTCGAAGCCATGTTCCATCGCGACCATTGCGAGTTCGCTGGCGATCGAGCAGGTCGGCCAGCCTTCCTCGACGACGACCAGCCGGTTCGTCTTCTTGAGGCTGGCGAGCACGGTGACGGTGTCGAGCGGGCGCAGCGTGCGCAGATCGATGACCTCGGCGTCGATGCCCTCGGCGGCGAGCGCGTCGGCGGCTTCGAGCGCGAGCCCGACGCCGATCGAGTAGCTGACGATGGTGACGTCGGTCCCCGCACGCATGATCCGCGCCTTGCCGATCGGCAGGACGAAATCGTCGACCGCCGGCACGTCGAAGCTGCGGCCGTAGAGCAGCTCATTCTCGAGGAAGACCACCGGGTCCTCGCTGCGGATCGCCGCCTTCATCAGTCCCTTGGCATCGGCCGAGTCATAGGGCGAGATCACGATCAGGCCGGGGACGCTGGCGTACCAGGGCGCGAAATTCTGGCTATGCTGCGCGGCGACGCGGCTCGCGGCCCCGTTCGGCCCGCGGAACACGATCGGACAGCGCATCTGGCCGCCCGACATATAGTTGGTCTTGGCCGCCGAGTTGATGATGTGGTCGATCGCCTGCATCGCGAAGTTGAAGGTCATGAACTCGATGACCGGCTTGAGCCCGCCCATCGCGGCGCCCGAACCGAGGCCGGCAAAGCCATATTCGGTGATCGGGGTGTCGACGACGCGCTGCGCGCCGAATTCCTCGAGCAGCCCCTGCGTCACCTTGTACGCGCCCTGATATTCGGCGACTTCTTCGCCCATCACGAAGACGCGGTCGTCCTTGCGCATTTCCTCGGCCATCGCGTCGCGCAACGCTTCGCGGACGGTGGTCTTGACCATCGCGGTCCCCTCGGGGATCGCGGGGTCGGAGGCGCGCTCGACCGCGGCGGGCTTTTCCGCCGCGGGTGCGGGTGCCGGGGCCGGCGCAGCGGCCTTGGCTTCCTCGACCGGAGCAGGCGCCGGAGCGGCAGCCGCGGCAGGCGCCGCCGCTTCCTCCCCCTCGCCCGAAATCGTCGCGATCACGGTGCCGACCTTCACATTGTCGGTGCCCTCGGCGACCAGGATCGACGCGATCACGCCCTCGTCGATCGCTTCATATTCCATCGTCGCCTTGTCGGTCTCGATCTCCGCGAGGATGTCGCCCGACTTCACCGTGTCGCCTTCCTTGACGAGCCACTTGGCGAGCGTGCCCTCTTCCATCGTCGGCGACAGCGCCGGCATTTTCAGTTCAATTGCCATTGGAAACCTCGGTCATCGCTTGATCTTCTTTCATCGCTACCAGCGCCGTCATGGTCCCGTCGGCCAAGCGGAGGCATTTCGACAATACCGCACCCGGCGGCAATTTCATTTCGCTACACTCGGACATCGGCAGCGTCTCCGAGCCAACCGGTCCGTCAAAGGTTCCCTGAGGCGGTGGCCCCGGGTCGGGCAGGACGGGAGCGGCCTGAATGGCGGCCGCCACCGCCTTGTAGTTTAGGCGTGCACCATGGGCGTCAGCCTGCAAGGCGCCGATGATGATCGCCGGGGCACCAACTGCCGAACCGTAGATGCCATGCCGGTTCATATACTGGACGAGCGGCGTTTCGGGATCGCGCAATTTCCACTGCACCCGCAGCATTTCATCGAGATGTCCGCGGAATCGCCTCGAGGCCTCTCGGTCGGCCAGCATCGTGAAATCCGCCGGAGACAGCGTGGACTTCAGGCATGCGACGGCTTCGTCTACTGTTTGCGGCACGCAAGCTGCAACCTTCTCCGCGTCGTACGACGCCGGCAGCTCGGCCATGGCGGGAACAGCGCCCGCCAAACCAACCACCGCCGCAATGACGAAACGGTGCATCAATATTGCTCCACCAGCACGTCGGTATACAGTTCATGCAACTCGGGTTCGGGCGCGCTCTCGGCGAAGTCCGCCGAGTCCGCGACGACCTGCCGGATTTCCTTGTCGATATCCTTGATCTTGTCCTCGCTGATCCCGGCGTCGAGCATCAGCTTTTTCAGATGCTCGATCGCATCGCTCTTGTCGCGCACCGCCTGCACTTCCTCGCGGCTGCGATATTTGGCGGGATCGGACATCGAGTGGCCGCGATAGCGATAGGTCTTGAGTTCCATCAGCACCGGACCCTTGCCGCTGCGCACCCATTCGAGCGCCGCCTCGGCGGCGCCGCGCACCGCGAGCACGTCCATGCCGTCGACCTGCATCCCGGGGATGCGGAAACTTTCGCCGCGGCGATAGAGCTGATCCTCGGCCGACGAGCGGTTGACCGAAGTGCCCATCGCGTACTGGTTGTTCTCGATCACGAAGATGATCGGCAGCTTCCACAGCTCGGCCATGTTGAAGCTTTCATAGACCTGCCCCTGGTTCGACGCGCCGTCGCCGAAATAGGCCATCGCGACCCCGCCGTCGCCGCGATATTTGTGCGCGAAGGCCAGCCCGGTGCCGAGCGACACCTGCGCGCCGACGATGCCGTGGCCGCCATAGAATTTATGCTCGACGCTGAACATGTGCATCGAGCCGCCCTTGCCGCGCGAGATCCCCGCGGCGCGGCCGGTGAGTTCGGCCATGATGACCTTGGGATCGATCCCGTAAGCGAGCATATGGCCATGGTCGCGATAGCCGGTGATGACGCTGTCCTTGTCGCCGTCGAGCGCGCTCTGCAGACCGACCGCCACGGCTTCCTGGCCGATATAAAGGTGGCAGAAACCGCCGATCAGCCCGAGCCCGTAAAGCTGTCCCGCCTTTTCCTCGAAACGCCGGATCAGCAGCATTTCGCGGTAGAATGTCTCCAGCTCCGCCGGCGTCGCGTCATAGGGCGCGGGGTCTTGCGGGCGGTCGCGATTGGTCGCGGGCGCGGGGGTTGCGGCAGCATTTGGGGCGGGCTTTTTCGGCGCAGCAGTCTTGCGCACGGGTGCTTTGGCCAAGGCGGGTTCCTTTGCGGTTAGCCGTTACGGCAGGGCTTCCCTATAGGAGAGCCGCGCCGCACTTGGCAACGCCCGCTTGGCCCCCAAGGGGTCCAAGGATAGCTATGCAACAAGGGTGCAGCAATCGAGCCGACCCAACACCCGTCATTGCGAGCGGAGCGAAGCAATCTACAGCTCGCAGCCTTGCGCAATGCCGGCGGCTGGAGATTGCCGCGTCGCCTTCGGCTCCTCGCAATGACGGCAGCAATCAGGGCTTTTCGGCGGGGTCCATCGGAATGATCACCTCGTCGGGGTGATAGGCGCCCAGTTTCTCGCGTACATATTCCTCGGCCAGGTCGGGATCGACGCGGCGGCGGTCGAGCAGATTGACCCGGTTCTTCAGCTCATTCTGCTTCTTGGTCAGCTCGGCGAGGACGACGCGCTGCTTCTCGACCGACTGGCCGTAATCGCCCCAGGCATAGAGCCCGGTCGGACCGAAGATCGCATAGCCGATCATCGCCAGCACCGCGATCACGGCGACGGTGGGACCTATGGCCCGGTTCACCGATTTCCGTACTTTGTGGCGCTGCGTCATCCCGGCCCTTGAATCACAAGTGATTCGCCGGGTCAAGCGGCTATACTTTGCTTTTCCACACGATAGTCTGCGCATCATATAACAGGGAGTTCACCGATGCGCTCGATTCTCACCGTCCTGCTGCTCGCCACCGCCGCGCCCGTCTTCGCCCAGGTTGCGACCCCCGACCGTCCGGTCACCGATCCGCGGACGATCGCCTCGCCCGCCAATCCCGACGCGAAGCCGGTGCCGCTCGACGATATCGGCGTCACCCGCGCGCTGTACGATGCGGTGTGGAGCGCCGACGGCAAAAATATCTTCATCGCCACCGACCTGACCGGCCGCGTCAACATCTGGCGCATGGATGCCAACGGCAGCTGGCCGGTGCAGCTCACCCAGTCCGACGACGCGCAATCGGGGCTGGCGACGACGCGCGACGGCCAGTGGCTCTATTTCACGCAGGATGCCGGCGGGAACGAATATTACGACATCTATCGCGTGCCCACCGTCGGCGGCGCGGTCGAGAATCTGACCAACACGCCCGACCGCAGCGAAAGCGGGCTGCTCACCGGCCCGACCGGCGGCCTCGTCGCGCTGTCGACCAAGCTCAAGAGCGAGGGGCAGAGCAATCTCGCGGTGATGGATGCGGGCGGCAAGATCCGCAACCTGACCGCCGAAAAGGACCCGCAGTTCAGCTGGGCGCCCGCGGCATGGGTCGATGGCGGCAAGGCGATCATCGCCAACCGCAGCCTCGTCGACGGGTCGGCGAGCGAGATCTGGCGCGTCGACGTTGCGAGCGGTGCCGCGACGCTGCTGCTCGGCAAGCCCAAGACCATCTATGCCGCGAGCGGCGCGACCCCCGACGGCGCGGTGCTGGCGGTGACCACCGACGAAGGCACCGGCCAGCCGCATGCCACGGCCTACACCGTCGCGACCAAAAAATGGCAGGGCCTGCCCAAGACCCCGTGGGAGGAAACGAGCGACATCGTCACCCCCGACGGCAAGGCGATGTTCGTGCGTACCAACAACGACGGGCGTTCGACATTGTCGCGTGTCGACCTTTCGACCATGGCCAAGACCGAACTGGCGCTCGACCCCGGCCGCGCGTCGATCCCCGGCCTCACCGCGATCTCGCCCGACGGGTCGAAGATGTTCGTGACGCGCAGCGGCGCGGATTCGCCGACGATGCTCTATGCCTATGACCTCGGCGCGAACAAGGCGGTGCCCGTGGTGCCGCTGGCGATGGCCAGCCTCGCCCCCGCGACGCTGCCCAAATCGCAGATCGTGACCTACAAAAGCTTCGACGGCACACTGATCAGCGCGGTCATGACGATGCCGTTCAACCTGAAACGCGATGGCAGCAACCCCGCGATCGTGATGCCGCACGGCGGCCCGACCGGCCAGTCGCAGGACGGCTTCTCGCGCTACGCCACCGCCTTCGCGACGCGCGGCTATGTCGTGATCCAGCCCAATTTCCGCGGCTCGACCGGTTATGGCAAAAAATTCCAGGAGGCCAATTTTCAGGACCTCGGCGGCGGCGACCTCAAAGACACCGTCGCGGCGAAGCACTTCCTCGTCCAGTCGGGCTATGTCAACGACAGGAAGGTCGGCATCTTCGGCGGCTCCTACGGCGGTTTCATGACGCTGATGGCGATCGGCCGCACCCCCGACGAGTTCGCCGCGGCGGTGCAATGGTTCGGCATCATCAACTGGCGCACCATGTACCGCGACCAGGACGAGTTTTTGAAAGCCTATCAGCGCAGCCTGCTCGGCACGCCGGAAAAGGACGGCGCGGTCTATGACGCCGCCTCGCCGCTGACCTATATGAAGGCAGCGAAGGCACCGCTGCTGACGATCCAGGGCGAGAATGACATCCGCGTGCCGCGCGGTCAGGCGCAGGAGGTCCACGACCTGCTCAAGGCCAAGGGCAATATCGTCGAGACGATCTTCTACCCCGGCGAAGGCCATGGTTTCCAGAAGCGCGAAAACCAGCTGGACTCGCTGCGCCGGACGATCGGGTGGTTCGATAAATATTTGAAGGGGGAGTGAGGGGACTTCGTGACCAACGGTCAACGCCCAAGGGCCTAGCCAACCTCATGACGCCCATTGATGTAGTGCCCACTGATAGGGGGACAGAATGTTCAAGAACAAGCCGCCGATCTTCAATACGAGCGGAAAACCTGAAATCTCACTCACCATGCTGCGTATCAAGGAGTGGCAGGATCAAGGATACAGCTTAGGCGCCAGCTACTACGAGTCAGGGCAAATTGAGGGTGGTCATGAAGCCACCATATCAGGGATCGCGGACGATTACTGGCGTGGCGGTAATGAGGTGGTGGGAACGAAGCTGCGGTTCCACATCAAACTGTCCAGCGATCTGTCCCGATTGCAGATGGACCAAGGCATAATAGGTGGTGGACAATTCTACGACGAGTATGTCGATGTCGACCTCAACCTAGAATCTTCTCAGCTTCGAGACATTGTTTATGAACTGCGGGTCAGCCAAGCTCGCCAAGTGCATGTTGGTGGTTACGCAATCAGCGACAAGATATTCAGAGTGACCAAGTTTGGGCTCAGCGAACCCCGCGACGGACAATCCTAGGAGAAGAAGTTGACGCAGTCGGGCGCGGCAATGGCTCCCGGATCAAATCCGGGACACCGAAAACCCTATGGAGCCGCTCACCCGAAAATCGACGCCCCCGGGTAACGCGCCATATCGCTCAGTTCTTCCTCGATGCGGATCAGCTGGTTGTATTTCGCGAGCCGGTCCGAACGCGCGAGGCTGCCGGTCTTGATCTGGCCGCAGTTGGTCGCGACCGCGAGGTCGGCGATCGTCGAATCCTCGGTCTCGCCCGAGCGGTCCGACATGACGGCGGTGTAGCATACGGCCAGACGCAGCAGTTCCGCGACCTGCTCAATGCCAAGGGCAATATCGTCGAGACGATCTTCTACCCCGGCGAAGGCCATGGTTTCCAGAAGCGCGAAAACCAGCTGGACTCGCTGCGCCGCACGATCGGGTGGTTCGATAAATATCTGAAGGGGAAGTGAGGGTCCGACCCTGTGCCGATGACCGCCTAGCGCGGTGACCGGCACCTGGCGCCTTTGGACTCGCGCTTATTCTCATCGACGATGCAGCTGTGTCCAACGTCGCCTGGTGCCACCGGCACACCCTTCGGAAAAATCAGCGTAACCGAGTGCGCGCCGCCCATGCTCGGAGGCATATGAGCGATCGGTCGAAGGACGCGAAATGTGTCGCCTTCTTCCCTTTTTACCGCGCCCGAACCCATGAGTTGTGAAAGACCCATCTGGCTTGGGAGCACAAGATATTTCTCGACCTTCCACTTCGACACGACCTGCTTCGGATCGACCGCTGCGAGTCCGGCAGGCCAGTAGCGCGCGGCTTCGTTCCACATCCCGGCATCGAAGCCTTTGGGCAACACCGGGCGCGTGTCGCGGGCCGACGTGAGAGCGCCGGAGGGCAGCGAAATGCTTCGCGGCGAATAGGTGGCGAAGACCGCATCCGGATTGCGCTGCAGCGAGGCCCGGATCGATGCCAGCGAGCGCTTCGCACCGGAATCGTCAGCCTTGTCGAAATAATTCGGGCAACCAGCCCGGGCGATGTGAACCTTGCCGGCGGGGAGGCCCACCACGCCTGATGCCGACGCCCCGCCAGGCGCCGACTTCAGCGACGACACCACGACCCGATCGACCCGCGCCGTTGCTCCGCGCAAACGCCAGATCATCGATTCATACGATGTCAGAACCACGTAAAGTTGACCTGATCCCGGTTCGATCGTCACGTCGATCAGGTTCGTTTCATTGTCCTGGCCGCCGACAACAGCGCTCGAGATCGCCTCGGCATCATATGCGCCGAATACGACCAGCTTTGCATCCTTGGACGCGGGAGGAAGGTCGCAAGTCTCGGCATTGCGGCTCAACCGGATGTCCTCGACCCGACCGGCGATCACCGCATATTCCTCCTTGGACAATGTGCCGTCACCGTCTCGGTCAACTTGTTTGAACGCCTGCTCGGCGCGCGCCATCAACTCGGCGGCGGTCAGCTTGCCATCGCCGTTGGGGTCCAGTTCCAAAAGTCCGTCGAGCGACGTTTCACGCTGACGATTGCGCTCGCGGCTTGCCGCTTCCTGCAAGGTGACGACACCGTCGCCATCGCCATCGAAATTTTTCAGCGTCGAATCGGCCTGCTCGCTTCGGCGGTCATTCTCGCCCCGCGCACCGCGCTCCAGTTCCTCACGTGTGACGCGAAAGTCGCCGTCATAGTCGTAAACCAGCACTTGATGAATGTTCTGCGCGCGCTCCTGCGTGGTGCGCTGCAAGTCCTGGAATTCGATATCCGCCCTGTCCAGTCCATCGCCGTTGCGATCGACCGCACGAAGCCGACCGACGATTTGCGCCAGATATTGCTCGATATGCATGCCCGGGTTCAGGCCATTTACCAGCGCCGCCGGTATGCCGTTGGCCGATCGTTGCTGCGAAACCTGCGCCACAACCATCCCGCCGACGGCAATCGCCAGTCCAGCAGCGCCAATTGCCGTGGCCTTCTTGTTGTTCACGCGCGGCTCCCCCAACGATCTGGTCCATGACCAATCCGCCGGCGTTTAGCGCGCCGAGGTTAACGCATATCTGTCACTGCCCGGCGGACATCACCCGAAAATCGACGCCCCCGGATAACGCGCCATGTCGCCCAGTTCTTCCTCGATGCGGATCAGCTGGTTGTATTTCGCGAGCCGGTCCGAGCGCGCGAGGCTGCCGGTCTTGATCTGGCCGCAGTTGGTCGCGACCGCGAGGTCGGCGATCGTCGAATCCTCGGTCTCGCCCGAACGGTGCGACATCACCGCAGTGTAGCGCGCGCGGTGCGCCATATCGACCGCTTCGAGGGTCTCCGACAGCGTGCCGATCTGGTTGACCTTGACGAGCAAAGAGTTGGCGAGGCCATCCTTGATGCCCTGCCCCAGCCGAACCGGGTTGGTGACGAACAGGTCGTCGCCGACCAGCTGGCACTTGTCACCGATCAGGTCGGTCAGCGCCTTCCAGCCCACAAAATCATCTTCGCTCATCCCGTCCTCGATCGACTTGATCGGGTAATCCTTGACCAGCGCGGCGAGATATTCGGCCATCTGCTCGGGGCTGAGCGACAGGCCTTCGCCGCTGATCTCATATTTGCCGTTCTTGAAGAATTCGGTCGCGGCGCAATCAAGCGCGAGCACGACGTCGGTGCCGAGCTTGAAGCCCGCTTGGTCGACCGACGCGGCGATGAAGTCGAGCGCCGCGCGGGTCGAGGCGAGGTTCGGGGCGAAGCCGCCCTCGTCGCCGACTGCGGTCGCAAGGCCCTTCGCCGACAGGCCCTTCTTCAGCGTGTGGAAAATCTCGCTGCCCCAGCGCACGGCTTCGGCGATGCTGCCGGCGCCGACAGGCATGATCATGAATTCCTGCACGTCGATCGGATTGTCGGCATGTTCGCCGCCGTTGATGATGTTCATCATCGGCACCGGGAGCGTGCGCGCCGAGACGCCGCCGACATAGCGGTAGAGCGGCAGGCCGCGCGCGTCGGCGGCGGCCCTGGCGGCGGCGAGGCTGACCCCGAGGATCGCATTGGCGCCGAGGCGGCTCTTGTTCGGCGTGCCGTCGAGGTCGATCATCATCTGGTCGAGTTCGCGCTGGTCCTCGGCATCGAGGCCGATGAGCGCGTCGGCGATGTCGCCGTTCACCGCGGCGACCGCCTTGGTCACGCCCTTGCCGAGATAGCGGCTCTTGTCGCCGTCGCGCAGTTCGACCGCTTCATGCGCGCCGGTCGAGGCACCTGAGGGCACCGCGGCGCGGCCGAAGCTGCCATCCTCCAGCAGCACATCGACTTCCACGGTGGGGTTGCCGCGGCTGTCGAGGATTTCGCGGCCGTGGATGTCGATGATGGCGGTCATGGAGGATCGTCCTGCTGGCGGCACTGAATGGGCCGGTTGGAAAGGCGCCCGCCTGTTATCGGCGCCCTGCCCTTAGTGCAACCGTGCGCGTCGCTATTTTTGGGGGAATTTTGCCGCGCTATGGAACCATTCATCGCCTGTTGCTATATTATCGCAGAGACAGGGACAGGCGCGGCGGGCAAAGCCGCGCTTCGTATAAGAGAAGAGGACGAACCGATGGCCAAAGCCGCTACTCCCGCCGCCAAGAAGCCCGCTGCCAAGGCGCCCGCCAAGCCCGCCGCGACCAAGGCCGCGCCCGCGCGCAAGCCCGCGGCGGCCAAGAGTGCCGAGCATCCGATCCGCGACCAGCTCGCCGCCACCGGCGCGACGATCAAGAGCGAAGCCTCGAAAAAAGCCGCCTCGCTGAAGGCCGACGCCAGCAACCTCGCCGGCCAGGCCTCGACCAAGGCACGCGAAGCGGCGACCAAGGGCAAGGACAAGGCCGCCGAAGCCGTCGGCAGCCTCGCCAAGATGCTCGAGGACAGCGCCGGCACCGTCGACAGCAAATTCGGCAAGCAATATGGCGACTACGCCCGCTCGGCCGCCTCGACCGTCGCTGGCCTGGCCACCTCGCTCGACAAGAAGGACCTCGACGAACTCGCCGCCGCGACCAAGGATCTGGTCAAGAAGAACCCGGCGGTGTCGGTCGGTGCGGCAGCGGTGCTCGGCTTTGTGCTGGCACGCCTGCTCAAGGGTTCGAGCAGCGACTGAAACCCAGCCATTCGCAATGTCACCGCCAAAGCCTGACACCCCTGCCCCGTCCGAAGAGGGCCCGTTCAACCGCGTGAGCCACGGCTATGCGCCCGACGGGCGCCCGGTCGCCCCACCGCCGGTGCCGCTCGAAAAGATCGTCGGCGACGTCGTCGACAATCTGCAGGCGGCGGCGGAGGCCGAGGTCGCGCTGCTCAAGGCGCGCGGCGCGCTCGCCTATCATGGCGTCGGCTGGACGTCGGCCTGGGGTTTTGTCGCGGGAAGCGCGCTCGTCGTCGCGATGCTCGCGCTGGCGTTCGGCGCCATCCTCGTGCTGGCCGTCCAGGTCGGGCCGTTGCTCGCGACGCTGATCGTCGTCTCGGCGCTGCTCCTCGTCGCCGCCTTTGCGGGCTGGCGGGCGAAACTCAGCTATGGCGATGTCAAAGCCGCGTTCCGCGACGATTTTCTTGCGCGGGGAGATGATTGATGCGCCCATCGCGAACCCGCCTGATCAACGCCGCGCGCCGATCGATGATCCAGCGCGCCGAATTGCAGCGCAAGCTCGGCGCGGCGGGCGAGGCCTTCAAGCCGAAGTCGCTCTACAACCGCGGCAAATACCGCCTCGGCGCGAAGGTCGACGACACCGCGCATGCGGTACAAAAACAGTTCAGGAACAATCGCTTGCCGATCGCTCTTGCGGCGGCGGCGGGGATCGCCTGGCTGCTCCGCGACCCGATCCGGGAGCATGCCCCCCGCCTCGGCCGCCGCCTGCGCGATCTCGCCGAAGCGGGCCTCGACAAGCTACGCCCCGATCAAGGCGATGTGGGTGAAGATCGTGAAATTACGGAGGACCAGAATGAAGCCGCTCAGTGAAACCGCCCGCGAAACCACCGCCAAAGTGAGTGAAGTTGCGCAGAAGACCGCCGAAAGCGCCAAGCTGACCGCCGAGGCGGCGAAGGCGCGCATCCAGGACGGTTATGGCCGCGCCCGCGCCGCGACGAACGAGCTGGCCGCGAAGGGCGCCGAACAGGCCGGCGTCGCGCGCGAAGCCGCCGGCGAAGCGCTCGCCAAGGGCAAGGCGCAGGCGAAGCGCGCCAATTCGAAGCTCAAGGATGTTGCCGAAAAGCAGCCGATCGCGCTCGTCGCGGGCGCGGTGGCGATCGGCGCGCTGCTCGGCGCGCTGCTGCCCAAGAGCGGCGGCGGCGACAAGGACGCATAAGACAGGAAGCGGACAGCTTGCTTGCCTATTGGCGCGTAGCGGAATAGGGGCGCCCGCATCCCCTCCCCAGTCTACCAGCGCTAGGAAACCAAGATGAGCAAATTGCACCTGGTCTTCGGCGGCCGCGTCAGCGACCCGCAGGGCCTCGACTTCGTCGACCTCCACAATCTCGACGTTGTCGGCCTTTATCCCGACTATAAGGCCGCCGAAAAGGCCTGGCGCAGCGCCGCCCAGCGCACCGTCGACGATGCCGAAATGAAATATGTCGTCGTCCACCTGCACAAGCTGCTGCAGCCGGACGCGGAGTAGTCGCGAACCACCGCGATCAAGAACCCCGTTCGCCCTGAGCTTGTCGAAGGGCCGTTCTTTCTTTGCAACGTCGCAAAGGGAAGGACGGTGCTTCGACAAGCTCAGCACGAACGGGGTTAGGTGTTCAGTCGCCCTCAGCGGAAATTGTCGGCGTAAGCCTGGATCTTGAGCGTGCGAACGGGGGTCGCGATCACCTCCGCGTCGATGCCTTCGCGCGTCGCATAGGCCACCGCCTCGTCGCAGCTCGCAAAGCCCAGCTTGAGCTGGCGTTGGGTGTCGCCGCTGCCGGCCCAGCCCATCAGCGGATCGGCCTTGCGCGCCTCGGCGGGGGCGAATTCCAGCACCCAGCGCTGCGTGCCCGCGCGGCCCGACTGCATGGCGTTCTTGGGCTTCTGGAAAATGCGCGCTTTCATCGGGTCGTCCTGCGTTGGTGGCGATGACGCCGCCTTAGCGGCTCGGTGCGCCGACGAAAAGGCCCAACGTCACGCCCCGTCGCGCCGTGCCTGTGCCGCCTTGGTCAGCAAGGTCGGCCGCGCGGTCGCCGGGGCGTCGGGCCAGCTGTGCTTGGGATAGCGGCCGCGCATCTCACGCGCCACCTCGTGCCAGCTGCCGCTCCAGAAGCTCGCGATGTCGCGGGTGGTCTGGATCGGGCGGTGCGCAGGCGAGGTCAGCGCGAGCACGAGCGGCACCGGCGGTTCGCCGACCGTCGGGTGGCGCGCCAGCCCGAACATCTCCTGCACCCGCACCGACACCTGCGGCCCGCCGTCGGCGCCATAGTCGATCTTGTGGTGGCTGCCCGCTGGGGTCACATAGTCGTCGGGCGCGCGCTTTTCGAGCAATTGCCGCGCCGGCCAGTCGAGCAACGCCATCAGCGCGTCGGTCAGCCTTCGGTCGCCGATATCGCGCAGGCCCCGGCATCCGGGCAGCAGCGGCGCGAGCCAGATGTCGAGGCTGTCGGCGAGGGCGGCGGTCGACAGCGCGTCGATGCCCGCGAAGGAGGCGCGCAGCCGCAGCGCCTGCGATGCAGGGCCCCAGCCGATCAGCCCGAGCCCCTTGTCACGCACCGCCGCCAGACGCAGCGCCGCGTCGTCCCCGGCGCTCTCGTCGCGCCCGGTCTTGCCGCTGGCCAGCGCGATGGCGCCGAGCCGGCGTTCGCGGCGATGATCGACGCGGTCGTTGGATGCGTCATAGCTGCTCGCCGAATGGGCGACGATGCGATCGGCGAAGATCGCCTCGACCTCGATCTGCGCGATCGGTGCGGCGGCGAGGATGCGCACGCCCGCCGCATGGCCCTGCGCATCGGCGATCGCCAGCCATTCGCTACCCGCGAGCGGATCGATCGGATCAAGCTTGTAGGCGCGGCCACCGACGCTGAGATATTCGCCGCGCTGGCCGGCGCGCTGGCGCGCCACGCGGTCGGGCCAGGCGGTCGCGATCCAGCCGCCGACCGAGCGCGAGGTCAGCGGCGCGCTGTCCTCGACGCGTTTTTCCGCCAGCGCGGCGAGCCGGCGCCCCAGCCGCCAGGCCCCTTCGGCGCGGTCGCCTTTTGCGCCCTTCCAGCGCTGGAGCCGCGCCTCGACATCCACGCCGCGCCCGCCGAGCCCCGGTTCGGTGAGCAGTACCGCGAGCCGCGCGGCGAGTTCGGCCTCGCCCGCCGCTACCGCGTAGAGCATCATATGCGCGAGCGGCACCGGCAGCGGGATCGCCGCGAGCGCATGGCCGTGCGGGGTAATCCGCCCGTCGGCGGCGAGCGCGCCGATCGCCTGCAACCGCGCCTTCGCTTCGGCAATGGCGGCTGGCGACGGCGGGTCGAGCCAACCGAGCTGACGCGGATCGACGATGCCCCAGCTGGCGCAATCGAGCACGACGGGCATCAGGTCGTTCTCGTGGATCTCTGGCGGGTCGAACGGCGGCATACCCGCGGTCGCCGCGGCTTCCCACAGACGATAAGCGACCCCCGGCCCCTGCCGCGCCGCGCGGCCCGCGCGCTGGGTCGCCGAGGCCTGGCTGGCGCGTTCGGTGACGAGCCGCGCGATGCCCGCCGCCTTGTCGAAGCGCGGGCGGCGCGACAGGCCGGCGTCGATGACGATGCGCACCCCCTCGATCGTCAGGCTCGTCTCGGCGATGCTTGTTGCGAGGATCAGCTTGCGCTTGCCGTTCGCGTCGCGAACCAGCGCGGCGCGTTGCAGCGCCGGGTCGATCTGGCCATGCAGCCGGTGGACCACGAGCGGTAGCCGCGCCTCCTCGACCGCGGTCGCCGCACGCTCGATGTCGCCGGCACCGGGCAGGAAGGTCAGCATGTCGCCCTCGGGCTCGTCGGCAAGCGCCTTGCGCACGGCCGCGAGGACGCTGACCTCCAGTCGATCCTCGGCGCGGCGGCCGATGTGGCGCAGATCGAGCGGCCAGATCTTGCCCTCGCTCTTCACGACCGGCGCATTGCCGAGCAGCGCGCCGAAACGCGCACCGTCGAGCGTCGCCGACATCGCGACGAGCCGCAAATCGTCGCGCAATCCCTGCTGCGCATCGATCGCCAGCGCGAGCGCGAAATCGCCGTCGAGGCTGCGTTCATGGACCTCGTCGAACAGCACCGCGGTGACCCCGGTCAGCTCGGGGTCGGCAAGGATGCGGTTACGGAACAGCCCCGGCGTCATCACCAGCAGCCGCGTGTCCTTCGACTGCTTGCTGTCGAGGCGCGTCGCATAGCCGACGAGACCGCCCACCTTCGTCCCCGTTTCCTCGGCGATGCGCTCGGCGGCGGCGCGCGCGGCGAGGCGGCGGGGCGAGAGCAACCACACGGCGCCCTTGCACCAGGGCTGTTTGAGGATTTCGGGCGCGACGCGCGTCGTCTTGCCCGCGCCGGGTGGGGCGACGACGACGGCATTGGGCTTCAGCGTCAGCGCCGCCATGATGTCGGGCAGCACCGCGTCGATCGGCAGGGTCAGGCTCATGTCCTTGTCGACGGATTGCCGAGATCGAAGTTAAGCCGATAGGCCTCCGCCGCGAGCCGTTCGACGACCGCGACATCGATGACCGTCTCTTCGGTCATGATGAGATTGCCAAGCTCATATTTGCCGCTCGCCTTGATGCGCGGCTCGATCTCGCACAGCCTCTTGCCGCGCCAGAAGCCGAGCAGCACGCGTTTCTCCTCGGCACGGATCAGGATGCAGGAACCATTCGCCAGGAAGACGAGATTGGTCCATTTGATCGTCTCTTCGAAAGCGGCAGCCCGCATCACGGCGGCGCGGAGCATCGTGCAAAGCTCGCGCTGCCAGCCCGACAAGGCGGCGATATAGGCGTCGGGGCTTTCGGCCGCGGGACCCATCATCGCCATGACCGCTCCTCAATAAGCGCGGGCGACCGCAAAGGCGACCGCCTCGGTCAGCGCCGCCTTGGCCTGGCTCGCGCGGAAGCCGCCGATCGCGTCGACCGCGCGCTGGCCATAATGGCGCGCGCGCGCCAGCGTGTCGGCGATCGTGTCGTGCTTGTGGAGCAGCGAGGTCGCATAAGCGAGGTCCTCGTCCGAGCTGCGGTGGCCGACGATCGCCTGTTTCCAGAAGTCGCGCTCTTCGGCATTGCCACGCGCATAGGCAAGGATCACCGGCAATGTCACCTTGCCATCGCGAAAGTCGTCGCCGACGCCCTTGCCCATCGTCTCGGCGTCGGAGACATAGTCGATCGCGTCATCGACGAGCTGGAAGGCGACGCCGAGGTTGCGGCCATAGCTGTCGAGCGCCGCCTCGGTCGTATCGTCGCGTTCGGCGACGACCGCGGCGATCTTGCACGCCGCCGCGAACAACTCGGCGGTCTTGGCGTTGATGATCGCGAGATATTGGTCCTCGCTCGTTTCGATGCGGCGCTGCGCCGAGAGCTGGTTGACCTCGCCCTCCGCGATCACCGCGGAAGCGCGCGACAATATCTTGAGGACCTTGAGCGAGCCGTCTTCGACCATCACCTCGAAGGCGCGGCTGAACAGGAAGTCGCCGACGAGGACGGACGCGCTGTTGCCCCAGATGAGGTTCGCGGTCTTGCGGCCGCGGCGCAGGTCCGATCCGTCGACGACATCGTCGTGGAGCAGGGTCGCGGTGTGGATGAATTCGACCGCCGCGGCGAGCTTGCAGTGGCGGCGGCCCGGATAGTCGAGCAACTTGCCGCACGCGAGCGTCAGCATCGGGCGCATCCGTTTGCCGCCGCCGGCGATCAGATGGCCGGCGAGTTCGGGGATCAGCGGCACTTCGGACTGCATGCGGTCGAGAATGACCGCATTGACCTCGTTCATGTCGGCGGCGACGAGCGCCATCATCGGGTCGAGCGAGGGGGGCTTTTCGCCGTGAAGACGGTGGATTTCAGCACTCATGACGCGGCGAGCCTTGGCCGTGCGGGGGTGAATTTGCAACGACTTTCGGCTTGCCTTGCGCCCCTGCGCGGTGCCAAGCGTGCCGGGCATCAGAGGAGCCGCGCATGGACGACCAACTCAGCCGCTATCGCCAGAGCATCGACAATATCGACGCGGCGCTCGTCTATATGCTTGCCGAGCGGTTCAAGGTGACCAAGGCGGTCGGCGAACTCAAGGCGAAGGGCGGCCTGCCCCCCGCCGACCCGGCGCGCGAGGAACGCCAGATCGGCCGGCTGCGCGAACTGGCGCGCGATGCCGATCTCGATCCCGATTTCACCGAAAAATTCCTGCGCTTCATCATCGAGGAGGTGATCCGCCATCACCAGCAGGCGAAGCGCGAGCAGGACGCATGACCCACCCGATCTTCGCCAAATGGCCCGCGCAGCATCCCGACCGGCTCCAGCTTTTCTCAGCTCCGACGCCGAATGGCGTAAAGGTCGGGATCATGCTCGAGGAAAGCGGCCTTCCCTATGAGCCGCACCGCATCGACATCATGGCGAACGAAAGCCACGACCCGGCGTTCCTCGCGCTCAATCCCAATGGCAAGATTCCCGCGATCTACGATCCCGACGGCCCCGGCGGCGAGCCGCTGGCGCTGTTCGAATCGGGCGCGATCCTGATCTATCTGGCAGACAAGTCGGGCCAGTTCCTCTCGCCCGACCCGGCGACGCGCTATGAAACGATCCAATGGCTGATGTGGCAGATGGGCGGCGCCGGACCGATCTTCGGCCAGCTCGGCTTCTTCCACAAATTCGCCGGCAAGGACTTTGAGGACAAACGCCCGCGCGACCGCTACGCGGCGGAATCGGCGCGGCTGCTCGGGGTGCTCAACGACCGGCTCGCGGATCGCGAGTGGATTATCGATGAAGGCTACAGCATCGCTGACATGTCGCTGCTCGGCTGGGTACGTAATCTGATCGGCTTCTATGACGCCGCCGAAATCGTCGGCTTCGCGCGATTCGAGCATGTCCAGCGCTGGCTCGATGCGGGACTGGCACGGCCGGGCGTGCAGCGCGGGTTGGAGGTTACGGCGGCTTAAAGCGACAAAAGCGACGGACGTTGAGGGGGAAACTGTCTCCTTTGTCGCTTTAAGGCTTGGATCCAGGCGCATCGCGAAGCGGGGCGCTGTGATCGACAAGTCAAAGAGCGGGTCGAAGGCTGACACAGTGAAATAATTTAGGAAAGCGGCAATTTCCGCTGCGGGTCCTATTTCGCGAAGGGCAGGAAACGACCAAATGCTGTCGTTCCATTGACGTCACCCCGAGCTTGACCCGGGGCCTGCCTTGTCTTTGAACCGGCAGCGAAAGAAGGAAGGCGGGTCCCGGGTCAAGCCCGGGATGACGATGACATAAGCGTCCGCTTGCCACCCCAAAACGGCCCCTTGCCTACCCCGCCGGCAGCCTGAGCCGTACCAGCAGCCCCCCTAAATCCTCGCTCTCTTCGAGCGCGATGCTGCCGCCGTAAATCTCCGCCACGTCGCGCACGATCGCGAGGCCGAGGCCCGTTCCCGGCTTGCCACTGTCGAGCCGCACGCCGCGGTCGATGACCCGGTCGCGGTCGGCGGGCGAGATGCCCGCACCGTCATCCTCGATAAGAATTTCCACCATGCCACCCTCGCGCTGGACGGTGACGAACACGCTGCCGCCGCCGTATTTTGCGGCATTTTCGAGCAGGTTTCCGATCAGTTCGTCGAGATCCTGCCGCTCGACCCGCGCGATCAGTTCCTTGTCGCCCGATGCGTCGAGCCGTGCATCGGGATAGAGCAAGGCCACGGCGCGCGACACGCTGTCGACGCTGTCACGGACGTTGGCGCGCGCCTGCGCCGCACCGCGCCGCCCGACCGCGCGTGCGCGCGCGAGGTGGTGTTCGACCTGGCGCTGCATCGTCGCCGCCTCGCGCCGGACCGTATCGGCAAGATCCGATTTGTTGCCGGTCGCGCTGTTGACGAGCACGGTCAGCGGAGTCTTCAGCGCATGGGCGAGGTTGCCGGCGTGGAGCCTCGCCTCTTCGGCCTGTTTCTCGTTATGCGCGAGCAGCGCGTTCAATTCATCGACGATCGGTTGCACCTCGAGCGGCAGCGGCGCCACGACGCGGCGTTGCTGGCCGCCGCGCATCGCGGCGATCGCCCGGCGGATGTGCCGCAGGGGCCAGAGGCCATAGAAGGTCTGGAGCGCCGCGAGGATGATGAGCCCGAGCCCCAGCAGGCCGAGGCTCGGGATCAGCGTCGCCCGCACCGCCCGCGTTTGCACCTGCAGCACTTCGCGCGACTGGGCGATCTGGAACCGCCATTTGGTTTTGCTGCCGGGCAGCATGACGTCGCGCTCGGCGACGCGCAATTCCTCGTCGGGAAACTGGTTGCTGTCATAGACATGCAATTGCTGGTCGTCGTGCTTGTCCGACGTATCGAGCCGTCGTTCCCACAGCGAGCGCGAGGGATAGGGTTCCTGCCGCCCGCCGCTGATCTGCCAATAGAGGCCGCTATAGGGTTCGAGGAAGCGCGGGTCGCCGAGCGGCTCAATCATCCGGACCTCACCGTCGGGGCCGATTTCCGACGAGCGGATCATGCTGAGCAGCACATATTCGAGGTTCGAATCGAAGTTGCGCGTGATCGCACCGGTCAGCACCCGGTCGAGCGCGAACCCGCCGCCGATCAACAGCACCGAAATCCAGATCGCGGCGATCGCGATCATGCGCCGCGCGAGCGAGCCGGTGATCCGGCTCGTCAGCGCCTGCGGCTTCGCGGCGTCGGTGTCGGCTACGATGGCCGGAACATCGGCCTCGGCCACGGCTTAGCCCTGCGGATCGTCGAGCTGGTAACCCAGGCCGCGGATCGTCGTGATGATGTCGGCGCCGAGCTTTTTGCGGATGCGCGTCACGAACACTTCGATCGTGTTCGAATCGCGATCGAAATCCTGATCATAGATATGTTCGATCAACTCGGTGCGCGACACGACCTTGCCCTTGTGATGGAGCAGGTACGACAGCAGCTTATACTCCTGCGCGGTCAGCTTGACCGGCTCGCCGTCGAGCGTCACGCGGCCCGAACGCGTATCGAGCCGCACCTTGCCCGCGATCAGCTCGCTCGACGCGTTGCCGGCCGCGCGGCGGATCAACGCGCGCAGGCGGGCGATCAGTTCCTCGGTCTGGAACGGCTTGGCGAGATAATCGTCGGCGCCGGCGTCGAGGCCCGCGACCTTGTCCGACCAGCTGTCGCGCGCGGTCAGCACGAGCACGGGAAAATTGCGCTTTTCCTTGCGCCAGCGGTCGAGCACGGTGAGCCCGTCGATTTCGGGCAAGCCAAGGTCGAGGATCGCGGCGTCATAGCTTTCGGTCGAGCCGAGGAAATGGCCGTCCTCGCCGTCGGTGGCGAGGTCGACGGCATAGCCCGCACCCTCCAGCGTCGCCTTCAACTGCGGGCCGAGCGTGGGTTCGTCTTCGACAATCAAAATCCGCATTCAAACGCCTTTCCTAGCGCGAGCCGGTTATCCCCGGCCGCTTTGCTGCTGTGTACCACTCGCGGCGGTCATCGCAAATGTCGTTCGGGAAGATTTCAGGGCTTGCGGCCGACGATCCGGCCGGTGCGGGCATCGACATAGACGACGACCACCTGGCTGCCGTCCATGAATTTGAGCGCATATATCATGCGCTGCTGGTCGAACTGCGGGCCGCCGAGATAGGTCATGTCGCGATAGGGCGGCCGCGAACGGACGTCGGCGATCAGCTTGCCCAGCGGCACCACCTGTCCCTGCGCCGCAGCGTCGCGCAGTTGATCCTGGTCGCGATCGCCGCGCGCGACGGCGGGCGCCGCGGAAGCAAGCAGGACGGCCGAGGCCAGCGAAAATGTGAGAGTGCGGAACATGGCCGGATTCCTAATGCGAACGCATTGAATAGGCGATGAATGACCCGGTCAGCAAGGAGTCCGCCTCCGGGGTCATGGTGGGCGCGGCAAGGATTGAACTTGCGACCCCACCCGTGTGAAGGGTGTGCTCTACCACTGAGCTACGCGCCCTTCCGGACCGAAGCGGCGATGCCGCGTCCGAAAGCCGGACGTCCATAGCCGCTGCGGCGGTGAATGCAACGGGCTTTCGACAGCATTGGCCTGCCCGATGCAGAACGGAGCCGATGCAAAACGGGCCGCAGCTTTCGCCGCGACCCGAAATGTTTTCAGCAAAAGGTGCTGCCGATCAGTTGACGGCATCCTTGAGGGCCTTGCCGGCCTTGAACTTCGGCTGGTTCGATGCCGCGATGGTCATCGTTTCGCCGGTGCGCGGGTTGCGGCCGGTCGAGGCCTTGCGCTTGCTGACGGCGAACGTGCCGAAACCGACGAGGCGGACTTCGCCACCCTTCTTCAGCGAACCCGTGATCGCGTCGAAAACAGCTTCGACCGCCTTGCTCGCGTCACCCTTGGTCAGGCCGCTCGAGTCAGCGACGGCGGCGATCAGGTCTTGTTTGTTCATGCCTAAGGAACCCCTGTGATTTGTTGGTTGAATGATTCATGGCGGTGCCATGGCGCGTCACTAACGCGCTTTGCCCCCCCGTTGTCAAAGCAAAAAAGGGGCAAAAACGCGTCAAAATGACGTTTTTGCGACGAAAAGCGGTCGCGCTCAACCGCGGTCAATGGCGAATCGCTGTCTCCGGGTCGGTTGCCGTGGCGACGGGGGGCGATGTCGCCAGTTCGTCGGCCTCGGTCCATTCGATCGGTTCGACCGGGCTGACCAACGCTTCGGCAAGCACCTGGTCGACATGACTGACGGGTATGATGTTGAGTCCGCCGGTAATGTTGGCGGGAATCTCGACCAGATCCTTCTCATTTTCCTCGGGAATCAGCACCGTCGTGATGCCGCCGCGAAGCGCCGCGAGCAGCTTTTCCTTGAGCCCGCCGATCGCCAGCACGCGGCCGCGCAGCGTGACTTCGCCGGTCATCGCGACGTCGCGGCGCACCGCGATGCCGGTCAGCGTCGAGACCATCGCGGTGACCATGCCGACGCCCGCCGACGGACCATCCTTCGGCACCGCGCCTTCGGGCAGATGGATGTGGATGTCCTTGCGCGCGAACAGGCTCGGCTTGATGCCATAGCTCGGCGCGCGCGCCTTCACGAACGACAGCGCCGCCTGCACCGATTCGGTCATAACTTCGCCGAGCTTGCCGGTGGTGCGGACCTGCCCCTTGCCGGTCACGGTGACCGCCTCGATCGTCAGCAATTCGCCGCCGACCTCGGTCCAGGCGAGGCCGGTGACGGCGCCGATCTGGTCCTCGAGGTCGCCCATGCCATGCTTGTATTTCCGCACGCCCGAATAATCGGCGAGATTGTCGGGCGTCACGACGACGCTCTCCATCTTGCCTTCGAGGATGCGGCGCAGCGCCTTGCGCGCGAGCTTGGCGATCTCGCGTTCGAGGGTGCGGACGCCCGCTTCGCGGGTGTAATAGCGAATGAGGTCGCGCAGGCCTTCGTCGGTCAGCTCGAACTCGCCGGCCTTCAGGCCATGCGCCTCGATCTGCTTGGCGATCAGGTGGAGCTTGGCGATCTCAACCTTCTCGTCCTCGGTATAGCCTTCGAGCCGGATGATCTCCATGCGGTCGAGCAGCGCCTGCGGCAGGTTGAGCGAGTTCGCCGTCGTCACGAACATGATGTCGCTCAGGTCGACGTCGATCTCCAGATAATGGTCCTGGAACTTGCCATTCTGTTCGGGGTCGAGCACTTCGAGCAGCGCCGAAGCCGGATCGCCGCGGAAATCCTGGCCCAGCTTGTCGATCTCGTCGAGCAGGAACAGCGGGTTCATCGTGCCGGCCTTTTTGAGGTTCGTCACGATCTTGCCCGGCAGCGAGCCGATATAGGTGCGGCGGTGGCCGCGGATTTCGGCCTCGTCGCGCACGCCGCCGAGCGACTGGCGGATGAATTCACGCCCGGTCGCTTTCGCGATGCTCTTACCGAGGCTGGTCTTGCCGACGCCCGGCGGGCCGACGAGGCAGAGGATCGGCCCCTTCAGCTTGTTGGTGCGCGCCTGGACCGCCAGATATTCGACGATCCGGTCCTTGACCTTTTCGAGCGCATAATGGTCGTTGTCGAGCACCGCCTGCGCAGCCGCGATATCCTTTTTCAGCTTCGACTTCTTGCCCCAGGGCAGACCGATCAGCGTATCGAGGTAGTTGCGCACGACGGTCGCCTCGGCCGACATCGGCGCCATGCCGCGCAGCTTCTTCATTTCGGCCTGCGCCTTGGCCTTGGCTTCCTTGGACATTTTCATGCCCTCGATCTTGGCCGCCAGTTCGGCGAGGTCGTCCCCGCCCTCGCCATTGTCGTTGCCGAGTTCGCGCTGGATCGCCTTCAACTGCTCGTTGAGATAATATTCGCGCTGGCTCTTTTCCATCTGGCGCTTGACGCGGCCGCGGATCTTCTTTTCGACCTGCAGCACGCCGAGTTCGCCCTCCATGAAGGCGAAGACCATTTCGAGGCGCTTGGCGGGCTGGCCCTCGACGAGCAGCGCCTGCTTGTCGGAAACCTTGATGTTGAGATTGCCCGCGACCGAGTCGGCAAGGCGCGAGGCGTCCTCGATCTGCGACAGCTGGACCGCGGTTTCGGCGGGCATCTTCTTGTTGAGCTTGGCGTAATTTTCGAACTGGTCGACGACCGAGCGCATCAGCGCCGCCGTATCGACGCTGTCGTCCTCGGCATCGGCGATCGGCGTCACGCGCGCGACCACCGCCTTGTCGTCATTCTCGAGCGCGACGAGCTTGGCGCGCTCCTTGCCCTCGACGAGCACGCGGACGGTGCCGTCGGGCAGCTTCAGCAGCTGGAGCACGGTGGCGATGACGCCGACGTCATAGAGGTCGTCGCGCTGCGGATCATCCTCGCCCGGATCGAGCTGGGCGACGAGGAAAATTTCCTTATCGGCTTCCATCGCGACTTCGAGCGCGGCGACCGAGCGATCGCGGCCGACGAACAGTGGCACGATCATATGCGGGAAAACAACAATGTCGCGCAGCGGCAACAGGGGGAAAGTCTGGCTCATCATGGCTCCTGGACAAGCGCCCGCGACCGGCACGCCGTCCTTCTTATAGGGTCTTCAACCGCTAATATGGCGTAACTTGCCGCGCATTCAATGTCGCTGCGCTGAACGGGAGGTTTTGCCGTCGCCCCCGCGAAGGCGGGGGCCGTTGGCAGCCCGGCCAGCCTCGCTGCGCAAAACGATAGCGGCCCCCGCCTTCGCGGGGGCGACGAGAGATCAAAACGGCAGTTTGAAGCCCGGCGGCAGTTGCAGGCCGCTCGTCATCTTGCCCATTTCGGCATTGCTCGCCTGATCGGCCTTTTCGCGCGCGTCGTTGAACGCGGCGGCGAGCAGGTCTTCGAGCATCTGTTTGTCCGAAGGAACCATCAGGCTGTCGTCGATCGAGATCGCCTTGATACGGCCCTTGGCGCTCGCGGTGATGCGGACGAGTCCGCCACCCGAGATGCCTTCGACCTCGACGCTGTCGAGCTTCGCCTGCGCCTCCGCCATCTGCGCCTGTACGGTTTCGGCGGCTTGCTGCGCCGCCTTGAGCATTTCTTCCATCGATTTCATGGAGCGGACCTATGCCGCGTCTCGTCGCCCTCGACAAGCCTCGCGTCGGGAAAAGCCGCCAATGCGGCCTTGACGACGGGCAGTTCGCGGATGCGCTGGTCGTTGTCGGCGAGCGTCGCGGCGCGCACCTGCCCCAGGCTCGGCCGCCCCTCGCCCTCGCCGGTCCGCACCTGCCAGCGGCTGCCGGTGGCCGAAAGCAAGGCGTCGCCAAGGTCGCGCGCGAAGCCGCCGTCGAGCGCTGCGACGGGGACAAAGACGATCGCGCCGGGTTCGAGGGTGATGATCCGCAGATGATCGTGCACGTCGACCGCGAGGCGATGATTGCCGGTGCTTTCGAGCAATTGGTGGATTTGCGCCACGGTGAGCGCCGAAGCGGGTGTCTCGGCGGGCGGCACGGTTTCAGCGGCGACCGGTTCGGGCGCCTGCGCGGTCGCATCCTGCGCCGGCGCGGCGAGCGCGGGCAGCGGCGTCGCGGGGAAATGGCCGGTTTCGAGCAGCTTCGCGAGCTCGCCCGGATCGGGCATCGCGGCAGCATAGATCACCCGCAGCAGCAGCATTTCCAGATGCTCGAGCGGATTGTTGGCGCGCAGCACCTCGTCATGGCCCTTGAGCAGCAATTGCCACAGCCGGTTGAGCGGCGCGAAGCCAAGTTTCTGCGCCCAGTCGCCGATCCGTTCGCGGTCAGCCTCGGCGAGCGCGGGATCGTCATGGCGCGACACCTTGGCCAGCGTGATCGCGTGGGTCAGGTCCATCAGCCCGCGCACCATCGCGACGGGTTCGATGCCCAGCGCATATTGGCCGCGCGCCAGGTCGATCGCCCCGCCGGCATCGCCCTCGAGGATCGTCGCCATCAAATTCGCGATCGACGAGCGGTCCGACAGGCCGAGCATGACCCGCACCTGCGCCGCGCCGATCATCCCGCCCCCATCCAGATCGGCGTGCGCGATCGCCTGGTCGAGGATCGACAGACCGTCGCGCACCGAGCCTTCAGCGGCGTTGGCGATCAGCCAGATCGCGGGCGCTTCGGCCTCGACGCCTTCTTTCTGGAGGATCGAGCTGAAATGGCTGAACAGCATGTCGGGGGTGATGCGGCGGAGGTCGAAGCGCTGGCAGCGCGACAGCACCGTCACCGGCACCTTGTTGACTTCGGTCGTCGCGAACAGGAATTTGACGTGTGGCGGCGGTTCTTCGAGCGTTTTCAGCAGCGCGTTGAACGCGTTGCGCGACAGCATGTGCACTTCGTCGATGATGTAGATCTTGTAGCGCGCCGACACCGCGGCGTAGCGCACCGCCTCGATGATCTCGCGCACGTCGTCGACGCCGGTGTTCGACGCGGCGTCCATCTCGATCACGTCGATATGGCGCCCCTCGGTGATCGCGCGGCATGGTTCGCAGATGCCGCAGGGGTCGATCGTCGGCCCGCCCTGCCCGTCCGGGCCGATGCAGTTCAGCGCCTTGGCGATCAGCCGCGCGGTCGAGGTCTTGCCGACCCCGCGCACCCCGGTCATCAGGAAGGCGTGCGCCAGCCGGTCGCGCGCGATCGCATTGCCGAGCGTGCGCACCATCGCGTCCTGACCGATCAGTTCGGCAAAGGTTTGCGGGCGATATTTGCGCGCGAGGACGCGGTAGGGGCCGCTCGAAGCGGGCGCCGCGGTGGTCGGCAAATCCATGCCCAGCATCGGTGGTTCGTCGTCGGCGGAATCGCTCATGCGATCCGTATTAGGGACGGTCGGCGCGCTTGTCGAAGGGGGAAATGGGTGGGAGCCGGAACGACCCGCGGCGAATTCGTTGCGGCTGCTTCCTTCCGGACCTGACCGGGTTGGCGAAGACCACGTCCGCCCGACTCCCGGCGCGCATATGGCGGGGACAGCGGAGAAATGCAAGTTGCGTCGACCCTTCACCCCTTTCTCACATCGTCATCCCGGCGAAGGCTGGGATCTCAGCGTTGCGTCGGGAAGAGAGGTCGAGATCCCGGCCTTCGCCGGGATGACGGTCGATTTGCGGTTAGCGCGGCCCCTGCATGTTGCGGCTTTCGGACGGAATATGGACGGTCAGCCCGTCCATCGCTTCGGTCAGCACAATCTGGCACGCAAGGCGGCTGGTGCGCCGCGCGCCGGCGGCGAGGTCGAGCATATCCTCTTCCATCTCCGTCGCTTCGGGCAAACGGTCGAAATCTTCTTTGGCGACGATGACATGGCAGGTCGAGCAGGCCATCTGACCCTCGCAAGTCCCTTCGAGCGGCATCAGATGCGCTTGCGCGACGTCGAGCAGGATCGAACCCGGCGCGGCCTCGACCTCGGTCCGTCCCTTGCCGTCGGCGTGGATGAAGGTGACGCGCATCAATTGCCCCCCTGCAGTCGTGCGGCCTGTTTGATCGCGTCGAGTCCGTCGCGCAACTCAGCCTCGGTCGTGTAGCGGCCCCAGCCGAGACGGATCGAAGCGCGCGCGGCGGCTTCGCTCACGCCCATCGCGCGCAGCACATGGCTGACCTTGCCCGACCCGCTGCCGCACGCGCTGCCGAGCGAAAAGGCGATGTTGCGCGCGTCGGACATCAGGCGAAGACCGTTGACGCCCTCGCGGCGGACATTGAGATTACCGTGGTAGCGATGCGCCACCGACCCGTTGATCGCCCATTCGGGGAGCATGTCGCGCGCGATCGACCAGAGGTGTTCGATATGCGCTGCGTCTGCATCGAACCGCTCGGCCGCAAGCGCCGCCGCGGCGCCAAAACCGGCGCAGAGCGCGGGCGAGACGGTGCCCGAGCGCATGCCCTGTTCCTGCGCGCCGCCGAACATCAGCGGCGGCAGGTCGACTCCGTCCTTGACCCACAGCGCACCGATGCCCTTGGGGCCATGGATCTTGTGCGCCGAAATCGCGATCAGGTCGGGCCCCTCAGGGATGGCGACGCGGCCAAGTCCCTGCACCGCGTCGCAGAGCAGCAGGCTGTTCTTCGCATGGGCGGCGGCAGCGAAATCACCGACCGGCTGGATGGTGCCGACTTCGTTGTTCACCAGCATCGCCGCGACGATGCCGTTTTCGGGAATCAACGCGGCGTCGGGCGCCAGCGCGACACCCTCGCCATCGACCGGCAGGATCGCGGCGTTCAACCGTTCGAGGCATTGCAGCGACGCGGCATGTTCGATGCTCAGCCCCGCCACGCCGCCGGGCATAACCTCCGCGCCGCGCAGCAGCGCCCAGTTGAGCGCCTCGGTCGCGCCCGAGGTGAAGAAGACGCGCCCGCCCTTGGGGAGCAGCGCCGCGACCTGATCGCGCGCGACCTCGACTGCGGCGGCGGCGGCGCGACCGCCCTTGTGCGTGCTCGACGGATTGGCGAAACCATCGCCGTCACCGGGGCCCGCCAGCCAATGCAGCATCGCCTCGCGCGCCTCGGGAGCGAGCGGGGTGGTCGCTTGATAGTCGAGGTAGATCATCGGGCGCATCTGCCCTCTAATCCCGTTTGTGTCGAGCGAAGTCGAGACACCTTGAGGTCGCGCACGCCTTCGCGTGTCTCGACTTCGCTCGACACAAACGGAAAAATGGGAGGCGCCAAATCACCACTTATTGCGAGTAATTCGCAAAAGTTGCAACTTGCCACCCAATTTCTATATAGGCCGCGCCTTCGCTCCGCCACCCCGCCGCTCCGGCGATTCGGCTCCGAGCCCAAAACATAAGAGGTGCGCCCATGCCCGACGTGATTTTCCCCGGCCCCGAAGGCCGTATCGAAGGCCGTTTCTCGCCCCCGCCGCGTGCCCGCGCGCCGGTCGCGCTGATCCTGCATCCGCATCCGCAGGGCGGCGGCACGATGAACGACCGCATCACCCAAGCAATGTACAAGAGCTTCGTCGCACGCGGTTTCGCGGTGCTGCGCTTCAACTTCCGCGGCGTCGGCCGCAGCCAGGGGACGTTCGACAATGGCATCGGCGAGTTGAGCGATGCGGCGTCGGCGCTCGACTGGGTCCAGTCGATCCATCCCGAGGCGCAGACGACCTGGATCGCCGGCTTCAGCTTCGGCGCGTGGATCGGCATGCAATTGCTGATGCGCCGCCCCGAAATCCGCGGTTTCCTGTCGGTCGCGCCGCCGGCGAACATGTACGACTTCAGCTTCCTCGCCCCCTGCCCCTCCTCGGGCATCATCGTCGCGGGCGGCCAGGACGAGATCGTGCCGCCGTCAGCGGTGCAGAAGCTGGTCGACAAGCTGCGCACGCAAAAGGGCATCACCATCCATCACGACGAGATTCCGCGCGCCAACCATTTTTTCGAGCATGAGCTCGACCAGTTGATGAAGTCGCTCGACAACTATCTGGATATGCGGCTCGCCCCCGATTCGCCAATCCGCTGAGGCGTCAATCGAGCAGGCCTGCCTGCTCGATCATCGCGGCGGGCATATAGACGAGCAGGATCAGCGCGAGTTCGCCGCAGATGACGGCGGCGATCGCGCGAATCCACCCGCCGCGTCCTTCGCCGGCGTAAAATTGGCGCACGGCAAAGATCGTGAAACCGAGGCCGAATGTGAGACGCACCAGATTGCGCCCGATGCTGCGGTCGGCGAGGAACAATTGCATCGTCAGGTCGGCGGCCACGACCAGCAGGGTTGCCTGCGCCAAGACGTAGAGCCGCATCACCATCGTGCCGAACAGTCCGGCGGACGCGCCGCGATAAAAGATGAAATGGAGCACGAGCGCGGAAATCAAGGCCGATAACAGCGGCATGATCAGCGGTTCGTTCTGCAGCATCTCGATCACCGAGAGATCGGTCTTGGTGCTCCCCGGCAGGAAACGCGCGCGCAGGGCGATGTTCAGGGTGAGCGCCACCGCGATATAGGGCACCGCCTTGACGAGGATATCGCGGTCGCTCTCGATATAACGGCGGATCAACACGCCCGGCCGGCGAAACAGCCCGATCAGCGTGTGCAAAACGCCCTTTTCCCACCAATTTTCGACGAGCTCGTTCACGACCGTGTGGCGGTTGATCGGTTCGGGGCGCAAATCCTTGCCGCAGTCGGGACAAAAGCGCCCATCGCCGCGGTGGACGCAGTCGTCGCTCATTCGGTGGCGGTGCTCGCGGGGGTGTCCTTGACCGGCACCAGCCAGACCGCGACATTGGCGAACATCACGAGCGCCGCGACGAGCATCAGCAGCGCACGGCGCCGATCGCCCTTGCGGAAAATATAGATGGCGCCCCCCGTCAAAACGGCCCCGGTGAGCATCAGCACGGACATGATCGTGTCGGACATGGCGAGGCTTTATCGGCTGCGTCACAAATTTGCCACCTCGCTTATGGCCATATGCAGCGCCTTCGCCTAAAGGCCGCTCATCGATTCCCTCCAGCCTTGCGGGAGCCGCATCATGCGCATCGCCATTGCCTCCGATCACGCCGCTTATGAGCTGAAAGCCCAGCTTGCGGACTGGCTGCGCGAGCAGGGCCACGAGGTCGAGGACCTGGGCACCAACGGCCCCGACAGCGTCGATTATCCCGATTATGGCTACGCTCTCGCGGAAGCGGTCGCGAGCGGTCGCGTCGAAAAGGGCGTCGCGCTCTGCGGTTCGGGCATCGGCATCTCGATCTCGGTCAACCGCAACCCGGCGTGCCGCTGCGCGCTGGTCAGCGAACCGCTGTCGGCCAGCCTGTCGCGCCAGCACAATGACGCGAACGTCATCGCGATGGGTGCACGGCTGACCGGTATCGACATGGCGAAGGCGTGTCTCGACGCGTTCCTGACTACCGATTTCGCCGGCGACCGCCACGCGCGCCGCGTCGACAAGCTTTCCAAGCCTCCCTTCAATTTGGCCCAACTGGAGACCAGCCGATGACCACAGACACGCTCGCCAAGCCCATCAAATCGGCCGGATATTTCACCGACGGCGTCGACACGGTCGACCCTGCGGTCGCAGCGGCGATGAAACATGAGATGGAGCGCGAACGCTATCAGATCGAGCTGATCGCCTCGGAAAACATCGTCTCCAAGGCGGTACTCGAAGCGCAGGGGTCGGTGTTCACCAACAAATATGCCGAGGGCTATCCGGGCCGCCGCTATTATCAGGGCTGCGCGCCGTCGGACGAGGTCGAGACGCTGGCGATCGACCGCGCCAAGAAATTGTTCGACTGCAATTTCGCCAACGTCCAGCCGCACTCGGGCGCGCAGGCGAATGGCGCGGTGATGCTGGCGCTGACCAAGCCCGGCGCGACGATCCTCGGCATGAGCCTCGACGCCGGCGGCCACCTGACCCACGGCGCGCCGCCCGCCATGTCGGGCAAATGGTTCAACGCGGTGCAGTACGGCGTGCGCCCCGACGACCATCTCGTCGACTTCGACCAGGTCGAGGCGCTGGCGAAGGAACATCGCCCCGCCCTCATCATCGCGGGCGGCTCGGCCTATCCGCGCACGCTCGACTTCGCGCGCTTCCGCGCCATCGCCGATGACGTCGGCGCGCTGCTGATGGTCGACATGGCGCATTTCGCGGGCCTCGTCGCCGGCGGCGCCCACCCCTCTCCGATGGAGCATGCGCATGTCGTCACGACGACGACGCACAAGACGCTGCGCGGCCCGCGCGGCGGGATGATCCTGACCAACGACGAAGCGATCGCCAAGCGCATCAATTCGGCGGTCTTCCCGGGGCTGCAGGGCGGCCCGCTGATGCACGTCATCGCCGCCAAGGCGGTGGCGTTCGGCGAGGCGCTGCGCCCCGAGTTCAAGGATTATGCGAAGGCGACGATCGCCAACGCACAGGCGCTCGCGAACCGGCTGAAGGCGCGCGGCGCCGATGTCGTGGCGGGCGGCACCGACACGCATCTGGCGTTGATCGACCTGCGCCCGCTCGGCATCACCGGCCGCGACGCCGACGAGGCGCTCGAGCGCTCGGCGATCACCTGTAACAAGAATGGCGTGCCCTTCGACCCGCTGCCCCCGGTCAAGACCAGCGGCATCCGCGTCGGCTCCCCCGCGGGCACGACGCGCGGTTTCGGCATCGCCGAGTTCGAGGACATTGGCGACATGGTCGCCGACGTGCTCGAAGCGCTGCGCGACAAGGGCGAGCATGGCGACGCCGATGTCGAGGCCGATGTCCGCAAGCGCGTCCGCGCTTTGTGCGAACGCTTCCCGATCTACGAAGGCTGAACCCATGGCCCGTCCCAATCCCGAAGAACCGACGCTGGTCGAAGTCGCGATCGAAGAGGTCAAGGCGATGGGCAAGCAGGGGATGCAGCATCCTTCGACGAAGCCCGTGCTGACCGGCGGCGCGATCGGCGCCGTCGCGGGGATCGTGCTGCCCGTCATCAGCTGGCCGGTCGGCCTGTTCGCGGGCGCCGCGATCGCGCTTTACAGCCGGGTGAAACGCTGACCGATGCGTTGTCCTTATTGCGGCCATGAAGACAGCCAGGTGAAGGACAGCCGTCCGACCGAGGATGGCGCGGCGATCCGGCGGCGGCGGCAATGCGAGGATTGCGGCGCGCGCTTCACCACCTTCGAGCGTATCCAGCTGCGCGAAGTCGCGGTGCTCAAGGCCGACGGCGGCCGCGAGCCGTTCGACCGCGAGAAATTGATGCGCAGCGTCCAGATCGCCTGCCGCAAGCGCCCAATCGACGCCGCGCGCATCGAGCGGCTGGTGTCGGGCATCCAGCGCCAGCTCGAAACTTCTGGCGACAACGAGGTCAAGGCATCGCAGATCGGCGGCATGGTGATGGAAGCGCTCAAGGGCTTCGACAGCGTCGCCTATATCCGCTTCGCCAGCGTCTATCGCGAATTCACCGAGGCGAAGGATTTCGAAGAATTCGCCTCGACGATCAACGAGGCGGCGCACAAGGGGTGAACAAGCAAACCGCCCCCGACGCCCCGCCTCCCGTCATCGTCCTCGTCCGCCCGCAGCTTGGCGAGAATATCGGCAAGGCGGCGCGCGCGATGCTCAACTTCGGGCTGACCGAGTTGCGGCTGGTGACCCCGCGCGACGGCTGGCCCAACCCCGACGCCGGCCCCGCCGCGTCGGGCGCCGACATCGTGCTCGCCGAGGCGCAGGTGTTCGCCAGCCTCGCCGAGGCGACCGCCGACTGCACGCACATCTATGCGACCACCGTCCGCAAGCGCGGCGTGATCAAACCCGTGCTGACCCCCGAAGCCGCGGCGCGGCAGGTTCATGCGACGGCCGGACGCTCGGCCTTCGTTTTCGGCGCCGAGCGGTCGGGGCTGGAGACCGACGATGTCGCGCTGGCGCACAGCATCGTCACCGTGCCGATCAATCCCGAATTCGGATCGCTCAACCTGGCACAGGCGGTGATCCTGCTCGCCTATGAATGGTCGAAGGGTCAGGATCTGGCGCAGCCGCCCGTCGCGGAACTCGCGCCGACCGCCGAGCATGCCGAATATGAAGAACTGATCCAGCATTTCGTGCGCGATCTCGACGCAGCAGGCTATTTCTTTCCCGAAAACCGTCGCGCGGCGACGCTCCGAACATTACGCACCACGCTCACCAAGACGGGCTGGTCGTACAATGATATCAGGATGATGCACGGCATCATAACGGCTCTTGGCCGAACGCCGAAAAACCGTTAAGGAGCGCCAAATCGTTTCAGGAGTTACTTTCCCATGATGACCCTCATCCTGTCGCTTGCCCTCGCCGCCGCGGCCGCCGAAACCCCGCCCGCCGACGGAGCGACGACCGCCCAGCCCGCGAAGCCCGAAAAGCCGAAAAAGATCTGCAAGGCCACCAAGATGACCGGCAGCTCGATCGGCCGCCGCGTCTGCAAGACCCAGGAACAGTGGGACAATATAGCGCGCGATGGCGCCCAGTCGCTCGACCTGGTCGACCAGGGCTATAAGACCAATACCGGCAACGGCGCCGTCAACTGAACACCACGCACGACCGCAGGTAACGACGAAACCACCCGCGCGTCGCGGGGGCTGTCGCTCGGTGGTGCGCTCAACTTTGGCTGGACAGCCGGCCCTTCGCTCAAGCATGTATCGACCATAGAAATCGGCTCGGGGAATTGGCCGGCATATGGAGAGGTCGGTCGGCCATATTCACCAGGAGTTGACTATCCATGATGACGTTGTTTCTCTCTCTCGCTTTGGCCGCCGCCGGGACGACCGGCCCGGATGCCGCCGAACGCCCCGCAGGCGGACAGGCCGCCAAGCCGGCCAAACCCAAGAAGGTCTGCGAACGGATCGAATCGACCGGCAGCAGCGTACCCAAGAAGGTCTGCCGCACCGTGCAGGCGCCGAAGGCCGCGATCGACGCCGCCAACACGGTTCCGGAAAAGCCCGCGGGCAACAGCACCAACTGATCGCGGCGGGTCAGGCCGGATCGGTACGAATCCGGTCCCAACGGACCATTTCATACGCGATAGACTGCTCGACCAGTTCGTCCCATACCGCGCGCAGGCGGTCGGGTTCCAGCCCGGCGGCTTCGGCTTCGCGCGCGACATTGTCGAGCACCTGCGCCTTGCGCGCCTCGTCGCGAACGACATTGCGGTCGGGCTTGATGCGCGCCGCCGCGTCCATATAGCCGAAGCGGCGAACGAGCAGCGTCACCAGCGCCCGGTCGACCTCATCGACCCCGGCACGGACGTCGATCATCGTTTCGCAATGTTCGGGAGATTTGGCAGCGGTCATGCGCGGAGGCTTTAGCGGCTTTTTTCGCGCTGTCGACCCGGGCGTCCGAGGCTGCCCCAACGCTTGACTTTCCCTACTGCCCCGTCTAACCGCGCGCCTTCGCAATGGACCCCGCACCCCGGTGAAGCGGCGGTCGCATATGGCATCTGCCCATATGGTGCGACCCGGGAACCGCCGAAATCCTTCGGCACACAGCATATTGGAGACGACATATGTCGAAGCGCCAGAGCGCCAAGTATAAACTCGACCGCCGGATGGGCGAAAACATCTGGGGTCGTCCGAAGAGCCCGGTCAACCGCCGCGAATATGGCCCCGGCCAGCACGGTCAGCGCCGCAAGGGCAAGGTGTCCGATTTCGGCATCCAGCTCCGCGCGAAGCAGAAGCTCAAGGGCTATTACGGTGACATCACCGAAAAGCAGTTCAAGAAGAACTATTTCGAAGCGTCGCGCATGAAGGGTGATACCGGCCAGAACCTGATCGGCCTGCTCGAGCGCCGCCTCGACGCGGTCGTCTATCGCTCGAAGTTCACCCCGACGATCTTCTCGGCGCGCCAGCTCGTCAGCCACGGCCACGTCTATGTGAACGGCGTGAAGTGCAACATCGCGAGCCGCCTCGTGAAGCCGGGTGACGAAATCACCCTCGGCAAGAAGGCGCAGGAAATGGCGCTGGTCGCCGAAGCGCAGAGCCTGCCCGAGCGCGACCTGCCCGAATATCTCGCCATCGACGGCACCAAGGCGACCTACGTCCGCGTGCCCACGCTCGACGAAGTGCCTTATCCGGTGAAGATGGAACCGAATCTGGTCGTCGAATTCTATTCGCGCTGATCCGGCGGTTCATCGCAGGAAACAAAGGGGCGGTCCGGCAACGGGCCGCCCTTTTTCTTGGCCGCATCGGCGTGTCGGCGCGAGGGCTGCTCGCGGAAAGCCGCAGAAAATTGCCGAACTTCACACTGGAAGCGATACCGGCCGTATCCAGCCCGCCGACGCGGCCGATACCCCCGGCGCAAAGGCACGCGATCCCAAGCGTTCGGTTCAAGGCGAAAGCGCGCGGGGAAGGCGATCCCCAAAAATGGTGGAAAACGGCCTAACTTCACACTGAAATCGCATTTCCGGCAGCACAAGCGGGCAGGTCGGCCAACGTCTCGCGCCCGGCCGACGACCTTGCCGAACGCGCGCAATGGCCTCGGCGAGAAACCGGCGCAAAACTGCGCAACTTCATTCGCGAATATCGCTTTTCGGGCGGAAGTCGGACCCCAATCACGCGGCGGCGCTGTCGGACGACGCGCCGCTTCGCGCGAGCCGGTTACCCGAGCGAACGGAAAAGATGGACCGGAGAAATGGAGGAGCTTCATCCGCCAGTTTGAAGCATGGAGAGATATATTAGGAAAGCATTATTTCGTCCGAGACCGATCGACGGCTGCGGCACCGTTCTCCGCTTGCGGTTCGCGCCCTCGCTCGCCACAAGGCGGCATATCGAAAGTTCCCGTGCGGAGGGCAGTTTGGCGATCGTTTTTGCCGATGAGAGCGGCCGTAACGACCCACCCGTCTATGTGATGGCCGGACTCATCGCTAGCGCTGCTGCGTGGCGCGCATTCGATGCGGCGTGGATGGCCGAGCTTAATTCCCCTCCCGCCATCTCGGTTTTCAAGATGAAGGACGCGTATCGCGGTAACGGCGATTTTCGCGGCATCGGTCAGGTGGAGCGGCAGGCCAAGTGCGAGCGTCTGGCGCGGATCATCCGGGCGCATTGTACGGGTCGGCTTTCGGTCGTCACACTGCACGACGCCTTCAATGAAATCATCAAGGGACGCATCTCCGGGGACGTCGACGATCCTTATATTTTCTCTTTTGACGGCATCCTTGCTCGAGCCGATAAATTGGCCACCGCACTCGATTACGATGGCCCGATCGACTTTTATTTTGACAGGCAGATAGACAAGGAGCCACTGCTCAATGCGCATTGGGACGTCTACCATCCGACGCTCGACGCGCATTTTGCCGCACGTTTTGAGAGGAAACCAGCGTTTCTCGCGGACGAACAGGCCCCGGGATTACAAGCGGCAGATATGCTCGCTTGGCATATCCGGCGAGCTTATGCCGATGGGCATAAGGATTTGGCAAAAGTCGGCGAGGTTGGGGCTTTGCTGGCTGAAATGAGCCGCAGCGATCAGTTATACGACGCCGCCGCGCTGACCGTGCTCCGCGAGTCCATTCACAAGAAGTTTTTCGGCGCAAACCGATTTGCGCCGCATGTCGAAGAGTATGTGAGGCAGACGGTCGCCATAATGACAACGTGCGAAAATTACATCAAGATGACGGAGCCTTCAAAGAGGCTACCCGTCGAGTTGATGCCACTCCCGGCCAGCGGAACATCACGATATCAGCTAGTTCGTAATTGTGAACTTGTCGGCATTCCCCATCTGCACAGACGATCTGATAGTTCGTGTATCGAACAGACGACGGCGGAATGATGGACGGCTCGCTGCTGAGGTCGGCGATCATGATCGGCGATCCACAGCTTTTGCATGCCACACCAGCATAGGCGGTGCCCGGTTCCGGACGGAAGCGCGGAGCCAAGATAGTGATCGACTCGTCTATTTTCTCCGTCATATCGCCTCTTGAACTGAATTCTTTTTTGCCTCTTCAAGTGCGTCAGAAGCCGATAGAGCACCGCCTACCAAGCAGTCCTCTTAAGGCCGCTGATTTGATTCAGCATCCAAAAACGCGGGCAAGGCCCCAAAACCCGCGTAACATAGGGCATTCCCCCCCGCCCTTGCATCCCCCTGCCCCGGCTGGCACAAGCCCGGTCGTCGCAAACGAAACCATTCAAGGACATTCCATGCTGCGTTCCCCCCGATCCGCCGCGGCCTTCGCGGCCCTTCTGTCGCTTGCCGCGTGCGGCGGCGGCGACAAGACGGCGACCGATACCGCCGCCACCGCCATCCCCGACGTCCAGATCCCCGAACTGTCGCTGAAGACGCTTCAGGACGTGACCAAGGAATTGTCGTCCGACGCCTATGAAGGTCGCGCGCCGGGGACGCCGGGCGAGGAAAAGACCGTCGCCTATATCATCAAGAAATATGAGGAAGCGGGCCTGAAGCCCGGCAACAACGGCCAATGGACGCAGGACGTGCCGCTGGTCGAGATCACCGCGCAGAACGCGACGCCGCTCACCTTCACCGGCGGCAAGACCCCGGTGACCGCGCAATATGCAAAAGACTATGTCGCGTTCAGCTATCGCGTGACGCCCAAGACCGCGATCAAGGACAGCGATGTCGTCTTCGTCGGTTACGGCATCAACGCCCCCGAAAAGGGTTGGAACGACTATGCCGGGCTCGATGTGAAGGGGAAGACCGTCGTCGTCCTCGTCAACGATCCCGACTGGCAGACCAAGGAAGCCAAGGGCGAATTCAACGGCCGCGCGATGACCTATTATGGCCGCTGGTCGTATAAATATGAGGAAGCCGCGCGGCAGGGCGCCGCGGCGGTGCTGATCGTCCACGATACCGAACCCGCCGCCTATGGCTGGAACGTTGTCGAATCGAGCAACACCGGCACCCAATATCTCGCCGAGAGCAAGGACGGCGGTGCCAGCCAGACCGTCGCCAACGGCTGGATCCAGCTTGCCAAGGCCAAGGAACTCTTTGCGAGCGCCGGCCAGGATTTCGACAAGCTGCGCGACGCGGCGAAGGTCAAGGGCTTCAAGTCCGTCGCGCTGACCGGCGTGAAGGCGAACTTCTCGTTCGACAACCAGATCGCCAAGAAGATGTCGCGCAACGTCATCGGCGTGCTGCCGGGCGCCAAGCGACCTGACGAATATGTGCTCTACACTGGCCATTGGGACCATCTGGGTCGCTGTACCCCGGTCGCGGGCGACGACATCTGCAACGGCGCCGTCGACAATGCGAGCGGCATCGCCGGCCTGGTGACGCTGGCGCAGGCGTTCAAGACCGCCGGCGCGCCCGACCGGAGCATCGTGTTCCTCGCCGTCACGGCCGAGGAATCGGGCCTGCTCGGCTCGAAATTCTACGCCGAAAACCCGATCTTCCCGCTCGCCCAGACCGTCGGCGGGGTGAATATGGACGCGCTCAACGCGGTCGGCCCGACGAAGGACATCGTCGTCGTCGGTGGCGGCAAGTCCGAACTCGACGCCTATGTCGAAAAGCTCGCCAAGATGAGCAATCGCGTGATCAAGGCCGAACCGACCCCCGAAAAGGGTTTCTATTACCGGTCGGACCATTTCAGCTTCGCCAAGCTCGGCGTCCCGATGTTCAACTTCGGCAGCGGCGACGACCTGGTCGTCGGCGGGGTCGAGGCGGGCAAGAAGGCCTCCGAAGACTATGAAAAGAACCGCTATCACGCGCCGGGCGACGAATATGAGGCGATCACCAACTGGGACGGCATGATGTCGGACCTGCGCCTCTATTATGCCGCAGGGCGGATGCTCGCGATGACCGACGCCTGGCCGAATTGGGTCGAGGGCGACGAATTCCGCGCCGCCCGCGACAAGTCGCGCGCCGGCAAGTAACGACGACAACCGCTCCTCCGCGGTTGCGGGGGGCTTCAAGTTCCGGCAATCCAGAATGGCAGAGGCCGTTCTGGATTGCTGCGTTCTGGATGACACGGTCGATGCCATCGGCATCGAGGCAGAGGACCTTCACGCGATGACATTGCGCATGCCCGCCGAATGGGCGCCCCACGACGCCGTCTGGATCGGCTTTCCCCATATGGCCGAGGAATGGGCAGGGCAGATCGACGCGGCGCGGCGCGATGTCGCCGCTTTCGCCAACGCCGTCCATGACGGCGGGCGCGGCGAAAAAGTGCATCTTCTCGTCCGCGACCATGACAATGCCGATATCGCCGAGGCGCTCGTCGATGAAGGCGTGCAGTTGTTCGTCGCCCCCTTCGGCGATATCTGGCTGCGCGACACCGGCCCAATCATCGTCGGCACCGGCACCCAGCGCGAGGCGCGCAATTTCGACTTCAACTGGTGGGGCAACAAGTTCGTGATGCCCGGCGACCGTGAGATCGGGGCGATCCTGGCCGCGCACGCGGACCTGCCGACGCAGCACCTCGACTGGGTGCTCGAAGGCGGCGGCATCGACGTCGACGGTAGCGGACTTTGTGTGACCACCGAGGAATGCCTGCTCAACCGCAACCGCAACCCGTCGCTGACCCGCGAAGACATATCGGTGCGCCTGCACCAGTCGCTCGGCATCGAGCGGCTGCTGTGGCTCGGCAACGGGCTGGTCGGCGATCATACCGACGGGCATGTCGACAATCTCGCGCGCTTCGTCGGCGAAGGGCGGCTGGCGATCCCAGTCGCCGAGGGCGATGACGATCCCAACGCGCATATCTACGCCGACGCGCGCGCCCGCGCCGCGGCGTTCGGCGGGATCGAGATCGTCGACCTCCCCTCGCCGGGCCGGGTCGAATTGGACGGCGAGATCGCGGCGGCGAGCTATATGAATTTCTACATCGGCAACAGCACAGTGGTGGTGCCGACCTATGGCGTCGCGAACGATGCGGCAGCGGTCGAGGCACTGGCTGCGCTCTTCCCCGATCGCCGCGCGGTCGGGGTGCCGGCACTCGGTATCATCGCCGGCGGCGGCAGCTTCCACTGCTCCAGCCAGCAGCTTCCGGCCTAGCATCGCGCGCGAAGCCGCTTATATTCGGCTCGATTTAAGCTCCATCACGGAACCCCGAATGACCCGCTCCCTCACCGTCGCCGCGCTCCAGCTTGCCTTGCCCGGCCCCGTGCAGCCCAATATCGATGCGGTCACCGCGCTGGTCGAGGAAGCCGCGGCCAAGGGCGCGCAGGTCATCCTGCCCCCCGAATTGTTCGAGGGCCCCTATTTCTGCCAGATCGAGGACGAAGCGCTGTTCGCAACCGCGCGGCCGACCGCCGAGCACCCGAGCGTGCTTGCGATGCAGGCGCTGGCGGCAAAGCTGAAGGTCGCGATCCCGACGAGCTTTTTCGAGCGCGACGGCCATCATTACTACAACACGCTCGCGATGATCGGTCCCGATGGGGCGATCATGGGCACCTATCGCAAGAGCCACATCCCCGACGGTCCCGGCTATGAAGAGAAATATTATTTCCGCCCCGGCAACACGGGGTTCAAGGTGTGGGACGTCTTTGGCGCGCGGATCGGCGTCGGGGTGTGCTGGGACCAATGGTATCCCGAATGCGCGCGCGCGATGGCGCTGATGGGCGCGGAACTGCTCTTCTATCCGACCGCGATCGGCAGCGAGCCGTATGACGCCGACCTCGACACCAGCCGCATGTGGCGCCGCGCGATGCAGGGCCATGCGGTGTCGAACTGCATGCCAGTCATCGCCGCGAACCGTATCGGGACCGAGGGCGACGCGAACTTCTATGGACACAGCTTCATCAGCGACGAATGGGGCGATCTGACGCAGGAATTTGGCGCCGCCGAAACCGGCGTGCTGGTCGAGACGATCGACCTCGACCGCGCGGCGAAGCATCGGGCGGGGATGGGGTTCTTTCGCGATCGTCGCCCACATCTCTATGGTCGGCTGGTCGAGGATATCTAGTTTCTATATTAGTTTTGGGGGCCAAGCAGTGGAATTACCGGACGATATTTTTACCGAACCCGCGGATGTCGATCCCGAGACCCTCGCCAATCTCGGCCCGCTGCGCCGGCTCGCCGGGATCTGGGAGGGCCAGCGCGGGGTCGATATCAATCCCAAGGCCGATGGCCCTGAAACACGGGACTATTATGAGCGGATCGAGATGCAGCCGATCGACCCGCAAGCGAACGGCCCGCAGCTTTTCTATGGCCTGCGCTATCACCTCCACGTCAACACGCGCGAGGAGGATATCAGCTTTCACGACCAGGTCGGTTATTGGCTGTACGAACCGGCGACCGGGCTGATCCTGCAGACGCTGGCGATCCCGCGCGGGCAGATCGCGATCGCGGCGGGGCATGCGGCGCCCGATGCGACGAAGCTGGTCCTCAAGGCGACCCGCGGGCAAACCGAATATGGCATTTGCTCGACGACTTTCCTCGACCTGGCCTTCACCACCGAATCCTATGAGATTTCCGTGGAGTTCCATAAAGATGGGACATGGAGCTATGTCATCGACACGACCCTGCTGGTAAAGGGTCGCGACGAGCCCTTCCTGCATCGCGACCGCAACCGGCTGACCAAGGTCGGCGAACCCGACCTCAATCCCTGGGCGAAGATCGCGCGCGGGCTGGCGCCGTCGGTCGAGAAGACAGAATAGCGAGCGAAAGAGGCCCAACGAGTAAGGGCGAGCCCCTGTGGACTCGCCCCATGACCCCAAAAGGGACTCGAACCCTTAACGGCACCAAATCACACTGCCGATTTATCAATCAAGGCCAAGTGGAACATGGCCGATTCTCGCCGAAATTTCAAGAAAATTCGTGAAATCCGGCGAGAATTTCAGGGTCGATTGTCGCGGCGCAACAGAAACTCCGGTGCCCGGATCACATTGTTCGAGGACACATTCTCGACCAGATTGTCCGACGCGACCCACAGGAAATGGCTGGTACTTTCGAATTCGAGAATCGGCTGCACCGCGATGCCGATCCGGCCGACCGAAATGCGATTGTCGGCGATCTTGAGATAGGCGCCGATGTCGCCCCACACCCGGATGCCGTGCTGGATTGGCGTCCTGGCGCCGCGCCCCGCCCAATCGAGCGTGTTGCGCTGGATCCGCAGCGTATCGACATTGCCGACGAACAGTCCCATCGACACATAGACGTCGTCGCCGGGCTTGCGCAGCGACAGGTGATTGTCGGCGATCGAGACCGTGCCGGCTCGGATCATCTTCGGATCGTTCCGGCTGACCCCGACATGGACACCCCGCAGGAAACCGAAAACCTTGTTGCCGCGAATCGTCACGGTGGTGAGCGTCGTGCCGCCGCAGGTGATCGCCTGCCGCGCATAGCTGGGCATATCGCTGGTGAAGCGGCCGAACCAGGCGACCGCGGTCGGCAGCGTTTCGCGGAAGCGGTCATTGGACGCCATCAGCGAAGCGAGACGCTGAAGATATCGGATCAACGCCCTGCCAGTATCGACATTTTCGGGCGGGGGCCGCAAATCCAGCGCCTTGTTCCAGTCGCCCTGGCTGATCGGCGAATCGAAGCTGACCGCGACCGACCCGACCTGCACGGTCACCTTGCCGCCGCTCGCCGCCTCGCCGCGCGCGCGTTCGGTACGCGCCGCTGGCTCGCCGATTAGCACCAGCGAGCGCTTCACCTCGTTGTCGAGGGCCGCCATGCGCGTGTCGCCGATGCGTGTCCCGAGCGTGCGGATCGCGCGCCGAAAGGTCGGTGCCCGGTCGGCGTCGGCGATGACGACATCGCTGAGCCGCTTGATATAGGACTGGACCCCGGCGATCGTCCGGCTTTCATCGGAGCGCGGCGGCTCGGCGGTATAGAGTGCTTCCCATTCGGCCTGCGGCATCGGCGATTCGAATTCGGCGACGAGCGTCCCGACGCGGAAAAAGCGCTTGTCCCCGCGGCCCTCGGCCTCGACCTCGGCGGCATCGGCGACGAGCAGGTTGATCACATGCTTGCGCCAACGCGCATTTTCGAGCTGCTGGCCCGGTGTCAGCCCCGCCTTGCCGGCGACCACCGCCAGTTCGTTGTCGGCGATGACGGTGCTGACCGCATTGGTGACGAGAATGCCGTCCTGCGCCAGTCCGATCGCGAGCCGGTTGTTGGTCACATGCACCGAATCGAGCGGCTTTTCGTCCGATCCGCGGATTGCGAGGCCCGTGCGCTCGGTCTCCGCCCCGCCGCCGCAGCGCAGCGACAGCCCCGAAACCTCGACCGTCGGTGTATCGAGGATCGTCACCACACCCTGGCGGAACTGGATCTTGCCGATCGCGCCCGATCCGTCGGGCGCCGCGACGTCGAGGTCGCGCAGCGTCACGCTCTTGCACCCTTCGAAATGGAGCGCGCATTCGACGCGCCGCGCGACGATCCGCGTCCCCGCACCGGCGCCATGGATGGTGAGATGCCCCTTCCCCGTCAGTTCGACCCGCACGTCGGTTTCATAGGTGCCGCGCTGGAAGCAGATGGCGGCGTCCTCTTCATCCTTGATCGAGTTCAGTATCGCGACCCAGTCGCTGCCTTCGGTGATGACATAGGTCGAGCAGCCGACCTGCGTCAGCGTCGCGAGCTTTTCGATCGCCTTCTGCACCGTATTCTCGCCCGCGAGCGCCGGGGTATTCACCGGATCGAACGAGGTCGCCGCGGCGGTGCTGAGATTGGCGTCGAAGTGGATCGGCAGGTGGGTCGGATTGCCCGCGGCGTCGAGCAGGCGCGCGACGACGCGCTGGTTCGGCATTACGGCGTCGAGCAACCAGTCGATCGTCGCGACGCCGTCGGGACCGGTGGTCGCCTTGCGGACCTTCAGATTGTCGGCCTCGGGGCCGAGGCGGCCATCGCCGTCGGTGATCTCGAACTCGACGTCGAGCCCCGGCAACGGCGTCTTGCCCCGGATCACCCCGACGCGGAGCGGTGCGGCGAGCGGCAGGCGCGTCGCCGGCGCGAGCGGGTTCGGCATCGCCTCCTGCCCGTCGCCGCCGAGGTAGAGGAAGCTGCGCAGCGCGGTGAGCGGCGGGAAGATGTTGCGGCAGTCGCTGCCGACCGACCATGTGCCGTTCGCCGCGCGGTTGACCAGCGCGAGCGCGGCATAATGGTGGACGATCCCCTTCGGCGGCAGCAGTGCCTCCGCCCCCGTCGCCTCGTCGGTCGGCCATTCGATCGTCGCGGCGAGCGAACGCGCCGGGACCTGCCAATGGTCGCCGGTCGCGAGCCGTCCGGCGGCGAAGAAGACTTCGACCCCCTGCTCGACCGCGACCCAGCCGCCGGGCACGATGTTGATCGGCAGGCCGCCCTCCCAGCGCCGAACGATGCCGCGCGCGGGCAGTCCGCCAAGGTCGGGGGCGCCCGATCCGTCGGTGAGCGCGACGAGCGTGTCGGGGTGGCGTATTTCGCCCAGGCTGGCACGGGTGCCGTTGATATCCGAAAGGCGTGCGAAGAAGCCCGGCTGGCCGCTGAGCAGCCGGGCCTCGTCGACGATCTCGACCCAATCGTCGCGCTTCAGGGCGCTCGGCTCGTCGGGGCCGAGGCTGTCGAGGATCAGCGCACCATTGTCGATCTCGGCATAGCGCGCCTCGTGAATGCCATTGTCGCGCGACCATTTCCAGCGCCCGCCGGCCGCGCCGCCATTGTGAACCTCGATGCGGTAAAGATGGTTTTCGAGGCTGCGATAGCCGCCGGTCGCGGGGAGCGCGCACGGATCGGCGACCGCCGCCGCGGCGCGGGCGCGCGCCGCCATCCGCCCCGCCGCCGCGGGGCCGAAGGGCGACCAGCCGGGGGCGAAGCTGGTGCAACTGATCGGCGCGGTCGCCGCATTCGCCGCGATCAGATCGGCGAAGCTCGCGAATTTGACCTGCCAGACGATCTGGTCGCGGATCGCGGTGTCGGGGCCGCCGAAGGCGCTCTCGCGGATCAGCGGATCGTCGGCGGCGGTGACCGGCCGTTCCCAGACGTCGAGATAGGCGAGATAGTCGCCCTGGGCCTGAGGCAGCGCATTGGCGGGCCAGAAGGGCTGGCTTTCGGCGCTGCGATACAGGTCGGCGGCGATGCCGTTCGCCGCCGACAGCGCCGCCGCGGCGTTGAAGGTCTGGAGACCGTCGACATCGTCGAGCAGGGTCGCGACGCGCACCGCCTGCGCGAGCGTGCTGCCCGCGAGCACCAGATAGTCGCCGACCGCCACCCGAGCGCCGCCATCGACCCGCCAGCGCGTCGCCGCGCCCGCCCCCGACTGCCGCGTCAGCGCCAGCCGGACCGGCGCGGCGTACGACAGGCCGATGCCGTCGACATAGGCCTGCCCGCCACCGATCAGCAGGGTTTGCGCGCCCGCCCCGGCGAGGATGGCGAAGCCGGGCGCGTCCTCCGGGAAACCGCTGGCGCCGATCACCGAGCGCGCGGTGGTGCGCAGCGCGCCTCGGTGGATGTCGCCCCCTTCGTTCCAGTCGGCGTCGGTGAACAGCCGCCCCTGCTGCATCCGCACGCTGCTGTACCCCTTGGCGGGGCGGAAGGTGTCGCGGGTGAAATCGCCAGTCATCGTCTTTGTCCTCAGGTCTGGAACAGGGGTGCCGCCACCAGTCCGAACGGCAGATATTCGTCGAGCATGTCGTCAAGATTGGCGCGCCGGAACGGCACGCCGGCGCTGAAACCGGCGCCCATTTCGGCGCCGCCGAAGGCGCCGGCCACGACCGCATCGGGACAGGCGAGCGCGAGCTGTCCGAAAGCGCTGGCGGGAAAAGCGCTGGCCGCGAAGATCGGCGTCACGCTGCGCGCGAGGCGCCGCTTCTCGGTTTCGGGCAAGGGCGCCGGGGCGCCCTGCTCGGCGTCGGCGATGACCATGTCGGGCTGGCACCGGTAGCGGCGCGGGACGCGCGAGGTGAGCGGCGCGTAGCAGAAGCGCACGCAGCCGCGCTGGCGCTGCGCGGCGCGCGCGGTGCCGAGGAACAGGCTGTTCTCGGCCTCGATCGAGCGGACTATGGTCCGCCCGAAGATCGTGCTGCGCGCGATGTCGACGTCCGCGGCAGGCGCATCGATCACAAGAGCGAGCAGGTCGGGATCGGCCTGCAGGTCGCGATCCTCGCCGACGATAGAGTCTGCCACGCGAAGCCCGCCGCCCGCCGGGCCGAGCGCGAGCGGGCCGGTGATGCTATGGTCGACAGCGATCGCCAGCTCGCCATTTTGCGAAAGGACGCGCAGCCCCTTGGCCAGCCCCGCCGCCGAGGCGCCGATGGTGCAGTGGCGCAGATCGAGCGAGCCGAGCACGCCCGCCATGATCGCCACCTCGCCCTCGACCAGCAGACCGTCGAGAATGAGCCGTCCGGCCTCCTGCCCCGCCCCCGGCGCGATGCCGCGCACGCGCAGGTCACCGCGGATATGCGGGCGGCGATACATCGGCGCGAGCGCCGTGAGGTCGCGTTCGATCACCCCGCCCGCCCGTTCGACCGTCGGCCAGGCCATCGCCGCGATCGCCAGCCGTGCGCCCGCCGGAATCTTCAGGATATGCGCGGCATCGCTGAGGTCCTCGGCATAACTCGCATTGTCGAGCATCAGGATCAGCCCGCGCGTGCCCGCGCCCGACGCCGCATTCCAGCGAGTGATCGCTTCGGCGAGCGACGCGACGACCACCCCGCCCTGCAGCAGATTGTCGGTCTGGTCCTCGGCGCGCGCCGACACGCCGATCACCCATGGCGGCGGCCCGCCCTCGACGAAAAGCTCCTCGCGCCAGGCGGCAAAGCTCGCGCTGCGGTCGTAAGGGCCGCCGCCGATGGCGAAGGGCGCGGCGAAGGCGCAGCTCGTCTCGACCGCCTTGCCCTCGTCGCTGGCGTGGAGCGCGAGGCGGCCGAGTTCGGGGTCGAACAGGACGTGCCCGGCCTGTTCGGGCCGCCGCCAGGTCGGGTTGCCGCCGCCATCGTCGCGCGTTTCGAGGTTGCAGCTGTGCAGCCGCTCGGGCGGCACCTCGGCGCCGCCGAGCCGGATGCGCAGCACCGGCGCCTCGTCGAACCAGCCACTCCGTCCACCGTCGCGGAGCCGGTTGAGGTCGCGGTGGAGCAGCCGCCGGTCGAGCGGTGCGGGAACCATGCGCATATCGACGCGCCCGGCGATCGAGCGGTCGGCCTTGGGCCGGTTGAACAAGCCGCGGTCGGCGCCGAGCGGGTCGAAATGGCGGAAGCCCGGACCGATGGCGGAAGCGCACGGCACCAGCCCGCCGACATAGCCCGCCGCCGCGTTCGAGAGGAAGCCGAGCGGAAAGGCGTCGAGCCGCCAGATGAACAGCCCGACGTGCGGGATCGCGTGGCGCCCCGACAGGCTGTCGGCGGGTCCGGCGGCGGCGCTGTGACATGCGGTGCCGAACGCCCCCTCGCTCAGCCGCGCGGCCTCGGCATCGCGGATCGACGCGGTGCCGAGCGCACCGGGGCGGACATGGTTGACGTGCTGGCTCCAGATCAGCTTCTGGAAAAATTCGACCGCGACGACCGGCCAGCCGGTGACATCGCGCGCGATCTGTTCGATCGCGGCGGCGGTGCCCTTCGCCTGGCGATAGCCGAGCGTGTTGGCGATATAGCTGCGCAGCCCCACCTCGCCGGCGCCGAAGCTGCGCATCGGCCGCGCGCCGATCAGCGCGCCGAGATAGGGGATGACCCACGGCTCGCAGCTTTCGATGAACCAATTGTCGTAGAGCTGGTCGAGGTCGCGCTCGACCACCGCGAGCTCGCCGGCGAGCAGCCCCATCAGCGCTTCGAGCGCCCGGCCCTCGCCCGCGTCGCGGTTGCGCAGATGCTGCGGCAGCAGTTCGATCAGCGGCACGGGCGGACGATTATGCACGGGCGGCCTCCACGGTCAGCGTAATGCCGGCTTCGAGCAGGGTGACGAGTTCGGCGGCGGCGAAATCGGCGTTTTCGGTCGCGGACAAGGGCCGCGCGCCCTGTGCCGGGAGCACGGTCGCGAGGTTCGCCGCGCCAACCGGCGCACCGCCGTCGGAGATCAGCGCGAGCTGGTCGAGATCGACCCCGACGACGCCGGGCACCGCCTGCAACGCCGCGATGACTTCGGCGGCGCTGACGACCTGTCCGATATTGCGGCGCGCGAAGCCGAAGGTGTCGAGCAGCAGCGCCCTAGCCGCGAGTTCGACATCCTCGGCGCGATGGTCGGCGTGGTGGAACAATCGCGCCGCCAGCTGGAAGAAGCGCCGCGCGGCGGGCATGACGACGAGCCGGTGCGACCGGTCGCGCGCGGCGTCGGCGGCGGCCTGGAGGTTGGCGATGACCGGCGCATCGTCGTCGAGAATGACGTCGCTGGTGCCGGTGATGCTGACGAGGACGAGCTGGCGGCTGCCCGACCAGAGCTGCGCGGCCAAAGCCTTGCCGACCCCGGCGAAGTTCGCGGCGAAATCGCGATAGTCGATCAACGAGACGATGCGCCCCAGCGTCTTGACATCGCGCGGAGCCCCCTGGCGAATGTCGGCGAGGCTTTCGGGCGCGGCGCTGCCGCTCGCGCGGCTCGGATTGACCACCGAGCGGATACCGAGCGGGCGGGTCTTCAACTGGATGATCGCCTCGTCGGCGACCTCGCCCGCGAGGCCGATGCCGGCGCGATAGCTGGCGATGATGTTGAGTTGTCCGGTCGGCAGCCGGCTGCCGCGCAGGCCGTCGCCGAATTGGACCCATGTATTGCCGTCATCCTCGCCGCGTACCGCATAGACGCGGTCGTCGGGGCCGGCGTCGTAGAGCGTCGCGACCTCGTGCCACAGCAGCCCGTCGACGCGGATGGCGAGCGACGAGGCGCGGCCGGTCGGCGTCTCGGCGCTGACATAGGTCAGCGGCGCCTTGGTCAGCTTGAAGCGCTGGAAGATCTGCGCGGCATCGCCCGAACCCAACTGCTCTTCATAGGTCTCGCCGTGGGTCGCGGCGGCCATGTTGGCGTTCACGGTAACGGTCGGGCGGCGATAGCTGTATTCGGGTCCGCTCTTGAGCAGCAGGCGGGTGAAGCCGCCGATATGGACGACGTCGCTGACCGTCAGCGTCTCGCTTTCCGCGAGGCCGTCGGCGTCGCTGCGATCGCCGGCGATCGAGATCGTCTGGCCATCGACGAGGTCCAGATAAAGAGCGTCAAGGTCGATCGCGTCGGCGCCCGCGGCAACGTCGTCGCGGATCGGGGTACCGGCGAGGGCGAGCGGCGCGCTGGCGCCGAAGAGATGCGCGGTGCGGAACAGGAAGTCGTTGAGCGGCGACGCGTCGCCCGGCGCGGGGATCGTAAGCGCGCTGCCGTCGGGCTGGCGGAAGCTGACCCCGCTGCTCTTGCCGGTGAGCGCGAAGTCGGCGCGCGATTGCGTCGCCACCGCCGCGACGCGGAACACCATCGCCTCGCCCTCGGGCGTCTCGATCGCCGCCCAGCCGTCGGGCACGATCTCCTTCACCTCGCGTTCGAGGAAGACATGGGCGCCGGTCAGCAGGTTGCCTTGGCTGTCGGTCCAGATCGCCACGTCGCCCGAATCCCAGCTGGCGCCATGGCCATGACCGGCGGGGAGCGAGGCATATTTGGGCGCGGCTGAGCCGAAGAAACTGCAATCGTCGCGCAGCACATAGAGGCCCGGCCGCGCTTCGGAGGTTTGCGGCGCGTCGACCTGTTTCTGGCGGCGAACGAGATGCATCAGCTTGACGCGCGACCAGGACTGGCTCTTGACCAGCGCGGTGAGCGCGGGACCGGTCCACACCGCCTGACGCACGACAGTCTTCACCGTGTCGCTGGTGAACGCGAGCCGCACGGTCGGCATCGCCAGCCGTTTGAAGCGCGGCGAGCGGCGCGCGGGCGATCGTTTCACCGCGTCGGGCGTTTCGCCGCCGCGCGTCGCGATGAGCCGGGTGACGCCAAAGTCGCGATCGTCGGCCGCGCTGACCACGCGCAGCGTCGAAGCCGCGACCTGCCGGGTGTCGTCGGCGGCGACGATGACCCCGACGACGACGATCCGCTGACCAGGCCGCAGACCCAGCCCGGTGCCGCGCAAATATATCTCGTCGACCGGCAGCGCGCGCAGCACCGGTTCGACCTCGGGATTCAGCGCATGGGCGGCGATCCGTTCGGCGAGTTCGCCGGCAAGGTCGGTGTCGCCGTCGATCGGATGATAGGGCGCCAGCGCCGCGACGTCGCTGAACAGGCGCGGCGCCACCTGCCCGGGTTCCAGCGGCTCGCCCGGCACCGGCAGCTTGAAACTATTGTCGAGGTCGAAGAGGAAGATACTGCCGTTGTCGGCATGAGCGGGATTGCCGCTATCGTGGAACAGCGCCAGCGGCTGCTGGTACAGCGTGCGCGCCGGCATCGCATTCCATTCGGCGCGTGCGGTGATCGGGGCGACGGTTTCGAACACCTGCGGCAATTCGCCCTTGCGCGTCGGAACCGACATCGCCTGCACCCCGATCGGGATCTCGACGGCGCGATAGGGGTCGTCCGAGGCCTCGACGGTGAAGGACAAGGCGACCGACGCCGCGACCCCGGGAGCAGGCTCGTAGCCGATCATCCGCGCCATTTCGACGAGCGAGCGGCGCTGCGTCGCGGTGCCGACATAGGCTTCGTTGGCGACGCGCTCGCTGTAGAAACTGAGCACGTCAAGCGTCGCCGCGAAACCGTCGAACAACGCGATCGTCGGATCGTCGGTCGCGCGCGTGCGCAAATCCGCCAGCGGCTGGAGCGCGGCCTTGCTGTCGGGGTCGATCACGGTCTGGCGCGGCAATTGCCACAACATACGGTCGATGAATTCGGGATAGGTGCCGATGCGATAGGCGATCGAGGCCAGCCCCGGGCGGTTGTCGGGGCGCTTTTCGTCGCGATCGGTCGCGCCGCAGATATTGGCGGGGGGCTTGTGCGCCATCAGCGTCCTCCCGCCATCAGAAAGGCGATGCGCCCGAAATCGGGGAAGGTCGGGTCATTGTCGAGCCGCGCGACCTCGTTGGGTGCGATCGGAATTTCGGCGTCGTCGGCAAAATCGATCGCGGGCTGGTCGAGCCGCCCGAAGCGGCCCTTGACCGCCCCTGCCCCGTCGCGCGTGCCGATCCATTGCACCCCGGTCACCTGCATCGCGCGCGCAATGATCGGTGAGAGCAGGATATTGTCGCCGAAGCTGAAATTGTCGGGATGGAAGAAGCCGGGCCGGCCATCGCGCATCAGCCGCGCGGAGAAGATGTCGAGCAGGTCGCGCTCCACATCGCCGGCATAATGATCCGAGCAGACGCAGACGAAAAGCCTGATGTCGAGCGGCACGAAGCGCGGCGGCACGATTTCGAGGTCGTGACCCGCGAGGCGATAGCTGGCGAGATGATCGCGCAGCGCGCCTTCGAACGCCTCGTCGACCGCGCCGCCGCCGCGGCGGTCGATCGCGAGGAAGATGGTGTTCCAGCTGCCGGTCCAGCGCCGTTCGCCATAGGCACGCTGCACTTGCGCGTGCGTCTCGGCGGCGGCGACATAGTCGGCGGGGGTGACGGCGCGGCGTTGTTTGCGAAAGTGCTGCGGAGCGGCGATGCGGATCGCGGCGGCGGGTTCGCGGTCGCGGCCGCCGATACCCGCCAAGGGATTGCGAACGCCCGCGATTGCGCCGCCGTCGTCGGTCACGACATGCGCGATCGCGTTGATCCCGATGTTGCCGCGGCGGCCGCCGCCGTGGCGGATGCGCGCGGTCATCGCCGCGCCGTCGGTCGGGCGCCGCCCCGCCGAGCCGTCGCCGAAGCGCGCATAATGGGCGGCGTCGGTGGCCTCGATGACGAATTCGGGGGCGAAGGGATCGGAGGCGAGCAGGTCGGACACCGCGCGCCAGCTTTCGCCGTCGCCGGCAAGTTCGACCGCGGCGAGCGGCTGGCCGGCGGGCGCAAGCGCCACGCGCGCGGACTGGCCCCGCGCGGCCTCGCCATCGTAGCCGACGCCATGGACGATCGCGTCGGCGGCGAGACGGTAGCGGAGCAGCGCGCCCGGGCCGTCGTCGGGCGCGAGCCCCGAGCGGTCGGGGCCACCGACCGCGATACCGTCCTCGCGCGCCTGGGCCGGGGTCAGCCCATAGTCGATCGTGCGGCCCTCGTCGGCGAGGATGATGTTGCCGTGCGCCAGCGCGCCATTGGGGGTGAGGTTGAGCGGGAAGGTCAGCGCGTCGTCGGCGAACCAGTCGATGCGGACCAGCGCCTTGGCCATCACCGGATCGACGACATCGACCGGGTCGGCGGACAGCCGCACGAGCTGGCGGTGCGCCGGATCGGGCGGGTCGGCCTCGCCGCCGCCGAACGGGATGCGTTCCTTGAACAGGATCAGGTCGCCGCGCGCGAGGCCGAGCGCTGCGCGGGTGCCGACGAGGAAGGCGGTGGTCGACCCGGCGGGCAGGCAGCAGGCGGCATCGCCCCAGTCGTGGAGCCGCATCGCGTTGCGCGCGACACGCAGCGAGCGCAGGTCCTGCAGCGTTTCGAAGACCAGCGCGCCGCCGCCGACCAGTTCCTCGAAAATCTCGGGATCGCGCGGCTGGACCGGCGCGAAGGTCGCGGGAAGATCGGTCGGGCTGGTCAGCAGGCGGGTGCCGACGGGCAGGATCGGCGGCTGCCCCGCGGCGCGCGTGACATTCGACCGCGCGGTGACCATCACCGGCACCCGCGCATTGCAGCCTTCGGACGCGCTGTAGCCGAGCAGCCGGGCGTGGCGGAGGATCGACTGGCGCAGCCGGGCGCGACCAAAAAACGCCTCGGTCCCCACCGCGTCCTGGAACCAGCTCGTCTGGTCGGCGGCATAGGCCAGCGCCTCGACCAGCGTCACGCCGAGGTCGGCGGGGCTGCGTTCGGTCCAGCCCGGCAGGCTGACCGCCATGCGGTCGAGCATCAGCTGGCGGAAACTGTCATAATCCTTGGCGAGATAGTCGATCGGCGGGCCGAAGGCGCGCGGCGCGCCGGGCCCATCGGGCGCGGCGCAGTCGAAGGCCGAGGGGCATTCGGCCTTGAAGCTGAAATCGAGCGCGGCGAGCATCGGGTCGAGGAAGGGCGGCACCGTGTCATTGACCGCCCCGAGCCGCACCGACAGCCGATAGGGCGAATAATCGCCCGCGGCGTCGAGCGTCAGCGTCAGGCTGTGCGCCACCGGCCCCGCCGCGACATCGGTGACGCGGATGCCGGTGACGCGGGTGCCGCCGTCGATGCGAAAATTGTCGGCGTCGAGCAACGGCACCCCCGCCGCGAGAACGCCGTCGTCGCGCAGGAAGACGAGCGTCAGCAGCCGCTGGCGCAGCTCAGGAGTCGGCGCGTCGCGGTCGACGACCTCGAGATAGTCGATTCCGTTCAGCAGCACCCCGCCGCCGGTGTCGACATTCGCCTCGGCGACGCGCTGGCGGCGGCGCTCGGTGCCGCAATATTGGAAGGCGGCGGTCAAAACACCTGCTCCACGGTGACGACGCGCTCGCGCGCCTCGTCGAGCGGACGGTAGCGGACGGTGATCGCGAGGCGGCTGTCCTCGGCGGCGGTTTCGACCCCGCGTACCTCGATCGCGCCCGACAGCCATTGTTGCAGCGCCGCCATCACCATATGCTGCGCCGCCGCCGCGAGTTCGGGCGCGTTTTCGGAGAAGATAAGGTCGTTGACCCCGGCACCGAAATCGGGGCGGTTGACGCGTTCGCCGCGCCGCGTGAACAGCAACAGCTCGATCATCTCGCGGATATGCGCCTCATGCGCCGCGCCCGCGGTGCCGCCATTGGCGTCGATGCGATAGGGAAAGCCGAAGTGGGTCATAGCGCGAGCACCTTCGTCTGGACGCTCGCCCACACGACCGGACCCTGCGGCGCCTGGGTCGCGGCGATGCCGAGGTCGCCGGGGTTCATCTTGAGCGCGGGCTTGCCCTCGACCATCACCTTGCTCGACGCGCCGAGCAGTTGCAGCGTGACGCAGGGTGACGGCGTCGGACCCGCGGGAAGCTGAAACGGGCAGCCCGCGACCATGCCCTTGTCGCCCATCACCAGCGGCGGCGCGCCAACGACCAGCACCTTCGACGCCGACGACAACAAGGTGCCGGGGATGGCGTGCGGGCATTGGGCGACCGAGGCCATGGTGACGAGCGGGATCGTCATGGCAATATCTTCAAATTGGCGCCGTTGATCGACACGCCGTCGATCGCGAGCTTCACCGTGCTGGCGCCGTGGGTGATGGTGAGGCCGGTGGGATCGGCCTCGATCTTGGCGGGCCCCATCGCGGTGGTGAGTTCGAGCGCCAGCGTCGGGGCGCCGGGGATGTCGAAGATTTCGAGGCTGAAATTCTCCCCCTTCCACGCCTTGGTCAGGAAACCGACCGGTCCCGGCGGCGCGGGGGTGTCGCCAAGGTCCCAGAAGCCGCCCGACCAGATCGGATAGTCGGGATTGCCGCCCTCGAACTCGACCCACACTTTCGCGCCCTTGGGCGGGATCGCGTAGAGGCCGACGCCGGGGCCGGCACCGGGCAGGCACGGCATCGCCCAGGCGAGCGTGCCGTCGCCGAGCACCCCCGGCACGCTGACCTGGATACGGCCGATGCCCTGCAGGTCGGCGGGGTTTTCGACCGTGCCGCGATATTTGCCGTAAAAGGTCGGGCAGGCGTCGGCGGGGTTCATGGCAGCACCATCGGCGCCATCGGCAGGCGGTCGCCACGGGTCAGCATGAACTGCTGCTCATAGCTGCCCGGCCTGATCAGGTGGCGGACCTCCGACACCTTGTAGAGCCCGCCATAGCTGAGCCCGGCGCCGCGCAGGAACACCAGGTCGCGTGCCTTGAGCGCGGCGTTGTAGCGCGTCGAATCGAGGGTGCCCGACACGGTGAAGGCCTTTTTCGCGCCTTCGTCGATCTTGGCCTGCGCTTGCCCCATCGCCTGGCCGATGTTGAGCCCGGTGGTGGTGATCGGCTCGCTGCGCGTCGAACCGAACCGCGCGACGGTTTCGGGGATTGCGCCGAGCGGCGGATTGCTGCCGACGAGCGCGATCACCGGCATTTCGACCCCGGTGATCCGGTCGAGCACCTTGGTCTCGACCGAGGTCAGCACGGTGTCGTCCTCCGACGTCGTGACGTCATAGGCGTCGGACCCCGGCCCCATGTCGACCGTCAGCGTGCGTTGCGGCACCCCCGGCTTGACCGGCGGCCCCCAATAGAGGGTGTTGATCCCCGGCACCGGGCCGGGGTCGATATAGGTTTCATAGCCATGGCGGCGCGCCATCTGGTGCAGATAGGCCCAGTCCGAACAGCTTTGTTGCGGCACCCGGTCGATCGGGATCGGCGGGTCGATGAATTTGGGCGGCAGCACCATCGGCAGCATGCCGAACTGCGGATAGGACACGGCGATCAGCGTCGCGATCATCGTTTCGTCCATCGCCGGATGCTCGGTCTGCTTGACCTCCTTGTCGAGTTCCATGCTGAGATCGCGGCCGAACAGCGTCAGCACCCCCGACCGCGAACTGTTGCCCGGCGTATATTCGCGCTTGGTCACCAGCCCGTCGAAGATCACATAGGGAATGACGTCGAAGATCATGGTGACGATCGCGCGGCAGCCGCGCTGGAGTTGCGGGTGCATGATCAGCGGCGATTCGAGGAAATCGGTCGGACCGGTGCGCCCGGTGTTGATCGACAGCTTGAAGCCCGATTCGGTGGTGTCGGTCAGCTTGACCTCGAGGTCGGCGATCGCATTCATCACGTCGGCGGGCGCCGGCAGCGCGACCGGGCTGGGCCCGATCAACAGGTTGAGGCGGATACCGAGGATGTTGCCGAGCAGGCTCATCCGGCTACCCTTCCCGTCCCCGGCACGGGGATCAGCGTGATGTCGCCCGGCTGACCGGGCAGCGCCGCGGGATGGGTCACCCGGTTGGCATCGGCGATCATCCACCAGGCGGTCGGGCTGGCGAGGTTGCGCCAGGCGAGCAGGTCGATGCGGTCCCCGTCGACGGCGCGGTGGCGCGTCGCGATCAGCGTGTCAGCGGGGTCGGGCAGGATGCGCGGCAGCACGTAACGCACCGTCACCCCGTCGCCGCGGTCGGCGGCGAGCACCGGCTGATGGGCATAACGGCTGGTGAGCGTGAACATGCGGTGTGGCCTTTCAGAACAGTTTCACATCGCCGCCGAGCATCGCGCCGACATTGTCGACGCTGGCGACGGTCGCGAGCACCTCCTTGACCACCTGGTGCGCCATGAACGCCCAGAAGCCGGGGTGGGTGACCGCGAGATCATTGTAGGTGAGCACCTTCATCGACACGGCGACGTCGGCGCGGATCGGATTGAGGTCGGGATCGTGCATCGTCTCGGTGATCGACAGGCTTTCGATCTTCACCGGCACGACGCGTTTCCAGCCGTAGATGAACAGGGTGAGCGGGGCGACCGGCGGGATCACCTCCATCGTGCCGACCTGCAGCAATATCTGGTTCGCCGCGACGAGCAGCGATTTGGGATAGACCAGCATTTCCATCGCCGCGAGATAGCCGGTGATGCCGGCGCCGAGCGGCCCGGCGTCGCCGCGTTCCATCTGGTCGATCAGGTCGAGGCTGAGGTTGGCGCTGATCGTTTCGGTCGGCGGCCCGGCGAGCCGCAGCGCCTCGGCACGCCCGCCCCCGGCCTCCGAATATTGCGGCGTCAGGCTGCGTGAAATCTGTTCGGGATTATATTGGAAGATCGCGACCGAGGCGAGCGGGTTGAACAGGTCGAGCCCGACGATGGCGCCTTTGATCGTTTTGGGGGAGCCGGGGAAGTTGGTCATTTCCCGCTCCCCCGGATCGGGAAAGCCGCGCTGTGCTTGGGCCCGCGATTGGGGCTCCAGTTATAGGGATCCTGGCCCGGCAAGGTGATGACGAACGTGCCTTCGGTCTTTTTCAGTTCGGCATCGTCGGGGAAGTAGAAATAGGCAAGCTTGCCGCCGCCTTCGGCGGGGCCGAGGTTGACGACACGGATCGTACAGGGCTGGTCGCGGATGATGCGATCGCCGAGGTTGATCGTGATGCGGACCTTCACATTTTCATTGTTGTAGGCGCGCTGCCAGTTGATCCCCGATTCGATGAAGCCCGAGCCGACCTTGGGATCGCCAGTGACGACGGTGCCGCCCTTGACCGAACTGGTGCCCGCGGGTGGCGACGCGCCGCCCTTGCTCTCGGCTTCGCCGCCGCCGCCCGCGATGCCCGGGGTGCCGGTCGATCCGCTTTGCCCGCTGTCCTTGGCCGGCGTCTCGCCGCCCTGCTCTTCGCCCTTGCTGCCGCCGCCATCGGCGGCATCGCCCTCCTGCGCCGCCGGTCCGCCGCCGTCGCCGCTGCCGCCGCCTTCGCCTTCGCCTTCGCCGTCGGACTCGTCGCCGGCGCCCGTCTTGCACTGATAGTCCTTCAGTTCGACGTCCTCGGCCACCATCTTGTCGATGTCGCACAGCATCGGCTGGATCGGCGCCGGCAAGATCTCCTTGAGTTTTGTCAGGATCTTCTGCGCCAGCACGGTCGGCAGCTTGCGCACCGTGTCGACCGCGAGGATCGCCTTGGCCATGACCTGGCGTGCGGGGCAGCTCTTCATCATCCGCTGAACGAGCCAGTCGAGCGGCGAATAGCCGAATTTCGACGCGACATAGTCGGCCAGCGACAGGATGCAGGTCACTATCGCGCCGACCCCTGCGGCCCCCAGCCCGGCGAGGCAGAATCCGAGGCGGACGACCTTGATCGCCTCGACCACCGCGCCGGTGATGCTGGCGATCATCTTGGCACCGCTGACGATCTCGTCGAGTTCGTCCTTGAACGGCTTGATGATCGCGCCGAACTCGGTCTCGATCGTCGCGAAGATATCGTCCTTGATCTGGGTGATGAATTTTTCTGCTTCGGCGGCCTGAGCCAGAAGATCCTCGAGCCCGCCCTCGACCTTGGACTTGATGAAATTGACGAAACCGCTTTCGATGCATTTGACGACGGCGGAGGTGGTCTTGGCGATCACGATCTTGCCGATCGTCATGAAGACCGCCTTGGCGACCCGCATCGCGGCCTGCGCGGCGGGCGAGCTGTTCGACGTCTTGAACGGCGCGCCCTTGAAGGTCGCGTGGAACTTCGCCTTGACCTTTTCATAGGCCTGCGCCGCCTTGATGAACACGCCGCCGAGGGTCTTGCGCAGGATGCCGAAGATCCGCGCGACGTCGCCCACCGGGGTTTCGCCGGCCCAGAACATCATCTTTTCGAGCAGGTCGCGGCCCGCGACCATGGCGTCCGAATCCTTGGGTTTGGGGCGTTCGACGCCGAGCGACTTTTTCATCCAGTCGATCGATTCGATGGCGCGCCCCTGGAAGCGGATCTTTTCGCGGACGTCCTTTTTGAAATCCTTGTCGAGTTGCGTCTTGAGGCTGACGCCCTTGCCGCTCCCCGCCGTGCCGCGGCGCAGATTGTTCCAGTTTTCGAGGTTGAAATGGTCGGTCTTGGGGACCGGGGTCTTGCGCTGGACGCGAACGGGCGCGGCCGAGCGGGCGAGCGGGCGGCGATGGGCCTTCGGCAGCGGCCGCTTGCACGCCGCCTTGCGGCTCGACGGCGGGGCGGTCAGGCAGCCGATGATCTTGTCGATCTTGGCCTTGGCCGATTTCACGCCATGTTTCTTCGCCTCGGGCGTCTTCATCGCGGCGGCGAGGCTGGCGGGTTCGGGGGCGAGGAAATAGGTCCAGATGCCGCTGTTGATCGGGTCCTTGGCGATCGACCAGCGGCCCTTGATTCCCGGCGGCGAAAAATCGTTGAGCGGCCCCATGTGCAGCCGGATATTGTTGACCGGCCAGTCGCCGCCCGTCTGGTTGGGATCCCATTTGCCCGGGATGTTCGGCATCAGCGTCTGCGGCATCAATTTCGGATTGCCGAACTGATAGATGCTGGCGCCGCCGCCCGCGCGCGCCTTGTCGCGCACCAGCGTCATGCCGTCGAAATAGCTGTTGATCTGCTCGACGCCCTTGGCGCGCGCCGATTCATTGTGACCGGGCTTCATGTCGGCAAGCTGGATGCCCGAGATGCTGCCGACCGGCGCGCCGGCGGCCAGCGTCGGCGCCCGCCCGCTGCCCGTCGAGGCCCCCGCGACCGCCGCTCCCTTCGCGGCGAAGGCGCAGCTCGACGTTGTGGTGGCATCGAAGACTTTCAGGCCCGCCGCCGCTTTCGGTGCGGTCGGCGGTTCGGTCTTGCCGCAATCGAGTTCGACGCCGGGGACGGTGCCCTGATCGGAGCGATACAGGTCGGCAAAGCCGCAGAGTCCGCAACCCGCGCCATCGGCCTTGGCGTTGGGCATCATGACCTCGGTCAGGATATTCGAGCCGCTGTTGGCCTTGGCGAGCGCGGTGACCGCGGCATTATGCTTGCCGGTGTTGGTCATCAGCGCCGACACCGGCTCTGCCGCGCCCGGCAGCGTGAATTCGGCGGGGAGCCAGAAGGGCACGCTGGCGCGGCGGACGCGCGGGTGCGCCGCGCTGGCGGGACGGCGGGCCACGCCCGGTCCGACCGGCCCCGGCGCGGTCTGTTGCATCACATGCGCGAGTTCATGCGCCATCGTGAAGCTGGGCGCGGCGCTTTCGCCGGCGCCGAGCCACACATGGTTCTTGTAGGTGAAGGCGCGCGCCGAGATGCTGGCGTTTTTCGCCGACGCGTCGCCGCCGCTGTGGACGCGCACGTCGCCGAGATCGCGGCCCATGCGGCTTTCGAAAAAGCTCCGCGTCGCGGCGGGCAGTTCGCTGCCGCCGCTGGTCAATTGGGTATCCGACGCCGCGATGGTTTCGTCGCCGCCGTCGCGGCGGGCCCGGACCTTGTCCGCCTTTTCCTCCTCCGGATCGGCGAAGCGGCGGGCGCGGGGTTCTTCGGACGAGGAGGAACAGGCGCCGCACGCCCGCTGCACCGCGCCGCCGGTCGTCGAGGCATCCACCGGCGCGGTGTCGGGATCGCGCATCGCCATCACCTGCGCGGCGATGCCGTCGGCTTCCTGTTCGTAGCGGTCGCCGACGGGCCCGACTTCGAGCCGCGGCTGGACGCCGCTTTCCTGCTCTTCGCTGTCGCAGGCGGCGCATTTGCGCTGGACCGAGGCCGCGGCCGCCGCTGCGTTGGTGCGGCGCTGAAGGCCGGGTTCCTTGTCCTCGGCCTCGCAGCTGTCGCATTCGCGCTGGACGGCGGGAATGGCAGCAAGCGAGGCGATCGGCGGCGGTGCGTAGCGGGCTTGGGGCGCCGCGGCGCGCATCACCGGGGGGGCCGTCTTCGGCGCAGCATGGGTCTTCGCGGCGACGGCGTGGGCGGTGCTCATCGCCCTGCCCCCGCCAATTGGCCGCCGATCGCGCGTCCCGCCGCATGGCCGAGCGCGGCGGGACCGTGAACCGGCGCGATCGTCAGCGACAGGCGCGAACGGTCGCCGGTCAGCGTCGCCAGATCGGCGCCGGCGAGCCGCGCCTCGACCGCGGCGACGAGCGCGCGGCGCACCGCCGCCGCATCGCCGGGCGCGACGCCGACCAGCGTCAGCCGGTCGATCGTCAGGCGGATGCGCGCGGGCGCGGTCACAACAGCCATCCCTTGAGCTCGGCGCTGGTCAGCGAGCGCCCGCTCTTTTCATATTCGAGCCGCGCGGCGGACAGGATATGCGCCATGCCGACGTCGTGGCCGCGATCGGCGGCGGCGAAGGCGGCGCCCATCGCGACGTTGCGGATCGAGCCGCCCGACAGGTTGAGCTGTGACAGGCGGTCGAAATCGAGCGCGGCGCGCGGGGTCGATTGGGGAAAGATGCGCTGCCAGATTTCGGCGCGCTCGGTCTGCCCCGGAAAATCGAAATCGATGATGAAACGCAGCCGGCGCAGGAAGGCGCTGTCGATGTTCGAACGAAAGTTCGTCGTCAGGATCGACAGCCCGCGATATTCCTCGATCCGCTGGAGCAGGTAGCTGACCTCGATATTGGCGTGACGGTCGCGGCTTTCGTTGATCTCACCGCGCTTGCCGAACAATGCGTCGGCCTCGTCGAACTGGAGGATCGCCGCCCCCTCCTCGGCGGCGTCGAACAGGCGGCGGAGGTTCTTCTCGGTCTCGCCGATCCATTTCGACATCATCGACGACAGGTCGATACGATAGACGTCGAGCCCGAGTTCGGCGCCGAGGATTTCGCCCGCGAGCGTCTTGCCGGCGCCCGACGGCCCGGAGAAGAGCACGCTGATCCCCAGCCCGCGCCCGGCGCTGCGTTTGGCGAAACCCCAGCTTTCGTAAACGGTCGGGCGGTTGCGGACCTGCGCGATGATCGCCTTCAGTACGTCCTTTTGCGCCGGTGGCAGGACGAGGTCGTTCCACTTCGCCTCGCTGTCGATGCGGCGCGCGAGGTCCTCCATACGCGGGCGCGCGAACCGCCGCGCGGCATCCCAGGCGATATCCTCGATCTTGGGCGCCCCCTTCTTTGGCTTCGCCGCCGGGTTGGGCGCGAGCACCGCGAGTTCGGCGGCGACGCTCTCGGCGAGTTCGGGCGACACCGGGAAATGGCCGGCGAGCCGCTCGATGGTCCCGTTGAGCTTCTTCGCATAGGGACCAAGTCGATCGCGCCACAGCGGCACCTGTTCCTGCGCGGTCAGCCGCGGCATGTCGAGCCGCACCGTCGGCGCCTGACCCAAGGCCAGCGCATCGGGCGCCCCGACAATCAGCGGCTGCCGGAGCAGCGAGGCGAAGAGCGCGAGCGGCGCGGGATCGCTCAGCCGGTCGGCATCGACGAACAGCGCGCCGCCGGTCAGCATCAGGTCGCGGCGCCACAATTGCGCGAGCCGCGCGATATCGGCGGGCGCGCCGGGCAGGACCGCGGCGCCGATGGCGTAGAGCGGCCGCTTCGCCGCCTTGAGCGCCGCGGCGGCGGCCTGTTCCTTGCCGAGCGGGTCGGCGCCGCAGAGTTGCAGCGTCATGTCGGGTTCGCCGACGATGCGCAGCGCGACGGCATCGGCGAGGCGCTGGCGCGATGGCGACAGGGTTGCGGGCGGATCGACGCGGCGCGCCTGCAGCGCCAGTTCCTCGGTCAGCGACGGCGCGTCGACGAGCGCGAGCAGCAGCGCCTCGGCGAGCGAAAAGGGTGTCGCGCCAAGTCCTTCGCGGCTGTCGATGCGAATCAGGCCGAAACCGCGCAGCGGCGCGTCGGCGCCGAGCGCCGACCAGTTCGCGCCGGGCAGTTTGACCAGCGCCAGCCCGAGCGACGGCACGGTGCGGCCCGGGTCGCCGTGCAGCGCCGCGATCCTGTCGCCCGCGACCGGATCGAGCGCGGCCCAGGCCCCGAGCAGCAACAGGTTGCGCCCGAAGGCGTCGAGTCCGAAGCGTTCGGCGATCACATCGGCGCGGGTGCGCGGCGGCGCCGCCTTGCCGCCGTCGAGCCAGCCCGCCACAGCGGCAAAGGCATCGGCGAGCGGCCGCAATTTCGCCGTTGCCGTCACGACAGGTCGACCAGCGGGCCGATGATCCGGCCGAAGTTGGGTTGCTGGGGATCGATACCGACCTCGGGCTGCGAGGCGAAACCGTCGACATCGACGCGGGCGAGATAATCCCCGGCGACGAGGTCGGTGAAGGCGAAGTCTAGCTGGCTCACCGGGAAGGCCGCGGGTGCGACCACCTCGATCGCGGCGTTGCCGAGCTGGCCGGGGCCGAAGGCGTTGAGCAGCAGGGTCGCCGACTGGCCGGCGCGCAGCGGCGGATCGATGTCGACGGTAACGGTCCCCGAGCGCAGTCCGGCGGCGCTGCCCGGCCCGGTCGCCGCGGCGACTTGGGTCATAACCGGCAGGATCGCGAAGGCGACGACGTTCGAGCCGCGCCGCAGCCGCTCGGGCATCGCGGGATCGACCGGCGCGGCGACCACCTCAAGCTGATGCGCGCCCGCCCTGGGCACCACGCCGCCGAACAATGCGGCGTCGAGCGGCAGCGCGAGCGCGTCGCCCGAGATCGCATCCTCATCGAGCGTCAACGGCTGGCCGTCGATGCGCAGGCTGTTGCCGAAGCGGGCGATGCCGGTGCCGGTGAGGTGCAGCGTGCCGCCCCATGGCGCGGGGCCGGTCTGGCCCTCTGATGGTCCGATGCTGCGGATTTGCAGCGGCCCCATCGGCGCCGCGAAGATTTCGGGGGTCGCGACCGGGGTCGGCGGGCCGGGATCGTCCTGCGTCTCGATCGCGACGTTGCGCACGACATAGGTCGCCGACAGCGCATAGGGCACCTGAAAGAAGACCGACCACAGCTTCGACCAGTCCTCGAGCGAGGGTTGTTCGGGTTCGAGACCGATCGCCCGCCCCTCGGCGGCGAGATCGGCGGCGGCCAATATCGTCTGGTTCGCGGCATCGGCGCTCGCCGCCTCCATCGCGGCGACCGACAGGCCGGGCGCATGGTCCAGCGCGAGCGCGGCGGCGCCGTACAGCCGCTCGGGTTCGAACTTGGCGGCATCGCCATAGAAGCTGAGCACATAATGAAGGTCGAGATGGATGCGCGCGCGGGTGCGCTGATTGCCGCCGCCGTCGCGCGACGGGAAATGGTCGTTGCGATGCTGGGTGTTGGGCAGGACGCGGAAGAGGAAGAGGTTGATCAGCGGGCTGCCGTCCTCGGCGAGCTTCGCGGTCGGGGCGCCGACGCGCACATCGGCCTGCCCGACCGCCTGGTTTGCCGCATCCTGCAGCACATGTTCGAGCGTCGCGGTGACCACGGCGAGGGCGCGAAAATTGCTCATCGTCCCCTCCCCTGCGCAAGGAAGGCGTCGAGCGAGGTCGATGTCGGTGCCGATGGCGCGGCGGGCGCGGCGGCAAGCGGCGCGGCGCGAACCTCGACGCTGCCGATATGGATTTCGACCACCGGCGGGGCGGCGACGGGCGCCGGCGAAGCGGCGCGCGGAACGGCGGGATGTGTGGGCAACGCCGGGGCGCGATCGGTGGGGGACGTCGCCTCGATCGGCACGATGCGGTTGGCGGGCCCGGGCGCGTCATGGAGCGAGGTCGCGGTTTGCTCCGCCGGGGCGACGGGCGGCGGCGGCACCGCGTCCGACAAGGCAGCGGCGGGCGGGGCCAGACGGTTTTCGGCGTAAATCGGATCGGCAGAGGAGGCCGCGTCGACCGGAGATGGCTGCATTTCCGGGCTTGCGGAAGGCGTCATCGTGGTGCTCCCTATCCGCACCGCAGCACGCGGACGCGCGTGCTCATCGGGCAACGGCGCGGTTTCGACCGCCGGGAGGGCCTCACCCGCGACCGGGCGCGGTGCATCGGCGGGCGCGGGCGGCGGGCCGGATGCATGGGGCGCGGGCGCGGCGCGGCGCTGCAACGCTGCCGCAGGGGCCGGCGTGGCGATCGGCGCCGCCGGAATGGTGGCTGGCGACGCGGCGGCGGGCATCGCAGCGGGCGTCAGCGGCACGGATTCGGCAGCCATCGCTGCGGGGGACAGACGCCGGCGCGGGCGCGGCCACGGGGGATCGGCCGGATGGCGGCGGGGGATGGCAGCGTCGGCGGCCCGGGCGCCTCATCCGGCGCGGACGCGGGTTGCGGCAGGCCCCTATCCTCGGGCAGCGGTTCGAAACGCGTCGGGATGCGCGGCGCCGCGACGGGCATTTCGCCAGTGGCGCGCGCCGCCATGCGGGCGAGCAGGCCGGTCATGCGCGCACCCGCGACAGGTAAAAGCTGCGCCGCGACGCGGTCAGCGCCAGAATGTCGCGTTCGGACCAGTGGAAGGCGTGCGCGAGGTCGGCGACATCGTCGAGCAGCCGCGGCACGCGCAGCAACAGTTCGTCCCAGAAAAAGGCGGCGATATCGAAGGCCAGCGCCTGTTCGCCGCCGCACGCCGGGCAGGCCGCCGCGATGTCGAGTTCGGTATCGGGGTCGAGATTGGCAAGAATGGCGTCGAGGCGGTCGTCGTCGATCTTGTCGCCATCGGGTGCGACGCGGCTGCGCAGGATTTGCCGCGCTGATTCCGCTTCGCCGGCCTGCTCGCACGCCGCGAGGTCGCCGGCGTTGATCGCGCGGACCGCGACACCATCGACCGTCGCGACAAGGGCGCCCGCGTCAGCCGCGGCGTCACGCCCGAGATCGGCGGCGGTGAGCGCGAACTCCATCGTCTCAGCGCAATGGGTGCAGGCCTGCGCGACCTCCATGCGCGGCCCGAACTGCGCCGCGCGCACCGCGAACAAGGCGCGGTCGCGGGCACCGACGGGCAGCGCTTCGGCCGCATCGCGGGGCCAGCCTCCGGCGGCGAGCAACAACAGCCCGCGGCCGGCGGGTCCCAGCGACGCGCCGCTTTCGCTGATCTCGATCAGCTCCAGGGCGGTGAACCGGCGCATCGGTTACAACGTCGGTTCGGTGAAGCTCGGCTCGGCAGGCTCGGCGACGTCATAGTCGCGTTCCCAGCCCTCATTCTCCAGCTTGAGCGTCTGGATCGCGACCGCGCTCGCCGAGGCGTCGAGGTCGGGAAAGGCGACGAATTCCGAGGGCCAGCAGCGGAACAGCCGGTAGGCGAGCGCGAGTTGCCCCGCCTCGTTGTAGATTTCGAGGACGAGGTCCTTGCGGAAATCCTTGAGCGAGACCTCGGCGCCGAGCCCCGAGCCGAAGTTCCACACCTTGTTCGCCCATTGCTCGAACGTCGTGTCGTGGGTGACCCCGCGTTCGAGCGTCACCGCTTCATATTCGGTCTGGCCCGGCGACTTGCGCGAGGTCGACGGGTCGCCGCCTTCGCGGAACTTGACGACTTCGGTGCTGCGCTTGAGCGCGCTCATCTTGCTGAGCCCCGCGAGATAGGCGCCGTCGGGCAGGCGGAGGCGGAACTTGTACGTCTTGTACGGGTCGCGCCGCTCGGCGTTGACGCTGAAAGGTGGTGCCATGATCGCTCTCCCCTATGGGTCAGGCCGCGTTGCGGATCTGCTGGATGGAAATGACGACGAATTCGGCCGGCAGCAGCGGCGCGAAGCCGACGACGATGTTGACGATGCCCTGGTTGCGATCGTCCTGCGTCGTCGTGCTGCCGTCGCATTTGACGAAATAGGCGTCGCGCGGACTGGTCCCCTGAAAGGCGCCCTGCTTGAACAATCGCTGCATGAAGGTGCCGACCGACAGGCGGATCTGCGCCCACAAAGGTTCGTCATTGCCCTCGAACACCACCCATTGGGTGCCGCGATACAGGCTTTCCTCGATGAACAGCGCGAGGCGCCGGACCGCGAGATATTTATAGTCGTCGGAGAGCTGGTCGGACCCGCGTAGCGTGCGCGCGCCCCACACCGTCAGCCCGGTGCCGGGAAAGCTGCGCAGGCAATTGACCCCGATCGGGTTGAGCAGGCCGTTCTCTTCGTCGGTCAGCTTGACCGACAGCCCCTCGACCCCCGCCAGCGTCGCCGACATGCCGGCGGGCGATTTCCAGACGCCGCGGTTGGTATCCGTGCGGGCGATGATTCCCGCCACCGCGCCGCACGGGACGAAGCTGTCGATCTGGCCGCCACGCTTGGGATCGCGGCGCAGGATGCGCGGAAAATAGAGCGCGGCATTGTCGGCGAAGGAGAGCGAGAGCACCGAGGTCGCGCCGTCGAGTTGCTTCGTCTTGACCAGCCCCGCCGCCTCGTCGGGCTTGTCGTCCCAGTCGGCGGGGGGATCGACGATGAGGACCGCGCGCTCGTCCTTGCAAAATTGCGCCGCTTTCTCGTTCACCGTGCGCGGCAAGGTGCCGTCGCGCTCGTCGGGCGGGATGCAGAGCAGGTTGAAGATGTCGGCTTTTTTCAGCGCATAGATGCCGGTCTTGGTCGCGGCGTCACCGATATAGTCGGTGTCGAGCAACGCCGCGCCGTCGTTGCCGTCGGCGCCGGCGCCGGTCGCATTGTTCGACGGCCGGTTGCCGAGCTTCGGGGTACCGTCGATGTTGAGCTGGCACTGGACGAGGCTCGATTCGGCGGCGAGCACGCGGTCGAAACGGCGTGCGCCGCCGCTGGCCTTGACGGTGAGGTTGCGGAAGATTTCCACCGCGCCGGTCGTCTTGTCCTCGATGCGGATGTCGAACAGGTCGGCGACGTCGAGGCCATATTTGACGGCGGCGGCCGCCGCACCGACCGGGTCGGCGATGTCGGGGTGGGTCGCGGTGCCCGCCAGCGCATTGCCCCAGCTTCCCGGGCTTGCGGCGCGCAGCGCCAGCGCGCCGATTTCGAGCAATGCGATGCCGTCGTCATCAGGGGCGTTGGGCTTGAACAGGCGCACGATCTCGGCCTGTCCGCCGCCGTTTCCGTAGAAATCGTCGACCGCATAGGACATCGGGCCGCTCGCCCACAGGCCGCCGAAGCGGCGCGTGAAGTCGCCATAGTTGAAACAAGTCAGCGGCTGGTTCACCGGACCGCGCAGCGCGCGCCCGACAAAGGCCGCGATCGAGGTCGCGACGCCGCTGACGGTGCGCACTCCCGATGGCAGTTCCTGGATATAGACACCAGGATAGGTCACGGACACGGGCATGGCAGCACTCCCTTTTCGCCAGTCGGATGACGGCCCCTCACGGGACCGAACTAGTCAGTCGAGCTTGAAGCCCATCAGGATGGTGATCTCGGCGGCGTCGGTCGCCGAACTGTTGCGGAGGCTGAGCGTCTGGAGATCGCCCGCGAACAGCGCGATCGCCTCGCCATAAAGGATCAGCGGGCCGGTGAGTTTGGTACGCGTCGCGCCGTCGGCCTTCACATCGACCGAGCCGTCGTTGAGCGACGAGGTCATGATGAAGAAGGCGAGTTTTTCGACATCGTCGATCTGCAGCGCGAGATCGCGGTCGGCGGGCATCGCCTTGACGAGGGTCACCGCGGCGCTGGTGATCGCGTCGATCTCGGCGCTGCCGCTGTTGTTGACGCCGGCACCGGAGGGCGCGCCCCCGCTGAACGACCATGAGAATTTCTGGGACATAACTGCACAACCTCCCTTTGCCGAAACGCAAGCGACGAAGTTTGTGCGACCAAAGCTTTTTTGATTGAGCCTCAGGCTACCATGGGTCGGCCCGGACTCTATTGGACGAATACGCCAAGAGCGATGAACCGTTCGCGTGGAGCGACGGTTCGGCAAATAAGGCGCGTCATCAGTATTTTGGGCAGTCAGGCAATCATATGTCGACCCGGGGACACTGTGCCCCGGATCTTAAACAAAGCTGACCGCATATAGTTAACCGAAGATGCTCTATGCTTTGGCGGGACTCGCGATCCAGCGGTCGACCTGCGCCTCGAGGACCGGCAACGGCACCGATCCGCGGCCCAGCACGATCTCGTGGAACAGCTTCTGGTCATAGCGGTCGCCGAGCGCGGCGCGCGCCTTTTCGCGCAGCGCGAGGATGCGCTGCATGCCGACCTTGTACGAGGTCGCCTGCCCCGGCATCACGAAATAGCGGCGGATTTCGGAGCGGATCTTGGCCGTAGGCTGCGGCGAATTGGCGCTGTAATAGGCGAACGCCTGTTCCTCGCTCCACCCCTTGGCATGGATGCCGGTGTCGACCACCAGGCGGATCGCGCGCCAGATCTCGCGCCCCAGCCGCCCGAAGTCGCTGTAGGGATCGGTGTAGAACCCCATCTCCTTCGCCAGCCGCTCGACGTAAAGGGCCCACCCCTCGCCATAGGCGCCGTAGAAATAATTGTTCCGGAACTGCGGCGTGCCGGTCATTTCCTGCGCAAGCGCGATCTGCATATGATGGCCGGGCAGGCCTTCATGATAGGTCGTGCCCTCGATCTCGTAGATCGGGGTCGCGCGCGTGTCGGCGAGGTGGACATAATAGATGCCCGGGCGCGAGCCATCGAGCGCGGCGGGCGAATAATGCGCCGCCCCGCCCGGTTCCTCGCGAAACGCCTCGACGCGCTTGACGATCAGGTCGGCCTTGGGCAGCCGCCCGAACTGTTCGGGCAGGCGCGCGCGCATGCCGTCGAGATAGTCGCCCGCCAGCTTGAGATAGGCGGCGCGGCCGGCATCGTCGTTGGCGACGTAGAAACGATCGTCGCTGCGCAGGAAGACGAAGAAATCCTCGAGCTTGCCCTCGTAGCCGATCTTCGCCTTCAGCGCCTCCATCTCGGCGCGGATGCGCGCGACTTCGGACAGGCCAAGGTCGTGAATTTCGTCGGCGGTCATGCCGGTCGTGGTCTGGAGCCGCAGCATCGCGTTATAAAAGGCCGCGCCGTCGGGCAGCGCGCCGGCGCCGCGCGGTTCGGTGCCGGCCTTGACGCGGTCTTCGGCAAGCCAGCCGGCGATCCGATCATAGGCGGGTTTTAGCGAGCCGGTCATCGCCTGGGCGATGCGCGCGGTGAAGGCGTCGGCAGCGGCCGTGTCGATCTTCCCGGCGGTGACAAGGCCCGCCGCCTTTTCTTTGGCATCGGCAAACAGCGCAGCGTCTTCGCCCTTTCCGAAGGGCGCGCCGGTGGTGAGCCGCCCGATCAGTTCGATCGACTGGTCATAGGCGAAGCCGGGCATGCGAATGCCCTTCGCCGCCGCCGCCTGCGCGCGGCCCAGATAGATGTCGAGCGTCGGGCCGAGCGCGGTGACGCGCGCCACATAGGCCTCCATGTCCGCAGGCGTGTCGACCCGGTGCTGGTTGATCAGGAAATTGGGCAAGCCGGTGTGCGGACCGTTGCGGTCGAAGATATAGCCATGGTCGCGCCATTTGGTCGACGCCTCGGCGCGTTCGAGTTCGAGCGCCCACATGTCGTAGGACACGCGCGCATCCTCGCCGAGTGTGGCGCGGTCGAACTGCTTCTTCATCGCAGCCACGCTGCCGCGTCGCCATGCGAGCCGCGCCGCCGCCGCCGCGTCGCTGGGGTCGGTGAAGCGATCCTGCTGTTCCTTGCGGCCAAGCTGGGTCAGCTGCTCGGGATCGAGCGCGATTTCGGCCTCAAACGCCGCATCGAGGAAGGCGGTGAGCGCCGCGTCGGCGCTGCCAGCGGGCGTCGCCGCGCGCACCGTCGGGGCGGCGAGGATGCTGGCGCCGATGGCCAGCGAGAATTCGCGTCGGGAAAGCTGCATGGGGACCCTTTCGTTTGAAAGGGTTATAGGGGGGATGCAGGGAGAGGCAAAGTGCGGGTTCGAAGTGGGAAACGGCGATGCCGCTCCTCCCTGTCGCGCAGCGATGGGGAGGTGGCAGCGCGAAGCGCTGACGGAGGGGCTATGACGCGATCGTTGCGGCCCCTCCACCACGCCCTCCGGGCGCGGTCCCCCTCCCCATGGCTTCGCCACAGGGAGGATTTATATCGCGCTCCCGCCCGCTATCGCCGTCCCACCCTCACGCCTTGAAATGCCGGATACTCTCCAAATCCGCCCGCCCCAGCGGTTCAGTGAGCCACAGCCCGCCGCGGCCGCCGCGCGACCAGCGGACGATCGCCTGACGGCGGATGTCGCCGGGCAACACGAGTTCGAGCGCCTTGCCGACCTCCATAGGGACATCGTGCAGGAAACCGGCGCCGCTTTGCGACAGGTCGGCGAGTTCGATGTCGCTGACCGCGCCGTCGGTTATCAGTTGCGCGCGGGTGTGCACCGGCAGGCGCGGGGCGCGATAGTCGCCCGACTGCTGTTCGGCGGCGAGTTGCCGGAGCACTTCGTTACCATCGACCGCCGCGTCGAAGGCGACGCCGCAGCGCCCCTCTTCGCACCAGGCGACGCGGCCCTGGATGACGATGGTTTCGGACAGCGCGATTTCGAGCCGCTCGCCGACCGACACCGGTACCTCGACCGCGAGCATCATGCCGCCGTCGGACATGTTGCGCACGCGCCACAGCCCGGCGTCGCCGTCGCGGGTGACCTTCGCGATGCGCCACACGGTCCGGAACCGGTCGCCGCCACGGCGATCGGCGTCGGTGTCGCCATCTTGATCTTCTCCGGGGGCAGAGAAGCGGGGTTCGTTCATGCCTTCCTCCTGATTCCAACAGCGCCCAGAAGAGACATTCAAGCTGCTAAAATTCATTCACTTAGCTTATTACCCCACCCTTCCCCGCCAACGCGGCCGCTCCTCAACCCGGCTGGTCCACCGGTCATCGTTAAGGACAACGAAACGCGCCCATCGGGGCCTGGCCATAGAATGCCCTTAGATTATGAATAATTTCCAACGATCGCGCGTTAATTATCGCCAATATTGAAGCATCGGCGCCGAAACGGCGGATCGGGGCCCAATCGGGCGAAGTCCGAACCGTCAGAACCAAAGATACGGTTCGCACGAAACGATTATGGTGCCCCTGGCCGGACTCGAACCAGCACTCCTTGCGGAACTCGATTTTGAGTGCGGCGAGACTTCCTTATATCGTTGATAACATTACCTGTTTTGGACTGCAACCGAAAACTGTGTAAGGATTTGTGTAAGTTTGGATCCTTAGATTGGTTGCTATGCGCCTGATCTCGGCCGTTCACCGGATCGGTGGTCGATTCGGAATGCTGCCGTTCGTTGAGGTGGCGTCGATGAACATATCTGGGTAAAAAGCGGAACGGCCGCTTTGAGGCGCCAGATCATATTTTGCGCCGTTCATTAACCTAATTGGCTGCAGCCGCTTTGCGCTCTTAATCCGCCCATAGGATCCGCGGCGATGCGCTCAAGACCGAGTATACCAGAACAACTAGGTGGCGCTTGGGGCAGCGCCCCATGCTTGATCAGATGCCGGAAAGATAAGCGGCATCAACGACGGCCTCGATGCGTCTCCAAGTCGGCACGAGCACGGATACCACACAATAAATTCCGATTGGGTCAGTTCATCTAATGTTCTAGTGTGAGGTGATGTCAAAAAAGCTCACCGCCAATCAAATCCTCGGCGAGATCGGCGAGAATGCCGTGAAGGGCCGCTTCCTCAACCTGGGATTCCAATTCGACGGGCGATCGAGGCTGGAGGCCGGCATCGACGGCATCGCCGAAGTCATGGATAATGGCCAGCCATTGGCACGAATGATCGCGGTGCAGGTGAAGGCCACTGAGAACGGCCGGTATTCGTCGGAGACCGATGACGGCTTTGCATACCTCCTTCGCCGCGAGGACCTCGACTACTGGAAAGGATCCAACCTGCCGGTGATCGTTGTCCTATACCGCCGTTCCGACAATAGCTTCTACTGGCAGGAGGTGCCACGCGGCACGGATGAAGCCGAGCGTCGGATCCAGTTCGACAAAACCGCCGACGTCCTCGACACGAGTTCGGTAAACCGGCTTGCGGCGCTGACAGTGCCCAAGGCCGGGTTCGGCTACTACGTCCCGCCGCTCGGCGGAGGCGAGGAGGCGATCGTCAACATCCTCCCTATTACCCTGCCCTCCGAGATCTTCACCGCGTCAACCCCCTACGATGTCCGCAAAGCCATCGCGATTATCCTCGACGGTGATGAGCCCGCCCGGTTCGACTGGATCATCCGCGGCGGGATTTTCTGGTCCTTCCATGATCCGCGCACGTCTTCATGCCGCGACATCGTCGATCTCGACCAAGTGGTGGCGATCGACACCGAGGATCTGGCCTTCCACGACGACGTGGACGAGCAGAACAAGTTCATCCACCTTCTGCGCGAAACACTGAGGCATCAGACGCGGACGGACCTTAACTTCAGCAAGAGCGGGAAGTACCTCTACTTCCGAGCCGAGGAGGCTGCGACACAGCGGAACTTCGCGTACCTGTCGTCGAAGAAGTGGACCGGCGCGGACGTCGTCGCCGTCACCATGAGCGACCGGGAGGAGGGACGCGTCTCTTTCGTAAGGCACCATGCCTTCGCGCCGCGCTTCGAGCGTCTCCCAGGCCAGTGGTACCTGATCATCACGCCCACCTACCATTTCACCACCAACGGCTTCACCGCGCATCCCCATCCGTCGGCGCTGCTCGCCGGGAAGAAGCGCATGGACAAGAGCGCGGCGCTGCGCGGCCAGGTGATCATGTGGCATAGGTTCCTGACCCAGGCGGAGCGCCAGGCCGAAAGCGACCTCGCCAACCTCTTCGCCGAGCCCGAGGCGATGGAGCCACGGCTCATGTTCGGGCCGCCGCCTACCGTTCAGCTCGCCACCAAGGTCCCCGAGGATGGCTGGGGTGGCGGCAAGAAGAAGGCCGACGTGGTTGACAACCAGGAGGGGCTGTTCGCATGAGCACCTTCGATACCCGCATCTTCGACGAGCCCGAGCTTGAGTTCGGAGATCGACACCATCATCCCGACCCCCGGCTCGGTCTTTTCGACGCTGGCCCCCTGCAGCCCTTCGTCGGCGACGTGATCAGGATTGGCGTGGTCGGCAGCGCCAAGACGGTCGAGGATACGCGCAGGTTTTTGGAGACCGTCTCCGCCGGGGTGGAGGGCAAGTCGGAAAAGCACCCGAACATGCACCCGTCGTTTCCCGGGCTGGGGAATCAGAGCCCATTCAGGTGCAGGTTCGAGGTCGAGGACGGCGCCACCGCGACGCTTTCACAAGGGAAGCTCGACAGGATCGCCAAGGAGCCGGACCACCAGAAGGCGGTGGAGATGGCCGTCGACCAGATCGTCTCGGAACTCCAGGCCATGGAGGACGGAGGGCACCGGCCTGACGTCGCAATCATCGCGCTCCCCGTCCGGCTGCTAGAGCGGGTCTGGAACGCCAAGGTCGATGCCGGCGGGTCCGTCGAGAAGGACGACAGCAGCGGTTCCGACGCCCCTAACTTCCGGGGCATGCTGAAGGCGCGAGCGATGCCGCTCAGCTTCCCAATCCAGATCGTCTGGGAGGACGTCATCGACGAGAAGGCGTCGATACCGCAGAAAATCAAGGAGAGCAGCGCCCGCAAGATCCAGGATCTCGCCGGCCGCAGCTGGAACCTGATGACCACGCTTTACTACAAGGGCAGCGGCCGGATCCCGTGGCGTCGCATGCCGCGCGAAGGCGAGTACACCGCCTGCTATGTCGGCATCAGCTTCTATCGCGAGGCTGGAGGACAGCAGCTGTTCACGAGCGCCGCCCAGATGTTCGACGAGCGCGGGCGAGGCTTCGTCCTCAAAGGCAAGCGCGCGCACACCGAGAGCCGTGGTCGTCACCCCTACATGACCCGCGAGGACGCACGCGAGATCATCGGAAACGTGCTCGCCGCATACAAGACGCACCACAAGACGCTGCCCGCGAGGGTGATCGTGCTGAAGACGTCGCGCTTCAAGGACGAGGAGGCCGACGGTATACTGGAGGCGCTGGATGAAGCCGGGACCGAGATGCGCGACCTCGTCTGGGTGCAGGAGTCCTACTCCGTGAAACTGCTGCGCGACGGCAACTATCCCGTGCTGCGCGGCACCTTCGTCGACCTTGGGGGCAACGGCCTGCTCTACACCAACGGGAGCATGCCGTACTACGGCACATACCCGGGACAATATGATCCACGGCCACTGCTCCTCGCTCCGCACCGCAGCTGCGACAGCACCGTGACCCAGCTGGCGGAGGAGGTCCTCTCCCTCACCAAGATCAACTGGAATTCGACCCAGATGAACCAGCGCCTTCCAATACCGATAAGGGCGGCGCGCGCCGTCGGCGAGGTTCTGAAGTACATGAAGGAAGGTCAGGTCGAGAGCGCCGACTACCGCAAGTACATCTGAGGCTCATTGCCGTCCTGTTCGTCAGCTGCCTTGAGAGCAGCGTATAAGCCCTGAAGGTCGAGAAAACGACGATGCCCGTCTACTTCATCCTAGAGGAGAACGACGCTGATTGGCGGATGAAGATCGGGCGCGCGACCAACCTCAGGGGCCGCCGGGGTGCCCTGCAGACCGGCAACTCGCGCCCGCTCAAGGTCGTGGGATGGATCGAGGCGGAGAATGAGGCTGATACGGAGAAGCGGCTCCATGCGAAATATGCAGCTCACAACATCAGCCGGCATGGCGGAAGCACGGCCAGGGAGTGGTTCCACCTACAGCCCGCCGACATTCTCGAGGACCTGCAGCGAGCCGGCATTGACGGCTTCGTTGAAAAGAATGCGGACGCCTTTGAGGTAGTCGGTCACGATCGTGACGGTGTACCCGAATATATGGGTGTCTGGGACTGGACCAGCCTCGAGCTCGAAGAGTGCTGCCCGTTTTGTGGATGCTTTTGCGGCATGCATTTTCAAGATGCATCGCAGATGTTTCACTGTTTGAGCTGCGACGAGCTTACCGACTTCTCGGGTCCCGATATTGACAACGAAGAAGACTATCTTGCTTGGAAGGAACAAGACGAGCGCTTGAAAGCCGCGCGTGCGTCCAAACCGCGACGTCGGTCACCGTAACCGCCGCTTTGCCGCGCGGCGCTCATCGTCGGTAAAAACGTCGCTCCAGCGCGGTTGAAGGATGAGCGTTTCCACCGTGAGATCAAGACGACCCATGAGTGCCAGCCGTCCGAAACCGTCCGATGGTGGCAAACTCAGCAGCCGACGTGCCGTATCGATGCCGCCAAGCCGTTCCATCATCTGAAGCATGCCGGTCGGACGGTATCCTAATGCGTCGCACTGCGCGTAGATGTCGCGCAGGGCAGCGCTAAACTCGCGTTCGAGAGCCTTTGGATCCCGCTTTTTGGAAACGGCAGAAGCCGCACTGTCCGCTGGCGTGGCGGGGTTGTGGACGATGATTTCTGCGAGGCGGTCTCCGTGGGTAGCAAGCCATTCAACAAGAGATCCCATTGCCTGCAGTCCTGCGAGGACTGCGTCGCGCTGACCTTCGAAGGGCGCTTGCGGGTCAATTCCTGGAGTGCTCGCGCGGATCGCGAGCGATTTGCCCGCCGCCTCGGCGGTAAAGGTCGTCCCAGCGAGGATACCCGAAGCGACGAGACGGTCAACCTGCGAGGCGAAGCCCGCGAACTGAGCGTTGACCCACTTCCAGGGTACCCCATTGCCGAATTCATGGCGCAAGGCTGGGGTCGGCAGACCCGAAAGCGTCAGGCCTTCAAATATTCGGGTGATCGCCTTCGGACCGTCCGTTGAGGGACGGACACGCAGGGTCGGCAGATGTTCAAGCGCCAGGGCGGCGTAGGCTTCCGCAAAGTCGCGCTTTTCAGGCAACGTCATAGCGACCCAGCCGCTCGAAGCGCGCTTTCCGCATAGTGCTTCCAGCAACTGCACCCGCATCGCGAGCCGCGCGTCCAGTTCCGCGGTAATGTCGACGCCTCGTCGGCCGTCCAGCTTCTCCGCCATCTCCTCGATCGAAATACTCGCGTCGAATACGGCTGCGTCCAGCAACGTCGCAATCCGCGCCGCCGGTGCCACGAGAACGATTGCGGCACGGCGTGGCCCGAGACTGGCCCTGGCCGCCGTGAGTTCGGCGACATACGCATCGACCTGCCCCGGCTGAAAGTCCGCGGTCACCTTACTTTCGATCAGAACACAGGCGCGGATGGCTCCGGCATCGTCGAACCAGCCAATCTGGATGTCCGTCTGCCGGGCGTCCTGAAGGCGGGGCGGCGACTTCTGCAAGTGAATCTCACAGCCGAGTGGCGCTTCGAACTTGTCCCCCAGGCACGAGACAAACCAGTCGCGAAAATAGGCCGACGCGTGAAGCTCCTCAACGAGGAAATTGTCGAGATCGCGCTCGCGGACGCGGTCCTTGAAAAGCAGTTCGGTCAACTAAAATCCACTTCGTAAGGGGAGCCGCTTGGCGGCTCGAACGTCAGGGAAGCGCGTCATTGCCGAGAATTATGGCTGAGTAGATCAAGGAGCTGCTGGCCGGTCCGCAGCGCAGCGTGCGCGGTCTCGTCGTTCACAGTATTGATTGCCCGCACTGCGATGAAGGATGTTGCAAGCGAAGCCTTCTTGGGAGCCCAGGCGATGGGGTCTCCCGCTGAAATCCATTCGGGCACACCTGCTGCGAAAACCGCGGTATCGAGAAACAGGTTGGGGCCGGGAAAGCCGGCGGCGCTACCCGCCTGCTCGGCCTCATAAGCACGGGTGAATGCAAAATTCGCTTGAAGCTGCGGTATGATATCAAAGACGCGCCTTACCTTACGGGCATCGGCCAGCGCCTTTTGTTCGTCGATCCGCCCTGCCGCGAGATTCTCAATGATCGCCGTCAGTTCCTTGTCTTGCGCAACGATTCCCCTGTTGCTGCCCTTTGCCCGCAATCCGACCGCGATGACACCGCGCAAACCCGGACCGCCACTCGCTCGATCTGTCGCGGTCGCTTCCTCGTATAATGCCCAGCAACGCTCGACGAAGCGCCAGACCTTGTCGCTGCGCACCAGTTCGACGTTACTGTAGGCGACCGCGCCGTCGTTCATCACGAGCGTCGGGAAGCCGGTACTGCTTTGCTTTGAGACGATCCTGTGGAATGCGCGCAGACGGCGCAACGGCGGCTGCGCCAACGGGTGTGCCGGATCGAATCCGGCTTTGTCGATCGCCTCACCATAACCGAGAAGGTCGAGCCAGCAGGCGATCGCAACGTATGACGGCGCTGCTGGTTTGGTCCGGCGACCAATCACTTCTTTGGCTTCATCTGCGGACGGGCGGCTTCCGCCAGATCCTTAGCCGCCTTGAAGTCGGCGACAAGTTGCTCAAGCTCAGCAAGGTGCGCCTGAAACTCCTCCGGCTTGGGTACCGGTACTGTATCTGATGCCGGATTGTCGTGGCTGTGAGTGTTGGCGCGGGACATGCCTTCATGGAACCGGATTGCGAGAGTATCGGGCAAAGTGACATAACGGAGCATCTGGGTCTGGACGACATCTGAGCCGCGACGTACGATATCGCAGAAGATCACCTCCTCGACGACACGCTCGTACGTGTCGCGCAAGCGGCCATAGAGACCCTTGATCTCGTACTCATAGTTTGCCGGGCTCGCCGCATGGAGTTTGGGCATCGGCGCGAAACGGTTCTTGATGTTGCTGATGCGCTTGGCGACGTTGAGGCCCTTCCAGCCCATCCCCGCAGGATCGACCTTACCGGCAGCTTCGAGGTCGCTGAACAGGGCAACGGTCACAGGTTCTATCCCGGCTTCGTCGGCCGCGCGGCAGAGCTCGTTGAAAAACACCATATCGTGCGTGAACACGACCACCTGTCGCTTCCCTGCTTCCTCTGCGATGCGGTCCGCGACCTTGGCGCTGCGCTCCCGATCGAGGGAAGAGACCGGATCGTCAACGATAATGGGACCCGAACCATCGGTCAAAGCGACTTCGGTCAGGAAGCCGGCCAGCGCGAGCGCCCGCTGCTCGCCTTCGCTCAGGATTTGCGAGGTGATCTTGGTCAGCGTTGTCTGCGGGTTCACCTCGAACTCTGCTTTGGTTTGCCCGCTTTTCCGCGCCAGGCCGATTTTCAGATGCTTGATCTCGAAGCGCTCGCGCTCGGCATCGAACTGCGACACCACAGCCGAGGTCAGATGGGTGTCGAGCAACTCGTTTGCCCGCTTGGTGATGCCGGTCGTTGCTACCAGCGCCAGCGCCTTTGCGTAGGCTGCGTCGGTCACCATCAGGTCGCGGCGCGTGATCAGTTTCACGGCGTTGGCGTTCAAAATCTTGCGATCTTCCAGTTCGCCCTTTTCGGACTCGAACTTGAGCCGCTGGTCGGCGTCGCTGGCCCTGATCAGTTCCGCCTTTTCATCAGCAAGCTTGGTAGCCAATGCCTTCACCGCCTCGGTGGAGGACGCCAGGACTGGCATGTCGTTTTCGGCACCACCCGCTAGCCGGCCCTCTGCTTCGGCATGACGAGCGGTCACCGATGCCTGAAAAGTCGTGAGGGCATCTGCCAGTCCGGTGTCGCGCGAGCGGATTTGTTCGATGCGCTCTGCGAAGTCTACAGCGGTAAGCTGCTTGAACGCAGGGAGTGCCGCGATAGTGTCGATGACGGCCTGCTCGGCCGTGGTCGCTGCTGTGTCAAGGGTGTCGTCCATATAGGCCTGGAAGCGCTGCATCCTTGCTGCGCCATCGGGCAGCAGGGGTTGCTGGCACAGGACGCAGTCCGCGACAACGGAATCGGCCGGCAGGACGGGAAACGCCTTCTCCGGATAAGCTTCGGTGACCGAATACTCCCGCGCCGCGCGCCACAGCTTGCGCCAGCTCTCGCTGCTCACGCCGGGCAATGGTTCGTCGTCGAACAGCGCGCCGGCGGCGAGCCTTGCCGCTTCGCGTGCAATTACGGCGGTGCTTTTGAGTGCTGCGGCCGCCGCCAAGGCTTCGTCGCTCAGCCCCGTCTCGGCCGTCGCGCACTCGACCGCGAGCGAGTCGACCCATGACACAAGGTTGGCCATGTCGGCGGCAGCGGTCGATCCGGCCGACAAAATGCAGGTCACCTCGTTGAGCCGGGCTTCGTCGGCTTCACTGAAGGACGATGCCTTTTCGATCGCCGCGTCGGTGGTCGCCTTGGTGATCGTGCTATTGAACTTCTGCGCGGCCGTTTCACGTACCGTTAGGAATGTGACCGTCGCCAAAGATATCTTCGTGCCGACAGCGGTTTGTTGTTCCGCCTCCAGAATCGCCTTGAAGGACAGGCAAACCCCGTTCAACCGGTGAGGAAGTGCGAGGCCGAAGGGCAGGTATCGGATCTTGTTGCCGCCATCGACGTAGAGCTGCGCGGACGCAGTATCGAACACCGCCACCTGGCCGAGCTGAGGCGCCGCTGTCATTCCCGGCGACCAGGCTATTGGAACGTCGCCGGTGCCGGCGTCGATCATTATGTCGGCGGACAGCGCGCCTTTGCCGTCGCCATACACATCGGCTAGCACCTTCAGCGTCGCGGCGCTCTCGATGCGGGTTCGACATGCAGTCCGCAGAATTCGAACGAAGCCGCTCTTGCCGCTGCCATTGCGACCATAGACGACGGTCAGCGCCTTGGGGCAAAAGTCGAGTGATGCGTTCGCGACAAGGCGATTGACGCCGGCAATGTTGGCGATGCCTTTCAGGACGATAGGAGTATGACTGCCGCCGCTGAAATGTCCTTTGGTGAATGGATCCGCGGTGGGCGGCGTTTCGGCCAGTGTGAATCCTGCCGCATGCTTGATCATGCCAAGCAGTTCAGCCTCGTCGCTCTCGCTTAGATCATTGGCGATAGCGAGGCGGCGGAGGCAATCCTGCCGCCAAGGCACCTGTGTGTTCGACCAAGCAACAACATCGTCAATCGGTTCACTCGCCATCATTCCCCCCGGGTCTTTTGCATCATGACTGGCTCGGTTGATCCGGTCTGTCGTCACCCTCATTTCCGCCGGGACGAAAACCCCGATCTTTGTGACCCACTATAGCGAAGGCGGGGTGAGGCGCGACGCGAAAGTAGCTTCGCCGGGATCCCCGCGCGGCCGAGAGAATATGCATAAGAGACGGTATCGCCACGGCCGACCGATGCGACAGCGAGGCGAAATGCAGTCGATCAACGCTGTGGCGCTTAAAGCTTCAGCTCTTCTTCTCGCCGTCGCAGCTCGAGCTCGACCGCCTCGCGAATAAACTTCGCAAGCTGGCGGTTTCCGACCTGCGCTTCGATTCGGCGGATCGTTTCCACCGATAGCCGAATGGTCGTGGCTTTCATTCCGAGCGGCGGGCGTCCCATGCCGTCGTCGCTATCGGCGTCGCGCTCAATCTCAAAGAGAATCGCGTTAATGACATCGTGTATTTGCATATACGCTACCGTTTATGCTATAAACGATAGCGTAAACAGACCAAGGCATTCAGCGGAAGATGAGCTGAGGCCGAATCACGCCAGCGACGGAGGCGACATGACCCACGAAGCTCCTAGCGCCCGATCGAAGTCGATGAGGATAGTCAAAGCGGCGCCCGTTCCGGCGTCGCCTGCCTTGGAGGAGCGGCGCCCCGCATTCCCCGTCCTGGTGAGATCACGCGGGGGCCGGATCTTGAGCGAAGCTCGCTATCGGAACGGCGAGAGTTTCGCCCTCGCGATTGAAGAATTGCGTTTCCCCGATACTGGCGACCTTCTCTACCAGACCGGCATCGTGACCCAGATGGCGTTAAGCTCGCATCTGCTGGATGTTGGCTTTGATGATCGATGGTGCGCCCGGAACATCGGCCTGCACATCAGCACGGCACTGGCATATGCCAATGCGACCGGCCTCAATTATCAATCCCCGGAACTAGAGCGGCTGACCACGGTGCTGTCGCCCTATAACGTCTGGCGAAATCCGGACATCCACGGTTCGCGCCCCCCGGTCCCCGCATCGCTGCCGGACATTCCACTCTTACTCAGAGAACTGCTGGATCATGTGCGTGGCATAACCGGACACTCTCGCCCTAGGCGGAGGAAGGCTCTTGGCTGAGGACAACATGGCCGCCCGCTTCGCGCGCACGATCCGAGACCTGTAGGATGGTGGCCACGGGTCGGGCCGTCGCTCAATGCCGAACCTAGCTAGTTCGTATCGTCCTACCGGGTCTTTTCGCCCCCGATCGTGCCGCTTGGTCCAATGCCCCACTCGCCCCCAATTAAGGCGGAACAAAGCCGTAGCTTAGCGCCCTCGATCATGCAGTGGCGGCTTGGGACCTGGCGGATCATGTTTAGCGCGTGCTGCCGACAGGGCCTGAGCATGACGCGCGGCAAAGATCTCGGGCGTGGCGTGTACGTCGGGTTGCTTGTCGAGAAATATCCGAACGTCCCTTGCGAGCGCCCGATCATCCGGTTGACCACTTGCATCCAGCGCGGCGGCCGCCTGGCGATAGGCTTGGCGTATCGCCTGCCAGCGGGTTTTGCCTTTGGCGATAAAGGATGGAAGATTGGCCTGACCGCGCGCAACGGCGATGGCCTGCTCGTTAGTTCGCCTGTCAGCGTTGGTCATCACGCCGCTGGCCCCGCTCGCCAGGCGGGCGCGAAGTTTGACCAGCGCAATGCTCGATCCGACGACTCCCCTGCCCCGCGCCCGCCGCGGCGTGGCTTCCGCCGCGACACCGCGCTCACGCAGTTCGCGGGCGAACCGCTCGCGAAAGCGGTGAAGCTGAACCGGTCTGGGATTGAACCGGTTGCGGTCCAACCCTTCGGCCTGAACCATCAGATGGACATGGGGGCGCGGCGTGTCGGTATGCAGCGCCAAGACATAATCATAATTGTCGCTGAGTTCGGCATGGGCCAGCGCGCGAACGGCTCCCACCACCTTGTCGGGGTCGGTGCCTTCGGGCATCGAGAAGATCAGCGACACCGACGACACCGTTGGCCGCGACCGCCATTCTAGCGTATCGCTCCATTCGGCCGCACGCTCGGCGATGTCGTCCTTGCTGGTCAGGATCTCACCATCGCGGGTTTCGATATCGACCGCCCCTTTCCGCCCGATATAGTCGAGATGGGCTTTGACATGGCTGCCGCCCCGCTGGCGGCCCGTGACCTTGACCACCACCTCGGGCGCGCCGCGCACGATCCGCGCCAGCTTGGCGCGTGCCGTCTTCGGATTGGCGACACCGTAGCTGGCGTAAAGCGGCACGCTTGGCTGAGCGCCCGGATCGTGGATATAGCGCACACGATATGGCGGACGGCTCGCTTCCCACACGGCTGATTCCAAGCTTGATCCCATCGCCATCAGTCGGCCACCGTCCAATAGCTCGCATCGCCGCGCATGGCATCGCCGACGGCTGCGACCTGCTCGGAAATCTCCATCCGCATATCGGCGATCCGTCGCAGCTCGGGTTCGATCTTCCTGTCGCCGGTTTCGAGCATGGCTGCATTGGCGGCCTTCATCGCCTGATTGAGATTGCGACCGATGCGAAGCAACTGCATTCTGATCGGTGCGAGTTCGGCAAGCAGGCCGTCATCGACCCGTGATTTCAGGGCAAGGTGGCGGCGCACCAATGCCTTGATCCAGCCGGCGCGATCGGTCGAACGCTGTGATGCGCGATGAGCGATCACGGCAATTTCGACCTCAGTAAACCGCAGCGAGATCCGGTTGCGCGCGGCACCCTCCAGGCGGTCGATATGGGGTCGGTCGCTGTTCTCTTGCAGCGTCCGTTCGATCATCTGACGCACCAGAGCGCTCCGACCGCCACGACCGACCGCGAAGCTATCGAACGCCGTAAGCGCCTGCGCATCGACGCGGACGCTTAGCATCGCAGTGGTTGACCCAGAATTTGTCGCCATCAATCATGCCCGGTGAAGCAAAGCTGAAATCATAGGGCAATGTAAGACAACACGCGCCGCTAGGCATATCCTGCAATCAAGACAATAACCGACAAATTCCTAAACTAACGAAGGCAGAATCGCCCAATCATCGCGCCGATCCTCGGCAGCTCGACACGAGCAATAGCGCCCATAGTAATCAGCCTGCGCCCATTCCTCCGGTCGCGTCGCTGGCCGTGTGAAGAAGCCGACAGCGTATAGGCCTCCCCCGGATACTACTGCCGGGGCGAGCCGCATTGGCCACACTATTCCGACAGAGCGACCAACCGACCGCCCCATTCCTGCCGACATCAACGCGCAAAAAAACGGCGGCGCGCGACACCAACCCCGTTGGTGCCGCGCGCCGCCTCGGCCTGCCTTATCGGAAGCATCGGACGCAGTGAAGAAGCGGGGCGGCTTGTCGCCGCCCCGCTGGGTGGTCAGTCCGGCTTTTCGTCATCGGCAGGGCCGCCGTCCTTCTTGGCGAGGATGGCGATGCCGTCGGCGATCAGATCGACGCCGTAGTGGGTGCTGCCGCCTGCCTCATATTGGTTCTGGCGGACGCGACCGGTGATGTGAACGAGGTCGCCCTTGCTGGCGGTCAGACGCTTGGCGAGCTTGTCAAACAGCGTAACGCTGTTCCAGTGCACGTCGGTTTTCCAGTCGTCGCCGTCCTTGCGGTTGTAGTTCGAGGCCACCGAAAGATAAGTGACCTTCTCCTTGACCTCGACCTTGCCGATGCGGCCGATGATCCGAAATTCTGCGATGTTCTGCATGGGTCTTACTCCGTCTGGATTGCAGGGTAATTTCCTGACGGTCTTCAAGGGGGCCGCGAAGGAGCCGCGATCCAGCCAAAAAACGGAGGCTCCGTCCCATGCAATGGGGTGGAAACCGTAGGACGCCTCGCCCGTCTTGGCGGGCATCTGGGCGTCCGCTTTTTTGCTTGATCGTATTAGGCGACGCGCGCAGCCACGAAACCGGCAAAAAAGGAAATCGTCCTGCCAACCCCGGACAAGAGAAGCTGCCGATCCTTCGCTCGATCAGTTCTGGCCGTATCGACACCGAGGTCTGCAATGTCACAGCCGGTGCGAGCTCACCCGCCACCGACGCACCACCAGTCCGCGCTCATCCGAACAGTCTCGCCATCCTCCAGCGCGCACGCGCTGCGCGCTAAGCCGCGACCTTCAACGCATCCCGTCGATCCGTCACCACCACGGCAGCGGTGTCATCGACAGCGGCGATTGCTTTCGGCGGGGCATAATCGAGACGACGACGGCGGTGACATTACGCTCATAGCACTACCGGCTGATCAGCGGCTTGCCGCGCCATCCGCTCCGGCAACAAGGCCAGTATCGCGCACTGCCGTTCGGCAGTCGCGCCGCCCCATTCGCCGATCTCGGCTATGGTGCGACCGCAGCCGGTGCAAAACTCTGCGCGCGCATCGAGCGCGCAGACCGCAACACAGGGCGATTGAGGACGGTCGATCATGCCCTTCCCCTAGTCGCGAAGCGGCTCGCTCGCTATCCTTCGCGCGCAATCGGCACGGCCGCTATAAGCTGCCGTGCCGATTTGAGGCCGGTCGGAACATCCGGCCTTTGCCCGTCGAGCAGGGACGGGCCGCGCGAACTCCTGCACAGGCAAATTCGGTAACAAGACAATGAGGGCGGGCCACTTGGTCCGCCCTCTCGATCGTCAAGCCGCGTCTTCTTCCTCGAACTCGGGGGCTTCGCCTTCCTCATCGCCATCATCTTCATCGTCGAACACGGGGCGCTCCTGCGCTACCTCGACGGGCGGCTCAACGATCACAAGCGCTGGCGGCAGCCATCCACGCCCTGCCATTCGCTCGGCGGCGGCAGCGGCAAGGTCGCCCTTCTTCATCTTGGCGCAATTGTCGGCAGCGGGCTTGCCCAGCACCTCGGTCATGATCTTGGCGATCACAGGCTTTTTGAGCCGGTCGTAAAAAGCGACCGGCGCTTGCCACTTGGCGACCATATCGACGCCGCTGGCGAACGCGATCTGATCGAACCGCTCATGGCGACGGTCACGGCGCGAGCCGGACGTTTCGCCGCCGTTGATCTGGCGCGCAACAAGCAACGCCAGCAACCGCCCCTTGACGTCAGGGTCCATCGCCTGAATGGCCGCGAACCGATTGACCTCCGGCAGTGCGGCGAAGTCGCTACCGCCGATCTCATCGACCGATGCAATCTCGGTCAAGGTCATCATGTCGTCGGGAACGCCAGCGTTGAACCCTTCGAGCCGCAATGACAGCGGGGAGTAATAGGACGGTTCGCCGTGGATGCCCTGCCCGACAAGACAATCGAGCAAGATGTCGAGTGCAAGCGCGGGGTTGGTGGCAACCGCTTCCTGCACGGCCAACGTCTTGATCTTCGATAGTGTCTCGATCATCGCCCCCGAATAATCGGGTTTGATCGCTGGCGCATCGCCGTTGCCTCCTTTGGCAATGCGCTTGGTGCGGATAGCCTTGGCCTCGACCTTGCCGCCATTGCCGACGAACAGCACCATCGCGCTGTCGGCCTTCTGCGCGTCGGTGAACACGCATAGGCGGTTTTCGAGGATGCGGGCTTCGCGTTCCAAACCGTTGAGCACACTGTCGCCCCACTGGTTGCCCTTACCGAGTTCGGCAAGCCGCGCGTCGGCTGCTACCTGAATACGGGCGCGCTCGGCCTGTTCGGCTTCGGTCGGCTCGCGCTTCCCGTCGGCATGGACAGTGACAAGGTTGTAATAGTCGTCCGGTCGTTCGAGCGATGCCCGAACATCGCTCCAGCCTTCCCCACGATAGCCCGCTTCTACATCGGCCATCTTCGCAGTCGCCAGCGTAGCGACCAGTTCGGGGTTGTCGGCATACCCATCGCCATTCGCGGCAAACAGGTCGGCGGTGATCGTCCCGCCCGCTGCGCCATAGGCATCATGCCCGATGAACAGGAACAGGGCATGGCCCGTGCCGATCTTCTCCTCGGTCAGCACCCGCCGGATTTGGTGGGCGCTGTTGCCGAACCGCTTCAACGCCTCAAGCTGGCGGCCGTGGTTATCGGTCAGGGTCAGTGCCTGTGCAGCCTCCATGCCGATCTGATCGCGTGCCAGATAGGCAAGCGCATCGGGGTGTAATGCCGACAGCCGCAACACCTTCTTGACGTAGGACAGGGCCACGCCGAACCGCGCGGCAATATCCTGGGGCGATTTGCCCTCGGCACGGAGGTCGCCATAAGCGATCACCGCATCGGCAACGTGCATATCCTCGCGGCTCACATTTTCCGCCAGCGACAGTTCGACTGCCTCGGCCTTGTCGCGCACGTCCACACTGACCGGATGGCTGGCAGAAATCGCCTTGGCCTTCTCAAGCTGCTTGAAGGCGCGGTAACGTCGGCCTCCGGCGGCAACCTCGAAACGATTGCCTTCGGCGTAAACGACAAGGTTCTGCAACTGACCATGCGCCAGCATATCGGCGGCAAGCTGGTCGATGGCCTTGGGCTTCACCCGACGCACGTTGAGCGGCGACAAACGAAGCTGCGAAAGTTTGACGGTCTGTAGGGTCATCGGAAACACTCCTGAAATTGGTTAGAAACGGGGAAGTCAGAACATCTCAAGCTGGTCGCGCATCGGGTTCCAAAACCCGATGTCGAGCGGGCGCTGTTCACGGCGGGGCTGCATCGGTTGCGCGGCAAGCCAGCCAAGCCGTTCGCCCATGCTGACGGGCGCGATGCCCGCCATCATGATCTGATCGGGGTCGGGCGGTGTGACGCTGGCAAGGTCTTTGCGTTTCATGGCCCTGCCTCCGCTCAATATTCATCGGACAGCATGATGGTCAGGACGCGCCGCGTGATCGCTGGGTTTGCCGCGTCGTCGCTGGCGAACCGCATCGCACAGTCGTAATAATCGAGTTTCCAGAACACCCGTTCGCGCTCATTGTCGCGCAGTCGCGGGCGCTCGGTCGTCCAGCGCCCATCGGCAAGCTGGTAGATCGTCCCGAAATCGCGCTCGCCGTGCGGGTCATTGTCCTCGTCGAAGGCGTCGAAGGTCTCGATCAACTCGCGGACGCGGGACTGGTCCGCCTCGGGCAGCGACCGGAACCCGACCGTCGCGACGGCAGTGCAAGCAACCCCCATCGCGCTACGCGCAAGGTCGTTCAAACGGGCGATGCGAACGGTCTGCTCGCGCGCTATGGCGATCGGCCTTGGGGCGGCGGCGCTCACTGAACCCGCCCCCGACGCTCTTCACAAATCAGGACCAACGCCCCGAAGTCCTCGCGTTCGCCAAGCCGGTCGGCGATCTTCTGGACGCAAGCGAGCGGCAAGCCATTTTCGTTGGCGATACTGCGCAAATAATCGTCGCGGCACTCCGCGCCGCAAGCACGATAGTTCAAGAGCAAATCGGTCATCTGAAACCTTCCTTCCTCGGCAGAATGCCGCACTGGCTGCGACATGCGGCTCTGCCTTCCGGCGAGGATGGGAGGGGGAGGGAAAGCTGAATCGACGCCCTGGCGCGGGCCAGCGGGCGCGCAGCGACCGCCACTCGGGGGCGGCTATTCTGCTTTGGGAACGAGAGGGCAAAGCCCTTGGCGTTCCCGCACCATAAATGAACGGAGGCGATCAGCCTCCCTCGGCCGCAGCGCGGCACAGGCAACGGCACCCTTGCACGGCGCGACGCCGACGGGCGATGTGACGGCAAGCAGAGCGAAGACAAGGACGTTGCGCCATCGGCGCAGCGCCGCCAGTCGAAGCGAAGGCGCGGACGGCGCTCGCACGACAAGGAGAGAGGCAAGAGCGCCTGCGGGTCAGCCCAAAGACTCCGCACCCTCAAGGAGCGCGCAGCGCGGGAAAGAGTGCGACTTATAAAATCCCGCTCATTTTCCCACGCTCCCGATCGTCACCCGAAGGGCCAAGACTACAGGCTTGGTTCGCGCCAGCGTATAGAGCGGGTTGCCCGAAGGGCAGCGAATGCAAAACGGTTCGGCTCAAGGTAAATCTTGTTCCACCTTTGCCCCTCATATAACACAGCGAAAAGGGGGGCGTGTGGTTTACGATCCGGTTCAAATCGCTGAGGAATTCTTTGAGTCCGTTCGTCGGGTTCGTGCTTTGGGCGCAGGGACGCCGGAAACTGCCTACTATCCCGCGCTTCATACGCTGTTCGAGCGGGTCGGCAGCTCATTGTCTCCCAAGGTTCTGGCGCTTTCGCAGCTAGGTAACATAGGTGCGGGCAGCCCCGACTTCGGCTTGTTCGCGGCGAACCAAGTTCAGAAGGGCGAACCGCGCAAAGGGCAGATGCCCGAACGCGGCGTGGTCGAGGTCAAGCCGGTTGCCGATGACAGCATGTTTAAGTCAACGCCTGCGCAATTGGCGAAGTATTACGATGCTTACAGTCTTGTGCTTGTCACGAATATGCGGGCCTTTCAGCTCGTCGGGCCGGACGTCAACGGCACTGCCACGCGGCTCGAAGCCTTCGTGCTTGCTGACACCACCGCCGATTTCTGGTCGCTCGTCCAGACGCCGGGAAATTCCGCCAAAACCATCGGCCTTGCCTTCGTTGAATATCTCCGGCGCGCGCTCACGCAGAATGTTGCACTGGTGCAGCCCAAGGATGTCGCGTGGTTCCTTGCTTCCTACGCCCGCGACGCACTCGCGCGGGTCGATGCGGCCGGCGATCTTCCGGCGCTCAAGACGGTGCGCACCGCGCTCGAAGATGCCCTTGGGATCACCTTCGACGAGGAAAAGGGCGATCATTTCTTCCGCTCCACGCTTGTCCAAACGCTGTTTTACGGGCTGTTTTCGGCCTGGGTGATCTGGGCGCGCGCAACGCCGCGTAACCCGCCCCGTTTCGACTGGCGGTCGGCGGGCTGGAGCCTGCACGTCCCGTTCATCCAAACGCTGTTCCAGCAACTCACTGCTCCGCAACACATCAAACAACTCGATCTGGTCGAAGTGCTCGACTGGACCGGCAACACCCTCAACCGCATCGACGCAGCGGAATTTCTGAAGCGCTTCGATCAAGGCGAGGCGGTCCAGTATTTCTACGAACCCTTCCTCGAAGCCTTCGACCCCAAGCTGCGCAAACAGTTCGGCGTTTGGTACACGCCCGCGGAAATCGTCGATTACATGGTTGCGCGGGTGGATCGCGCATTGAAGGACGAACTCGAGATTACTGATGGGCTGGCCGACGAGCGGGTCTATGTGCTTGATCCGTGTTGCGGTACGGGCGGCTTCATCAATTCCGTGCTTCGCCGCATCCGCGCCAATCTAGAAAGCCACGGCCTGGGAGATGCCTTGGCAGACCGTCTACGGGACGCTGCGCGCAACCGCGTGTTCGGGTTTGAGATCATGCCAGCACCTTTTGTCGTAGCGCATATGCAAGCGGGGATGGCATTGGCGAACATGGATGCGCCACTTGCGGAAAACACGCGGCCCGCCATTTATTTGACCAACGCGCTGACCGGGTGGGAACCGCACACCAACAAGCCGCTGCCCTTCCCGGAACTTGAAGCGGAACGCGCCTCTGCCGATGCGGTCAAGCAGGCAACGCCCATCTTAGTGATCCTCGGCAACCCACCTTATGATGGCTATGCCGGTATTGCGGACAATGCCGAAGAACGCGCACTGACTAGCGAATATCGCAAGGTCAAAAAGGTCGCAGGCCCGCAAGGGCAGGGCCTGAACGAACTCTATGTTCGCTTCTTCCGAATGGCCGAACGGCGGATTGCGGAAAAGACCGGCGAAGGCGTAATCTCCTTCATTTCCAACTACAGCTGGTTGGACAGCCTGAGCTTTCCCGGCATGCGCGAACGCTATCTGGAGATGTTCGACAGCATCGCGATTGATTGTCTAAACGGCGACAAATACAAGACCGGTAAGACCACGCCCGAGGGGCTGCCCGATCCGTCGATCTTTTCGACACCTGCCAATCCGGCTGGCATTCAGGTCGGCACTGCAATAGCAACTTTGGTACGCAAAAAGGTTCACAAGCGTTCCGAGACAATCGCTTTCCGGCACTTATGGGGGACTGCAAAGCGTGAAACGCTGGCTGCAACTGCGGAGACTGACGCTTCCACCATCTACAGTCAAATCCGGCCAGAACTGAAGCTTCGCTTACCGTTCGAGCCGGTTGTCTTTGACAAAGGGTATCTCAGGTGGCCTCTTCTCCCAGAATTGCTGCCAGTCGGATTTCCCGGAGTCAAAACGAGCCGCGATGAGTTCCTCGTGGATATTGATCGCGATGCACTCGAAAAGCGCCTTGCGCGCTACTTCGATCCGAAGGTCAGTGATGCCGATCTGGCGAAGGCCCATCCCACTGTTGCGAAATCGCAAGGTGGATTCAATGGACCAAAAGTTCGGGCAGCATTGGTCGCGCGCCATGCCAACGAAGATGCGCGAGCCACGAAAGACAATGAGCCACCGGTTAGAGCGGGACGTGTAACTCGTTATGCATATCGTCCGTTTGATGTGCGATGGCTGTATTGGGACCCTGATGAAAAGCTGCTGGATCGTGAGCGGGCAGATTATCTCTCTCAAGTCGCAGACGATGAACCGGCACTATCAGCGCAACAGAAGCCTAGAGGCGACTGGCAATCCTCTCAGGTTAATTCGGCTTATGCTTGCCTCGATCTGATTGATCGTGGATCGACCAATTTCCCGCGGCGCACTGTTGATGCCTCGACAGGCGAACTGCGCTACAATTTTGTCCCTACAATGCTGACATGGCTCAAGGAACAGGGTCATTCGGCAGATGAATTGTTCAACCACATTGTCGCCACCCTGCACGCGCCAAGCTACGGCAAGGCCAATGCTGGTGCTCTTCGCATGGATTGGCCGCGCGTGCCGCTGGCTGGAAAACCGGATGTGCTCACGGCGTCGGCGCAACTTGGTGAAAAGGTCGCGGCGCTACTCGATGCCGAATGCGATGTTGCCGGGGTCAGCAGCGGCTCATTGAAAGGTGGCCTTGCTGTCATCGCGTTGCCCAAGGGCAAGGATTTCCAGCTGGCTATGGACTGGGGCAGTGTGCAAATCAATAAGAATGGCAGCCGCATAGTGATGCCCGGCGACGGTAATGCCACGATCCGCGCTTGGACCGATGCGGAGCGCGACGCGCTGGACGTACTCGCTGCGCGACATGGGCTTGATCGCCCTGCGCTGCTCGCCCTGATAGGCGAACAGGCGGTGGATGTGCACATCAACGCCGATGCGAAGTGGGAGGGGGTTCCGGCAAAAGTCTGGGCCTATGCGCTTGGCGGCTATCAGGTGCTCAAAAAATGGCTGTCTTACCGCGAGGCCGCCGTGCTGGGTCGCCCATTGACTGGCGAAGAAGCCCTCCACTTCGCCAAAACCGCGCGACGGATCACCGAAATCCTGTGCATGGGGCCAGCCCTCGACGCCGCCCACGCCAAGGCGCGTGATTGCGCCGTGCCTTGGATAGACGGAAAGCCCGGCGAAATTGTCTGCGAAGAGTGACGGAGAAGGACAAGAATGCGCGAGCCTGAATTTCGAGAATGGTTGGGCAAGCGGCTCTGGAAGGGAATCCCGCTGACGAAGAAAGCCAAGGACAATCGCGTTCGCCGCAGCATGCGTGCAGAGCGTGGCTTGAAGGGGCTAGGTTTCGAGCAAGCCACGCTGGAATTGGTTTTTGAAGACGGCCTTTGGGAATCGCTGATCGCTCGATTGTCCGAACTGAAAAACGATCAATCTGCCGATCTTTCAGTCATAAGATCGGTAGTTCCACAAGCAGACGAGCCGAGTGGGCAGCTCTCAAACATGATCGCTGCCCTGAAACAATATGGCTATTTTCTCGAAGGCCGCGACCCTAACTACGGTGCTAACAATGAGCCAGCCGATGGCGAAGACGCACTGGAACTGACCCGAGAATCCGTTGAGGCGGCGATGAAGGCGTATGACCTGAGCGCCAGTGATTTCATGAAGAAATACGGATTTGCGACCAATTTCGACTATGTTGTTTTCCGCCCCGGTGAAGAGGCACGCTATCCGGCAAAGGCAATCTTCCTTGTTGCCTATAGCTCAATTTCCGGCAACCCAGACATCACCGTGAAGGGCCAGCGCGACACCTTCGGCGATGCGGAGGGCGGTCCAATCCATTCGGAATTTGTCCGATCGGGTTATGAGATTGAAAGTAGGCGACGGCCAGGCGGCGATGAGGTGCAGGCTGATCGCATCCGCAAATATCTGATCGCCAATCATATCGAACCAGCAAAACGGCGCAACGATGCGACCGTTACAATTCGGGCTGGCGATATTCACAAAGAGCTCGGGCTTTCCAACCAGTTGCCGAACGTATGTCAGGCGATTGAGGGCAAGAAGCTGCGGGACATGACCGGACTGTCCAAGCCGGAAATCATATCAGGACCGGATAGCGGGCGTGGCGGTAATATGACCTATCGCTTCGCCCTTACGGCTAGTTCGGACTCAAAGGCTGTCGCAATGAATTCTCCAACCAATCTCATCCTTTATGGTCCTCCGGGCACCGGCAAAACCTATCGCACGACGCTGGAGGCAGTGGCGCTTTGCGATGGCACTGCGGACTATCCGGAAACGAAGGAAGGCCGAGAGGCCTTGATGACGAGATACAATGAACTGGTCGCGGAAAAGCGAATCGCCTTTGTGACGTTTCACCAGAACTACGACTATGAAACCTTCGTCGAAGGTCTGCGCCCGGAAACTGGCGAGAACGAAGGCGGTTCTGCAGGTTTCCGGCTTGAAGCTCGCGCTGGAATCTTTCGCGAAATCTGCGCCCTGGCCGACCAGGCCCGAACCCGGACAGCACCTTCGGCTGCCGAAAGTGGCTATGATTTCTCCGGTCGCCGCTTTTGGAAGATGGGACAAGGTGCAATCGGCACCGAGGATGACGTCTATGACTCAGCCGTGGCCAACAGTTACATAACTCTTGGTTGGGGTGGCGCTATCGATTGGAGCGATGAACGGTTCTCCACCTTTGATGCGATTAAGGCCGAATGGCTTGCACGAAACCCCGATGATACGACGCCCAGCAATTGGACGCAGACTTGGCCGTTCCGCTGCGAAATGCAGATCGGTGACATTGTCATAGTGCCCTATGGCAACACCGCCTTCCGCGCGATTGCCGAGGTTACTGGAGACTATCGTTTTGAACCTTCGACTGAGGGTTACTACTCGCATCGCCGCGATGTTCGCTGGCTGTTGACCTTAGACGAACCGTTGCCGCTAGACACGATCGTCGATGGCAATTTCACCATGCGGACGCTGTACTCGTTGCAATCTAAGCGCGTAAATCTGCCCGCCCTTGGCCGGTTGATTGCTGGCGACATTGATAAAAATAGCGGCGGAGAGGCAGTGAGTGACGGCATTCCTGACCAGTTCGTTCTCATTATAGATGAAATCAACCGCGCCAATATTTCGAAGGTTTTCGGCGAACTCATCACGCTCATCGAACCTGACAAGCGGCTCGGTATGACCAATGAGCTGACGTTGACGCTTCCATATTCGAAAAAGCGGGATTTTGGTGTCCCGGCCAACCTGCACATCATCGGCACGATGAACACTGCTGATCGATCTATCGCGTTGCTGGACACAGCGTTGCGGAGGCGGTTCAATTTCCGGGAAATGGCACCGGAGCCGGGTTTGCTAGGCGTGGTCGATGGGATTGACCTAAAGGCCGTGCTCACCACCATCAACCAGCGCATCGAGTATCTGATCGACCGCGAGCACCGCATCGGTCATGCGTTTTTCATTGGTTGCAATGCGGCTGAACAGGTTCACGCCGCCATGCGCGACAAGGTTATTCCGCTTTTGCAGGAATATTTCTTCGAGGACTGGAGCCGCATCCATGGGGTCCTTGGCGACGGGTTCATCGGCTCCGTTACTCTTAAATGCCCACTTGGCGAGGGTGAAGATCGCAAGAGCTGGTCCGTGCGATTGGAAAACCAGCCTGATGGCCGCAGCGGCTTTCCAGACGACGCGTATGCTCTGTTGATCGGCAAGAGTGCTAGCGTTTCGGTGGACACCGGCGAGTGATCGAGTCCCTGGCGAGTCAACTGCCCCCTGATTTACCTGTAGACCGGGTTCACCCATGACGCATCTGACCGTCCATGAATGGGGCAGCGTCGGCGTGCACAATGGTAGCGGCCCGGGGCCTGAAAAAACCTTTGCCCGCAGCCAGGCGAACGCCCTCTTTCTGGCCGCTCGGTCGCACCCACTGGCCAACCGGTCCGGGACCAATATCCTTGTAGACCGTTACAGCGACATGTGGGCGCAGCAGGTTGTCGGCGTGATTGCCGCGCCCGGCTCCAGTCTCGAGATATTGCCCAAGATCGATGCTACGGCGAATGAGAACGATGAAACGATCCGCGCGCGCCTCGTCACCATGCTTGATGTCGCCCTTGGACTTAAACTCGGTGACGGACAGGCGCTGGCGATGGCGCGTCAGAAGGAGACGTTGCTCGACATCTTGATCCGCCTGTTCGCAGACCGCCTACTGGCCGAAGCTAGGCGCGGTCTACCCCGCGCCTATCTGACGCAAGAGGAGAATCTTGCCGCGTTGCGCGGGCGGCTCGATGTCATCCGCCAGTTCACTCACAATGCGGTGCGGCCTGACCGGCTAGCCTGCCGGTTCGATACATTGATGCCGGACACGCCGTTGCTGCGCGTCATGAAGGCCTGCGTCCTGATGTTGCGCCGCCACGCCCGCGTGCTGGAGACGCAGCGCCGTCTCGATGAGTTGCGATTTCCACTGGCCGAGGTGAGCGACGTTCCAGTCAGTGCTCTGCCATGGGCGCAGGTACGCATAGACCGGACCAATCGTCGCTGGGAGACGCTGTACGGGCTGGCAAAGCTATTCCTGAAGCGCGAATGGCAACGAACCAACCATGATGCGAAGGCGGGCCAAGGAATCACTTTGCTGTTCGCCATGAATGATCTGTTCGAGGCCTATGTCGCTGCTCTCGCCCGACGGGCGGTGCGGGGAAGCGATTTGACGGTCCACTCGCAGGGGGGATTGCGCTATTGCTTGATGGAAGAGGGCGACGGCGGAAGGGAACGCTTCCAGACAACGCCCGACATACTCATCAAACGCGATGGCCAAGCCGTGATGGTCATTGACACCAAATGGAAGCTGATTGGCCGAAATCCCGAAGACAAAAAGCGCGGCGTATCGCAGTCGGATGTCTATCAGATGATGGCTTACGCCCGGCTATACCAGTGCCGAGACGTGATGTTGCTCTATCCTCATCATGCAGGCCTTGGCGTTGAGGCATTGGAAGCAGGTTACGGGATGATGGAGGGCGATGAACGACTGCGGATAGCGAGCGTCGATCTTTTGCCGGGCGAGGCGGCGGTCGTGCAGCGACTGGCGAGCTTGCTGTCGCCCGCCAAGGTGGGTTTGTTTGCCGCGGCGTGATCGTGGGAGCCGGGCTGGCGGTCTTTCACTTCGCACTAATCGATGATCCGCACGCGGATTGACCGGCGCGAAGGCGACTGCGGCACATCGTAGTATATAGGCCGGCAAAGTATCGCCCAGAGAATGTTGAGTACTAGAGGACGACGACGCGAATGTGACCGAGTTCCGAGCCTTCGGCGCCATTCCTCGCATCCTAGCTGCTCTTCAGAAAATAGCGCGCATAGCGACGCTCGCCGGTGCGGATGAGCGCACCTTTCTCGATCAGGTCGTTCAAATCGCGTGTCGCGGTGGCAAGACCGGCCCCAGTGATTGTCCGGTAATTTCCGGCACTCAAACCGCCCGCGAACCCATCCGGCCCTTCGCGGAACATGCGAAGAAGCGCCTTTTCCTGCCGTTCGTTAATCTCGCTGCGCAAGCGATCAAGCAGCCTCGTCTTATCGATCAGGAAGCGGATGCGGGTGATCGTCCGCCCCTGTGCCTCGATGACAATATCGGCAAACCACGTCAGCCAAGCATTGATGTCGTTGCTCTGGCTGCCAAGCTGGAGCGCGGCGTAATAGGCTTTACGGTGGCGATGGATCGTTTCCGAGAGCGCCGTCAGTGTCGGGGCGGCGAGGCTTTGGGCCAATGCCTTTTCGGCAATGGCGCGCCCGATCCGGCCATTGCCGTCTTCAAAGGGATGGATGCTCTCGAACCACAGGTGCGAAATGGCCGCACGGGTGATTGCGGGGAATGGGTTTGGTGACCACGGTGCGCTGTCGTTGAACCATGCTATGAATCGAGACATTTCCATCGGGATGGTCTCCGAGGGCGGAGCCTCGAAATGCACACGCGGCGCATGAAGTGCGCCCGAAACGATCTGCATGGCATCTTCGTGCGTCCGGTAGCGCCCGACATCGGCAATGTCTCGACGCCCGTTCATTAGCATGGCGTGCCATGCGAACAGTGTCCGATCATCGAGCGGCGCAGCATGGCTGCGATAGACATCGGCCATGAGTTCGGCGGCACCGGTTTCCGCCGCGCTTGCACGGCGCTGGTCGGCAGCAAATCCCAAATGCCGTGCGAGCGATGACTGAACGCTGGCGCGGTCAAGGATCTCGCCCTCAATAGCCGAGCTATCGACAACCTCCTGGGAGATGACTTCGATTGTCAGGACATCGCGCTCATCGGCGTCCAAGTGGTGGAGCGCACCAATGACGACGCCGGAGCCTTTCAGGAACTGCTCCTCGGACGCGCGGATGCGTTCCGCATCGAAGCGGAAATCAGGCCAATCGGGAAGTTGCCAATTCCAGCGCATGATCGATAGGTCACCTTTCTATCCATCACAACATAGCCCAATTATGATTGATAAAGCCATACCCAATCAATCACCAAAGGCACGTTGTCACTTCGCGGGATCAATCTGTGGCGATGGCCGCATCCCGGACGGGCTACCAAGTGCCAGCATGACAATAGCGTTCGATTGTCATTTCGCGCAGCGGAGCGCGGGCCGTGCGACCCTGGGGCGTCCGCTGATGCAGGCTCCTGTCCCCCGTGCGGTGGACTTTTCAGAGCCTGCAATCTTGGATGGTGCGGGCGGTGGGAATCGAACCCACACTCCTTGCGGAACGGGATTTTGAATCCCGCGCGTCTACCAATTCCACCACGCCCGCGTTGCGAGACGCCTATAGCGCCGCCATCAAAACACGCAACGGCAAACATCAGCTATTTGGCTTAGGTTGCTGGCATCGAGGCCTTCTTTCGGGCAGCGACTTTCGGCGGTTTAGTCTTGCGAACATTGACGGCGGATGCGTCGATGTTGTTTTTCAAATGCCGCCCGTAAAACTTCTCGATCATCTCGACACTGGTGCGGCAGTTCTTGGCGACCTGATAAATGTCCGCGCCTTCGAGCAATCGCAGACAGATATAGGTGTGCCGCAGGCTGTAGCAGGTGCGGATGTGACCATCGCGGTCGAACTTCAGATTCAGCTCGTCGAGGACCGTGTTCATCAACTCGCGTGGCGACTTTCCGAATATACGGTCGGTCGGTTTGAGCTGCTTGCGCTTGCGGACGCGCTCGAAGGGCAGGATCGCACCTGGCATCGACTTGCAAAAACCAACACCGCGCTTGCCGCGCACCTCGATCTCGAGGATGCGTTCGCCGGTCGATTCGTCGTCAACAATCTTGACGTCGCGCAGTTCAAGTCGTGCGGACTCATCGGGCCGAAGCCCCGTGTTACCCATGAAAAGAACATAATCGTGGAAGTTCTCGCAGACCTCACGCCAGCGTGGCTTGGGCGGATTCTTCGCCCGCTCGCGCGTGGCCTCATAAAGCATCTTGTATTCCTCGGGCGAAAACCACGCGCGGTGCTCCACCTTGCCGGACGTCTTGTAGGGAGCTGACATATCCGGGATTGCCGCAATCCAGCCCTTGCGGTTGGCGGTTTTCAAAACCTGCCGAAGCGTGACGATCTCGCCGTGCAAGGTCGCGCGTGCTGGCTTCTTCGGCTTGCCGGTTTTGGGATCGACCCTCGATGTCTGACGGTGCGCCCGATACTCCTGCACTTTGCCGGCCGTTATGTCCTCAAGCGCGGTATCGCCAAAGAAGGGTAACAGGTGAACGCGGATGTGATCTGACTTCGATGCCACATATTCCGCGTTGCGTTCGCCCAGCGTGATTAGCTCGAACTCGCTGGTGAAAGCATCTGCGGCATCCTTGAAGCTGGGGCCAGTAGGCGTTCGCCGACGCCGACCATCGGTCGGCGCGCCGGTTCCGGCGATCGGGGGCTGGACGGTGCCGTCCAGCAAGGCAACACCACCACGTCGGCGTTGGCGATCCTCGACGCAACGCTCCATATACCAGTCGCGCGCGAAATCCTTGGCGGCAGCAAGGCTGACCTCCTTGGTCGTCTGCCGGTAGTTGCGGCTGCCAAGATATGTCGAGCATTGCCAGTAGCGGCTGTTCTCACGCCGATAGACGTGCAGCGCCCCATCCATCAGCAGATGGCTTTCTGTCGGCATTGCGAGAACTCCAAAATGTGTAAGACATGTGTAAGTCTTTTTGGAGGTCTCGTCCTTGCTCAAACTATTGGTTTTGCGTGGTTTTTGGCTTACTTTTTTAGGCTAAACGCAATTTTGAGTCGAGCGCGTCTACCAATTTCACCACAGGGGCCCGTGGACGCGGAGCCGTTGCCACAAAAGGACCGTCCGCGTCCAGCGCGAAAGATGACAAGCGGACGGTTGCGCGCTCGAATGCTGCCGATAAGGTGCCGCGATGACCGACAAGCCCCCGCCCGTCCGCGCGTCCTCCGCCAAACCCCGCGCCAAGAGCGAAGCGGCGGCGCCTTTCGGCCCCGGCCGGATCGCCGGCGCGGCGCTGATCGTCCTCGCGCTGATCGCGGTCGCGTGGCTGATGATCAGCCTGACGCGATTCTTCATGCTCGTCTTTGCGGCGGTCGTGCTCGGCGCGATCTTCGATGCGATCGCCAGTTGGATCGTCCGCCGCACCGGGATGAAGCGCGGCTTCGCGCTCGCGCTGTCGGTCGCGGGGATCGTCGCGATCTTTGCCGGGGCCTTCATGCTGTTCGGATCGCAGCTCGCCCGCGAGGTCGATACGATCCGCGAACAGATTCCGCAGGCGCTGCGCGGCGTCGAGGCGTTTCTCGACCGGTACGGGCTGGGGCAGCGGGTGCGCGAGCTGGCCGCGGTGGGCAGCGACGACATCTCGCGCCTCGCCTCGCAGGCCGGGGGCTATGCGCTGGCGGCGGGGAGCGGCATCGCCGACTTCGTGCTGGTGCTCGTCGCGGCGATCTTCCTTGCCGGCGATCCCGCGACCTATCGCCGCGGGCTGTTGCTGCTGATGCCCGCCAGCGCCGAGGAGACCGCATCGCTCGCGCTCGGCGACGCCGCGCGCGGACTGAAAGGCTGGATGGTCGGCCAGGCGGTGTCGTCGCTGGTCGTCGCCGCGCTGACATGGGCGGGGCTGGCGCTGCTCGGCGTGCCGGCAGCGGGCGGGCTCGGGCTGATCGCCGGCCTGCTCGACGTCATCCCGATGGTCGGGCCGATCATCGCGGGCATCCCCGCGGTGCTGCTGGCGTTCACCGTGTCGCCGATGACCGCGCTGTGGACGCTTGTCCTGTTCCTCGTGATCCAGCAACTGCAGGGCAATTTCCTGCAGCCGATGATCCAGAAACAGGCGGTCGACGTGCCGCCCGCGGTGCTGCTGTTCGCGGTGGTCGCGGCGGGCATATTGTTCGGCTTCCTCGGCGTGCTGCTCGCGGCGCCGCTGACCGTGGTGGTCTATGTGATGGTGCAGCGGGTCTATGTGAAGACGTTGCTGGGCAAGGATATCAAGATCGCCGGGCAGGATTGAGCGACCTCTCCTTCACCCGTCATTGCGAGCGAAGCGAAGCAATCTCCAGCTATACCAAACTAGACAAGTTCTGATGGCTGGGGATTGCCGCGTCGCTTCGCTCCTCGCAATGACGAGGAATGATAGTGCGCCCTATTTCTTCAATTCCTTCGCCAAAGTCTTCGCAGTCGCCTTGCCATAGGGCGGCTTAAAACCCGCCAGCCCCGCGACATCGAGCTTCGGTTGGCGGTACACCGCGCGAGCGTGGCTGAAGGTCCGGAAGCCGTCGAGGCCGTGATAATTGCCCATGCCCGACGGACCGACGCCGCCGAACGGCAGATCCTCCATCGCATTGTGGAACAACACGTCGTTGACGGTGACGCCGCCCGAGATGGTGCGGGTGAGGACGCGGTCCTCCTCGCTCTTGTCCTGCCCGAAATAATAGAGGCCGAGCGGGCGGTCGTTGGCGTTCACATAATCGATCGCCTCGTCGATGCTCTTGTAGGTCTTCACCGGCAGGATCGGGCCGAAGATTTCCTCCTGCATCACCTTCATGTCGTCGGTGGGGTTGCGCACGATGTGGAGCGGCATCTTATGGCCGTTGGCGCTGGCGAAATCCTCACCGCCCGGATTGACCTCGATCACCTCGGCGCCCTTTTCGCGCGCGTCGGCGAGGTAACCCTGCAGCCGGTCATAGTTGCGGACATTCACCACCGAGGTGTAATCGTCGTTGGCGAGCATCGTCGGATAGAGTGCCGCGGCGCCCTTCGTGATGCTGTCGATCACCTCGCCCTCCTGATCTTCGGCAACGAGCAGATAGTCGGGGGCGAGGCAGATCTGCCCCGCGTTCATCAGCTTGCCGAGCGCGACACGCTGCCCCGCTTGCTCCTTGTTGGCGCTGCGCCCGATGAAGGTCGGCGACTTGCCGCCGAGTTCGAGCGTCACGGGGACGAGGTTATCGGCGGCGGCGCGCATGATATGCTTGCCGACGCTGGTCGCGCCGGTGAAGATCATATGGTCGAAGGCAAGTTTCGAGAAAGCGACCCCGACGTCGGCGTCGCCGGTGAACACCGCCATCTCGCTCTCGTCGAAATAGTCGGGGACCAGCCGCGCGATGAGCGCCGAGACATTTTCGGTATATTCGGACGGCTTGATCATCGCGCGATTGCCCGCCGCGAGCACGCCCGCCATCGGCACGAACACCATGCCGACCGGAAAATTCCACGGCGCGACGATGCCGACGACGCCCTTGGGCTGATAGACGACCTCGGCCTTCGCGCCGAGCAGCCCGAGCGGAAAGGTGGGCTTGCGCTTTTCGCCCTTCGACCAGGCGGCCATATGCTTTTTCGCATGTTTCAGCGCGCTGACCGAGGGCATGATGTCGGTCATCAGCGTCTGTTCGCGGCTGCGGTGACCGAAATCCTCGCTTACCGCCTTGGCGAACTCCTCGGCATTGTCGACGAGCAACGCGATCGCACGGTCGATGCGATCGGTCCGCACCGCGAGGCTTTCGGGCATAGCGGCGGTGAAGCTCGCCTTTTGCGCGGCCAATACGTCGTGCATCCGCTGCGTTTCGCCGGCGATATCCTGCTTGATGGCGGTGGCCATGACCCGTCTCCCTGATTGATTTGCGCGAGTTCACCATGACGCGCGGCCGGTTGCAAGTTGAAACCGGCCTCCTATGTGGGACCTGCCCCTTTCGCAATTGCAGCAAAGGCGCTAATCGACCGGCCGACATCAATTTCCCCTACGGAGTCTCTCGCCATGACCGCCACCGATCCCGTCGTTTTCCTCTCCTATGCCCGCACCCCGATGGGCGGCATGCAGGGCGCGCTGTCGGACGCGAGCGCGACCGACCTTGGCGCGACTGCGGTCAAGGCGGCGGTCGAGCGCGCCGGCGTCAGTGGCGACGATATCGAGCGCATCTATATGGGCTGCGTGCTGCCCGCCGGGCTCGGTCAGGCGCCGGCGCGGCAGGCCGCGATCAAAGCCGGCCTGCCCAAGTCGGTGCAGGCGACCACCGTCAACAAGGTCTGCGGCTCGGGCATGCAGACGGTGATCATGGGCGCCGAAGCGCTGGCCGCGGGCAGCATCGACCTCGTCGTCGCGGGCGGTATGGAATCGATGACCAACGCGCCGTACCTCCTCAAAAAGCATCGCTCGGGCGCGCGCATCGGGCATGACACCGCCTATGACCATATGTTCCTCGACGGGCTGGAAGACGCCTATGAGGCCGGCCGCGCGATGGGCACCTTTGCGCAGGACACCGCCGACGCCTATCAGCTCAGCCGTCAGGCGCAGGACGAGTATACGCTGGAATCGCTGAGCCGCGCCAAGGCCGCGATCGCCGACGGCGCCTTCGCGAGCGAAATCGCGCCGGTGACGATCGCGACCCGCAAGGGCGACGTGGTCGTCGACACCGATGAAGCGCCGGGCAAGGCGATGCCCGACAAGATCCCGACGTTGAAACCCGCCTTTGCCAAGGACGGCACAATCACCGCCGCGACCAGTTCGTCGATCTCGGACGGCGCCGCCGCAGTGGTGCTGACGCGCCAGTCGGTCGCCGACGCCAAGGGCGCCAAGCCCGTCGCGCGCCTGGTGGCGCACGCCGCGCACGCGCAGGAGCCCAAGGATTTCACCGTCGCCCCGGTCGGTGCGATCAACAAATTGCTGGCCAAGACCGGCTGGAGCATCGGCGACGTCGACCTGTTCGAGGTCAATGAAGCCTTTGCCTGTGTCGCGATGTTCGCGATGCACGACCTGGGCATCCCGCATGAGAAGATCAACGTCCATGGCGGCGCGACCGCGCTCGGCCACCCGATCGGCGCCAGCGGCACGCGCATCATCACCACGCTGATCGCGGCGCTGCAGCGCCACGGCAAGACGCGCGGCATCGCGAGCCTGTGCATCGGCGGCGGCGAAGCGACCGCGGTGGCGATCGAACTGGTCTGAACCGGCTTTTCGACGAAAGTTCCGGGGCGTCGTCGCAAGACGGCGCCCTTTCATCGTTCCGATGCGACAAACTGCGACACTAATGTCCTGAAAATAAACGCCGCATTCCGCGTCCGTTCAAATCGACTCGCCTATTCCAGCATCAGTCATCGGGCAGATCCCCTCCCCCTGACGGAAAAAGGAATGGCACAATGAAGAGCAAATTTCTCACCGCCGGCCTGATCGCCGCGATGATGGTTCCCGCCACCATGCCGGTCGCCGCACAGGCGCAGACCCGCGAAATCCGCAATGATCGCCGCGACGTTCGCGAAGAACGCCAGGAACTGCGCGACGCCCAGCGTCATGGCAATCGCCACGACGTCCGCGAGGAACGCCGGGACTATCGCGGCGCCAAGCAGGACCTGCGCAACAGCAAGCGCGACTGGCGTCAGGACAACCGCTATTCCAACTATCGCGCGCCGTTCAAATATCAGCAGTTTCGCGTCGGTTCGACGCTGCGCTCGAACTATTATGCGCCGAGCTATCGTCCGAGCTGGGATAGCCGCTGGGGCGTGCCGCGGGCCGGTCGCAACCTGACCTATGTCCGCCATTACAACGACCTGTTGCTCGTCAACGAGCGCAATGGCCGGGTCGTGAAGGTCTATCGCAACCACTTCAAGTGGCGCTAAGCGACCTTGATCGCTGAAGAGGGCCGGACGGGAAACCGTCCGGCCCTTTTTCACGGGCGCGACGCCGCTCGCGATTCCCGTTGTTGCACTGGGCGGAAAGGCATAGCCTGCGCCCCGCAACACGGGGAGAATATGTCATGAAGAAGCTTGTCCTGCTCGCCGCGCTCGCCGCGCTGTCGGCCTGTTCGCAAAAGACTGAAGAGAAAAAGGAAACCCCGGCCGCGCCGACCGAAACCGCGGCGCCCGCGCCCGCGACCGACTCGGGAACCGCGCCCGGAACCTATGACGTCAAAATGGCCGACGGCACGACGGCGACGACCACGATCAACGCCGACGGCACCTATGTCGACACCGATGCCAAGGGCAAGCAGGTCAAGGGCCTGTATGCCACGCACGACGGCAAGGATTGCTTCGACCCCGAAGGCGACGCGCCGGGCATGTGCTGGGCGGTGACCAAGCCCGGCGCCGACGGCAGCTTCACCGCGACCGCCGACGATGGCACGGTCGTGACGGTGACGCCGAAGAAGAGCTGAGCGGCGTATCGGATCGGACTTTGGGATGGTCATGAGACCATCCCATCTCCGTTCGTGTCGAGCGAACGTTCCGGATACCCCTCGACCCGCCGTCAATCGCCCCAGATATGATCGGTTTCGATCCAGCCGCGGCGGCCCTTGACGTCGAACTGGCACCAGCCATTGGCGCAGTCGGTGATCCGGCCGACGACGCCCGGTTCGGCGCGATAGACGATCGCCGCCGACACGCTCGCCGCTTCGCGCATCGGGCGGACCTCGCCGGTGACGATTGCGGTACGCGTGCGGCTGAGCAGCCGCGCCGCCATCCAGCCCTGCGTCCCGTCGGGATCCTCGATCTTGCGCCAGGTTTCGAACCGGGCGACGACCCGGACCGGCAAATCCTTGCGCCGATATTCCCAGATGACGGGGACGTCGGGCGATGGCCCCTTGCGCATCCGCGCTTCATCGACGCTGATCGAGGCCCAATAGGGAAGTTCGGGGTCCGATTGTGCCGCGGCCGGGGCGATCACGGCAAAACAGAGTGCAAGCATCAGGACTTTTTGGCTGGTCATCTTCAACCCTTGTTGCAATCGGCGCGTTTTTTCAACCGCTGGCGTCCGCCCGCACGCGCCTTTCCCACAGGGGCAAGACGCGCGCGGGCCTTGACCGTTCCCGCGCCGCGCGCTCTATCGGCGCCATGCCCGATTCTTCCCGTCCCCGGCGCCCGCGCGTCATCGTCACCCGCCAGTTGATGCCGCATGTCGAGGCGCGCATGGCCGAACTGTTCGACGTTGCGCTGTCGGCGCGGGATCAGGCCTTTACCAAGGACGAATTGAAGGCTGCGGTCGCCGATTGCGACGTGCTGGTGCCGACGGTGACCGACGAAATCGATGCCGAGGTGATCGCGGCGGCGGGCGAACGGCTGAAACTGATCGCCAATTTCGGCGCCGGGGTCGACCATATCGACCTGTCGGCGGCGCGCGCCAAGGGCATCATGGTGTCGAACACGCCGGGGGTGTTCACCGAGGACACCGCCGACATGACGATGGCGCTGATCCTCAGCGTCCCGCGCCGGCTGGCCGAGGGCGAAAAGCTGATGCGATCGGGACTGTGGCAGGGCTGGGCGCCGAGCGGCATGCTCGGCCACCGCGTCGGCGGCAAATTGCTCGGAATCATCGGCATGGGGCGGATCGGCCTCGCCGTCGCGCGCCGCGCCCGCGCCTTCGGCCTGTCGATCCATTATCACAACCGCCGCCGCCTGCCCGAAGCGATCGAAGAGGAATTGGGCGCGAGCTACCATGCCAGCGTCGACACGCTGCTGCGGATCAGCGACGTGGTGACGGTCCATTGCCCGCACACGACCGAGACGCACGAACTGGTCAACGCCGCGCGCATCGCATCGATGAAACCGACCGCCTATCTGATCAACACCGCGCGCGGCGAGATCGTCGACGAGAGCGCGCTGGTCGCGGCGCTGAAGACCGGGCGCATCGCAGGTGCGGGACTCGACGTCTATACGCACGAACCCGCGGTCGACCCGGCGCTGCTCACGCTCGACAATGTCGTGCTGCTGCCGCACCTCGGCTCGGCGACGATCGAGGGACGCGAGGCGTCGGGCGAAAAGGTCATCGCGAATATCCGCGCGTGGAGCGACGGGCATCGCCCGCCCGATCAGGTGCTGGAGGGGTGGGCTTAGCGGGATCGCCAAGCTCGGTTCGCTAACGCTCTGGATTGCTTCGCTTCGCTCGCAATGACGGAGTGTTATAAAGCCTCGTCATTGCGAGGAGCGCAGCGACGAAGCAATCCAGAGTGTCATTCGCTGCCGTCGAGAATAGTGGACCACAGATCGCGCCAAAGCGGATTGTCCGCCTCGATCAAGGCCAGCTTCTTCAACCGGCTGCCGCCCTTGATCTGCTTCTCGCGCGCGATGGCGTTCACCATCGTCGCGTGCATTTCGAACCAGACGAGCAGCTTGCAATCATGGCGTTGCGAGAAGCCGGCGATCCCCTCGCGATGCTGCCAGACGCGGCGCACCAGATTGGACGTCACGCCGACATAAACCGTCCCGTTGCGCCGGTTTGCCATCATATAAACCGCTGGCAGACGTTCGCGCATAGCCGCTCTGGATTGCTTCGCTCCGCTCGCAATGACGAAGTGTCTTAGTCCCCCGTCAAAATCCGATCGACGAGCTGCTTCACCGTCGGGGTGAAGTTGTTCGAATAAAAGGGATCGGTCTTGAAGTTGAACGCGGCGTGGCCCGCGAACATCAGATTCTGTTCGGGATCGCCGCCATGCGCGATGTCCTGCAGCGTTTTCTGGATGCAAAAGCTGCGCGGGTCGGCGAGGTAGCCGGTGGTGTAGTCGTCATGGTCCTTCCACGACGAAAAGCCGCAATGCGACAGGCATCCCATGCAGTCGGTCTGGTCCTTGCGGATGGTCGCCTTGTCCTCGGGCGTCACGAACACCACGGTGTTGTCGGGGGTTTTCAACGCATCGGTATAGCCTTCGGCGGCCCAGTCGCGCGCGCGGGCGCGGTCGTGCGGGGTGACCCAGAAATTCTTGCCCTTCACCCCGACGTCGAGCTGGACGATATGGTCGCCCGCTTCCTGCTTCGAGTAAGGGATCTGGCGTTCCGAACGCGCCTCGAGGTCGCGCAAAAAGGGCGTGCGCACCGCGCTGGAATAAAAGCCGGTCGGCGAGAAGCGGTGAAGCAGCACGTCGCCGTCGTCGAGCGTGCGCAGGCGATCCTTCCACGCCTGCGGGATCGGGCTTTCCTCGGTCAGCAGCGGGCGGGTGCCATATTGGAAGACGATCTGGCCAAGCTCGGGATTGTCGATCCAATCCTCCCAATCGCGCAGGTACCAGACGCCGCCGGCCATCACGATCGGCACGCTGTCGGCGATGCCCTCGGCGCGCATCGTTTCGCGCACCGCGGCGACGCGCGGATAGGGATCCTGCGGCACCAGCGGGTCTTCGGCGTTCGACAGGCCGTTGTGGCCGCCGGCGAGCCAGGGATCTTCATAGACCACCGCGCCGAGCAGGTGCGGGACCTTGTGATAGGCGCGCTTCCACAGCGCGCGAAAGGCGCGCGCCGAACTGATGATCGGGAGGTACATGACATTGTGGCGCTCGGCGATTTCGCTGAGCTTGTACGGCATGCCCGCGCCGCAGGTGACACCGGCGATCATGCCCTTGGTGCGTGCCAGCACGCCTTCGAGGATCTGCTGCGCGCCGCCCATTTCCCAGAGCACGTTGATGTTGATCGCGCCCTTGCCGCCCGACACTTCATAAGCGCGTTCGACCTGTGCGACGGCGCCTTCGATGCCGTACTGGATCAGCTCTTCGTGGCGCTCCCTGCGGGTCAGGGCGTTATAGACTTGCGGGACGATCTTGCCCTCGGCGTCATAGCTGTCGGCGTTGACCGCCGACACGGTGCCGATGCCGCCCGCCGCGGCCCAGGCGCCGCTCGACATATGGTTGGTCGCCGACACGCCCTTGCCGCCCTCGACCAGCGGCCAGACTTCGCGGCCACCATAAAGGATGGGCTTCAAACCTTTGAACACAAGAACCTCTTTCTCTCCGCCCGGCTGCGCGTCGCGACCAGGCCTCCTTTGCCGCTTCCGTAAGCGGAAGGCGGCGATGAAAGTCAATGGACGCTGCCCTTAATCCCCGGAGAAGAGGCGGCGGCCTTCCAGCGCACGACCATAGAGGTTTTCATAGGCGGCGACCATGATAGTTTCATCGAAGCGTTCGACCGCGACACGGCGGTTTGCGGCCCCAACCATCGCGCGCAGCGCCGGGTCGTCAGCCAAATCGGCAAGCGCCGCGCGGAATCCCGTTTCGTCATCGGCGATGAAGCGACAATTTTCGGCGGAAACCATTTCGACCACGTCGCCGACAGCCAGACTGGCGACCGGCAGACCCGCCGCCATCGCCTCGATCACCGCGATCGGCGCCTGTTCGCTGAGCGACGACAGCGCGAGCAGGTCGAAATGGCCGATCCAACGCGCCGGCTGCGCCATGAACCCCGGCATGACCAACCGGTCGGCCATGCCGCACGCCGCGGCTTCGGCGCGGATCGCATTGCGCTCGGGCCCCTCGCCGACGATGACGAGGCGGACGTTCGCGGGCAGCGGCGCGACCGCGCGAACGAGGCGCGGCAGGTCCTTGACCTTGCGCAACCCCGCGACGGTGCCGATCACCACCTCGTCGGGGCGGCGTTCGAAGCCGGGGATCGGAACGTCCGGCCCGCCGGCATAGGCGGCGACGTCGATGCCGTTGCGGATCAACTGGGTGCACCGCGCGGCGCCCCATTCGGCGGCAGCGATCCGTTCGAGCAGCCGCGACGGCACGACGAGCGCCTCCGCCGTCGGCAGCGCGAGGCGGCGGAAGGCGTTGCGCTTCCAGTTGCGCCGGGCGGTCTCATCCTCGTTGAAGCCATCCTCGTGATGGATCAACGGCGGCAGTCGGCGACGCGATGCGAACAATCGGTGCGCCATCACCCCGTCCATCGCGCCCCAATTGTAACTGAGCAGCAGGTCGAACCCCGCCATATAGCGTGCCAGCGCCCGATAGCGCGCCAGACCGGGTTTGCCGTGCAGCGCCGGTGCGGCGTCGCCGGGAAATTCGACGGTGATGTCCGGATCGATCGCCGCGCGCGCGCCGAGCGCGTCGGGCACCGCCGACAATATGCTGTGCCGCGCCCGGTCGCCCATCACATTCATCAACCGCGTCGCGCGCGCCTCCTTGCCGCCGAGCGAAAAGCTCGAATGCAAATGCAGGATGCGAACTGGACGCCCGTCGCCGATCACGTCGCGGACAATTCCGCCAGCCAGCCGTCGATCGCGGCGACCGCCTCGGCCTCGTCCATCGTCGGCGCATGGCCGACCCCCGGCACCTCGGCCAGCCGCGCCCGCGGCAGTTCGGCCGCCATCTTCTCGGCCGCGCCGCGCGCGAGGATATCGGACAGTTCGCCGCGCAGCACGAGCAGCGGAATCCCGTCGAGCGCGCGATAGGCGGGCCACAGGTCGATCCCGGCATCGCCGCCGTTCGGCACGCGCAGCGGCGCCGCGATCTGCTTGTCGTAATCGGTGACGATCCGGCCCTCGGCGGTCAGCCGGTGGGTGCGCTTGGTCAGCCGCAACCAGTCGTGGATTTCGTAACCGGGGTAAACCGCGCCGTTGAGTTCGCTCACCGCCCGCGCCGCGTGGATCCACGTCGGCTGGCTGCCGCCGGACCCGATATAGTCGCGAATGCGTTCGAGCCCCGCGAGTTCGAGTTCGGGGCCGACGTCATTGAGGACGGCGCCGACCAGCCGTCCCGGCTGGGTCGCCGCGAGCAGCATCGAGACGAGCCCGCCGAGTGAGGTCCCGACGGTCGCAAAACGATCGACCTTCAGGTCATCGAGCAGCGCGATGACGTCCTGGACATAGGTCAGCGGGACATAGGTCATCGGATCCTTGGCATAGGCGCTCTCGCCCCGGCCGCGAAACTCGACGGCAACGACGCGGCGATATTGCGCCAGATGCGGTGCGAGCTGTTCGAAATCGCGGGCGTTGCGGGCCAGGCCGGGCAGACACAGGATCGGCGGCGCATCCGCCGCGTCGGCGGGGCCGGCATAGACACGCGCGTGCAGCCGCACCCCGTCGAGCGACCACCAATAATGGTCCGACCAGTCGCGGCGCCCGTCACCGCGAATATCCTGCTTGACCGAAATACCGGCTTCCCTTCTTCGCCTGCCGCGCGCCCGCGGATTCGCGCCATCTATCGCCAACCCGGCGCGGCCGCGCAAGCGATGCTTGGTCCTCGGCTTGCCGCCCCAAGTTTTCACCGATAAGAGGTTGGGGCAATGCAGCGACCGCTTCCCGACATCACCCTCGTCCATCCCCGCAAAGACCGCCGGGCGCGGTGCATGACGTCATGACGGCGGAGCTCGTCAGCCACGAACCGGCGACCGGCGACGAAATCTGGCGCCGCGCAATCAGCGACGTCGATCATGAGGTCGAAATCGGCCGCCGCGCCTGGCCCGAATGGGCGGCAAAGCCCCTCACCTTCCGCACCGAAACGCTGCGCCGCTTCGCCGACCGGGTGAAGGCCGAGGCCGAGACGCTGGCGACGTTGATCTCGCGCGAAACCGGCAAGCCGCTCTGGGAAGCGCGCACCGAGGTGGAATCGGTCGCGAACAAGGTCAATATTTCGATCAACGCCTATGCCGAGCGCACCCCGAACCGCCGCATCGAGGGTGCGATGGGGCTGCGCAACGCGGTACGCCACAAACCGCACGGGCTGCTCGCGGTGCTCGGCCCCTATAATTTCCCCGCGCACCTGCCCAACGGCCATATCGTCCCGGCGTTGATCGCGGGCAATTCGATCGTCTTCAAGCCGTCCGAGAAAACGCCCGCGACCGGCGCGATGCTCGTCGACCTGTTCCACAGCGCCGGCGTGCCGAAGGAAGTGCTGCGTCTCGTCATCGGCGGCCCCGACGAGGGCAAGGCGCTCGCCGGCCATGCGGGCATCGACGGACTGTTGTTCACCGGGTCGGCGCGCACCGGGCTCGCACTCAACCGCCAGTTCGCCAACCGCCCCGACAAGATCCTCGCGCTCGAAATGGGCGGCAACAATCCGGTCGTGGTCTGGGACACCCCCGACCTCCACACCGCCGCGATCCTCGTCGTCCAATCGGCCTTCCTCAGCGCCGGGCAGCGTTGCACCAACGCGCGCCGCCTGATCGTCAAGGACAGCATGGCCGAGCGGCTGGTCGAGGAGGTGCGCAAGCTGACCGGGCGGCTGATCGTCGACGAACCCTTCGCCACCCCGCCGCCCTATATGGGGCCGGTGATCGACAATGAGGCCGCCGACGGCCTGACCGAGAGCTTCCTGATCCTGATGTCGAACGGCGGCAAGGTGATCCGCCACATGACCCGCCCGGTGCAGGGCCGCCCCTTCCTCACCCCCGGCATAATCGACGTTACCGACATGCCCGAGCGCCCCGACATCGAATTGTTTGGCCCCCTGCTGCAAGTCGTCCGCGTCGACAGTTTCGAGGCCGCGATCGCCGAAGCGAACAACACCGCCTTCGGCCTGTCGGCGGCGTTGATCGGTGGCTCGCCACAGCTGTACGACCAGTTCTGGGCCAACGCCCGCGCGGGTGTCATCAACTGGAACCGTCCGACCAACGGCGCTTCGTCGGCGGCGCCCTTCGGCGGCGTCGGCCTGTCGGGCAATCATCGCCCGAGCGCTTTTTATGCCGCGGACTATTGCGCCTATCCGGTCGCGAGCAGCGAAAGCGACGCGGTGCGCGCCTCGATCGGCGTCGGGCTGCGCGATCCCGAGGAATCGCAGCTGGTGACCAAGAAATATCTCTGAAAGCGCGTCATTGCGAGCGAAGCGAAGCAATCCAGAGCAGGCGTAAACCGCTCTGGATTGCTTCGCTACGCTCGCAATGACGAAGGGCTGGGAAGCGGGGTCAATTTTACCTTCATCGCCGTCAATAAAGGCTGCTTTGCCAAGCGGGCGGTCGCGGCCCATCTACGCTTTATGGAAAAGACTCCCCCTCCTGTTGGCAAGCTTTGGCTCGTCGGCGCCGGTCCCGGCGATCCCGACCTGCTGACGCTGCGCGCCGCGCGGTTGCTCGAAAGCGCCGACCTGGTCGTCCATGACGGGCTGGTCGGCGACGGAGTGCTCGCGCTGATCCCGCCGCATGTCGAGCGGATCAGCGTCGCCAAGCAGCGCAGCCGCCACACGATGAAGCAGGAACTGATCAACGACCTGCTCGTCCGCGAAACGCTGGCCGGCAAGCAGGTCGTGCGCCTGAAAGGCGGCGATCCGTTCATTTTCGGTCGCGGCGGTGAAGAACTCGATGCAGCGCGCGAAGCCGGCGTCGCCTGCGAAGTCGTGCCAGGCATCACCGCCGCAGCTGGCTGCGCCGCGCAGGCCGGCCTTCCGCTCACCCATCGCGACGATGCGAGCGCGGTCAGCTTCGTCGCGGGCCAGTGCAAGGACCTCAGCGATCAGGACTGGTCGGGACTTGCCGGGCATGGCCGTACCCTCGTCATCTACATGGGCCTCGCGACCGCCAGCGCGATCGCCGACAAGCTGATCGCCGATGGTGTTTCGCCGGGCCTGCCCGTCGCGGTGATCGAGCGCGGCACGACCGCCGACGCACGCGTGCTGCGTACCCTGCTCACCGACCTCGGCGACCTCGTCGTTCGCGAAAAGGTCGCCAGCCCCGCGCTCATCATCGTCGGCAAGGTCGCGGCGCGCGCCGACGCGCTCGACTGCCTCGGCGCGCCCGGCGTCGCCGCTTTAACAGGAAATCTCGCATGAAACTGCTCACGGGCAATGATTTGAAGACCGGGTTCGTTACCTGGTGGACCGGCAGCGACTGGTCGCTGCACATCGAGGACGCCGCCGATGTCGGCGAGCATGGCGAAGCGACCCTCGCCGCCGAGGAAGGCGCCCGCCGCGTCAACGCGCCCTATATCATCAACGGCGAAGCGACCGCCGAAGGCCCGCGCCCTGCGCATATCAAGGACCGCATCCGCGCGCTCGGCCCCACCGTGCGCCCCGACCTGACACTGAAACCCGCCGATCCCGCGGCCGGCGACTGGGTGATCTGACATGTATAAATATGACGAATATGACCATGCGATGGTCGCCGCCCGCGTTGCCGAATTTTCGGATCAGGTGAAGCGCCGCCTGGCGGGGGAAATCACCGAAGACCAGTTCAAGCCGCTGCGCCTGATGAACGGGCTCTATCTCCAGCTTCATGCCTATATGCTGCGCGTCGCGGTGCCTTACGGGACGCTCGACGGGCGCCAGATGCGCATGCTCGCGCATATCGCGCGCAAGTACGACCGCGACTACGGCCATTTCACCACCCGCCAGAATATCCAGTATAACTGGATCAAGCTGGAGGACGCGCCCGCGATTCTCGAAGATCTCGCGTCGGTCGAGATGCATGCAATCCAGACGAGCGGCAATTGCATCCGCAATATCAGCTCGGACCAATGGGCGGGCGCCGCCGCCGACGAGATCACCGATCCGCGGCCCTGGGCCGAGCTGCTCCGCCAATGGTCGAGCTTCCACCCCGAATTCAGCTATTTGCCGCGCAAGTTCAAGATCGCGGTGATCGCGGCCGACGAGGACCGCGCCGCGATGCGCCTGCACGACATCGGCATCCAGATCGTCGAGAAGGACGGGGTCCACGGCGCCGCCTTCTACGTCGGCGGCGGCATGGGCCGCACCCCGATGATCGCGCCGCTGATCAAGGATTTCGTGCCGCTCGACGATATGCTGAGCTATGCCGAGGCCTGCCTGCGCGTGTACAACCGCTACGGCCGCCGCGACAATATCTACAAGGCGCGGATCAAGATCCTGATCCACGAACTGGGCGCCGACGAATATCGCCGTCAGGTCGAGGAAGAGTTCGTCCATGTAAAGGCGCTGGGAATCGACCCGCCGAAGGCCGAGTTCGACCGCATCGCGAAGCAATTCGTGTCGCCACCGCTCGACGCGTCGGCACCCGACGCGATCGACCGCAGCGATCCCGATTTCGCCGTGTGGGTCGACCAGAATGTCGCCGCACACAAGGTGCCGGGCCATGCGATCGTCAACATCAGCCTGAAGCCCGTCGGCGGCATTCCCGGCGACGCATCGTCGGCGCAGATCGACCTGATGGCCGACCTGGCCGAACAATATAGCCATGACGAACTGCGCGTGACGCACGCGCAGAACATCGTGCTGCCGCACGTCCGCAAGGCCGATCTGTACGCGATCTGGCAGGCGCTCGACGCCGCAGGGCTGGCGACGCCGAACCTCGACCTGATCAGCGACATCATCGCCTGCCCCGGGCTCGATTATTGCAGCCTGGCCAATGCGCGCTCGATTCCGGTCGCGCAGAAGATCGCGACGCGCTTTTCGGACCTTGGCCGTCAGAAGGAACTCGGCGAGCTCAAGCTTAAGATTTCGGGCTGCATCAACGCCTGTGGCCACCACCATGCCGGGCACATCGGCATCCTGGGGGTCGACCGCAAGGGCACCGAAAATTACCAGTTGTCGCTCGGCGGATCGGGCGCGGAGGACGTCAGCCTCGGCACGATTACCGGCCCCGGTTTCGATGAGGACGGCATCGTCGACGCCGTCGAACGCGTCACCGACAAATATCTGGCCGAACGGGCCGAAGGCGAGCGCTTCGTCGACACCTATCGCCGTATCGGCATGGCCCCGTTCAAGGAGGCGATCTATGGTTGAGCATGTGCACGCCGACGGCGAAGAACCCGCCGTCACCCTCGACGCCTTTCTGTCGCAGTCGAACGCGACCGCGGTGCGCCTCGAACCCGACGAGGATGCGCGCGCGCTGATCCCCCATCTCGACCGGCTCGCGCTGATCGAGGTCGCCTTCCCGAAATTCCGCGACGGCCGCGGCTATTCGTCGGCGCGCATCCTGCGCGAGGCGGGCTATGTCGGCGAACTGCGCGCGCAGGGCGACGTGCTGGTCGACCAGATCGCCTATATGAAGCGCTGCGGTTTCGACAGCTTCGCCGCCGAAAAAGACCTCAACCCCGCCGATGTCGAAGCGGCGCTGGCGCGCTGGCCCGAACATTATCAGGGCGCCGCCGACGGCGCGGTGCCGATCTGGAAGCTGAGGCATGGCTGAAGTGAGGAATTCTCCGGACGACCGCTCCCGCGACCGGATCGACGTGGCGCCGCGTTTCACGCAGGCCGACGTCATTCGCCTGAACAACCTGTTCCGCGGCCAGGACGCCGCCGAGGTGGTGACCAGCGTGATCGGGGCCGGACTGCTCGGCGAAACCGCGATCGTGTCGAGCTTCGGCGCCGAAAGCGCGGTGCTGCTCCACCTCGTGAGCCGCGCCGCGCCCGACATGCCGGTGCTGTTCCTCGACACCGGCAAGCATTTCCCCGAAACGCTGGCGTACCGCGACGAACTCGCGGCGCGGCTGGGCCTCAATATCGTCAACCTGACCCCGGATGCCGCGGACCTGACGGCGAAGGACGCGACCGAATTGCGCTGGTCCTACGACCCCGACGGTTGCTGCGAAATCCGCAAGGTCAAGCCGCTCGAAAAGGCGATGACCAATTTCGACGCCTCGATCACCGGGCGCAAGGGGTTCCAGTCCTCGACGCGCACCGGCCTGCCGCGATTCGAACTCGATGGGTCGACCGGCCGCCTGAAGTTCAACCCGCTCGCCAACTGGACGCGCGCCGACCTCGACGCCTATTTCGAAGCGCACGACCTGCCACGCCACCCGCTCGAAGCCGAGGGCTATCCGTCGATCGGCTGCTCGCCCTGCACGTCGAAGGTCCTGCCGGGCGAAGACCCGCGCTCGGGCCGCTGGCGCGGCTGGGACAAGACCGAATGCGGCATCCACGAAGTGGTGTCGCCGATCGACGACGATCCGGCGAACGACCCGGCGTTCTAGAATCTCGTCATCCCAGCGAAAGCTGGGATCGCTGGCGTCCTGATGCTAGCCTGCCGGCATGAGCAAGCGCGGCTGGGTATATATCATGACCAACAAGCCAGCCGGCGTTCTATACATCGGCGTAACCGCCGACCTGCCGGCTCGCATCTACCAGCATAAAACGGGGCAGGGCTCGGCCTTTTGCCGCAAATATGGACTGACGCGATTGGTGCTGGTCGAGGAGTTTTCGACCATTGGCGAAGCGATCGCGCGCGAAAAAGCGATGAAAGCATGGCAACGCCAGTGGAAAATCGAGCTGATTGAAGCGAGCAATGCCGACTGGTCCGATTTGTCGGTCGCGATGATTTGAGAACGCCAGCGATCCCAGCTTTCGCTGGGATGACGGCGGTTTAGTGGCCCTCACTCATAATCGTCATACGCCATGCCGTCGTCGGCCAGGTCGCTGAACTTGGTCGTCTTCGCCTCGAAGTGCATGCGGATCTTGCCGGTCGAACCGTGACGCGATTTGGCGACGATCACTTCGGCGAGGCCGAAGACGCGCTCCATTTCCGCCGCCCATTCCTCATGCTGAGCATGGATTTTGACGTCGTCGCCCTCGACCGGGCGCTTGGGTTCCTTCGCGGCGACATAATAATCCTCGCGGAACACGAAGAGCACCATGTCGGCGTCCTGTTCGATCGAGCCCGATTCGCGAAGGTCGGACAGCTGCGGGCGCTTGTCCTCGCGGCTTTCGACCTGACGGCTGAGCTGCGACAGCGCCATCACGGGAACATGAAGTTCCTTCGCCAAGGTTTTGAGACCGCGCGAAATTTCCGAAATTTCCTGGACGCGATTGTCGCCGCTTTTCGACGATCCCTGCAACAGCTGCAGATAGTCGACGATGATGAAACCGATGCCGTGGCGGCGCTGCAGGCGGCGCGCGCGGGTGCGCAGGCCGGCGATGGTCAGGCCGGGCGTGTCGTCGATGAACAGCGGCAGCGTCTGCAGCGTCTGCGCCGCGCGGCTGAGCTGCTGGAACTGGTCCTTACTGATCTTGCCCATGCGCAGCGCCTCGCCCGACACCCCCGACTGCTCGGCGAGCACGCGCGTCGCGAGCTGGTCGGCGGACATTTCGAGGCTGAAGAAGGCCACTTTCGCGCCCATATTCTTCTCGGGCGGAATGCCGTCCTCCTCGTCGCGGCGAAAGCGTTCGGCGGCGTTATAGGCGATGTTGGTGGCGAGCGAGGTCTTGCCCATGCCCGGACGCCCCGCGAGGATCATCAGATCGCTGTTGTGCATGCCGCCGATCTTGGCGTTCATGCTGCCGATGCCGGTGGTGATCCCTGACAGATGGCCGCCCGAATTGAGCGCGCGTTCGGCCGCCTGCAGTGCGACGAGGCTCGCCTGGCTGAAGCTCTTGACCGTTCCCATCTCGGCCTCGCCGCCCGCGACGCGGTAGAGCGCGGTTTCGGCTTCCTCGATCTGCGACTGCGGGTCGACGCGCTCGCTGGTGTCGAGCGCATTGTCGACGAGCACGCGGCCGACGCCGACGAGTTCGCGCAGCAGCGCGAGGTCGAAAATCTGCCGTGCGAAGTCGCGCGCGCCGATCAGCCCGGCGCCGCTGCCGGTGAGCTGCGCCAGATAGCCGGGACCACCGACCGCCTTCATCGCCTCGTCGGCCTCGAAAAAGGGCTTCAGCGTCACCGGGGTCGCGATGCTGTTGCGCTCGATCAGCGCCATCGTGTGCTGGAAGATGCGCCCGTGCAGCGGCTCGAAGAAATGGTCGGGGGTCAGCGCGACGGGCAAGTCCTCGACGACTCGGTTGTCGATCAGGATCGCACCCAGAAACGCGGCCTCGGCCTCGATATTGCGCGGCAATTGGCGGTCGTCCCCGGCGGGGGACGGGGTGGGAAACAAGGCTAACTCTGGCATGACGTCACCATGCTACCGACACGCGGCGGGCGCAACCGGTCTTGCTTTGCACTTCGACAGAGCTGTGGGGCGCCTTGGGGATAAGTCTGGAAACCCCCTCCCGCTTGTGTCGAGCGAAGTCGAGACGCGTGAAGGCACGCGCTCCTTATGGGTGTCTCGACTTCGCTCGACACGAACGGGGATGTGGAGCGCATGGCGGATGTCCTCTTGCCCTTCATGCCCGGCCAAGTAGAAGCACCGACAGCATGACCGACGCCGACCCTTCCCGACAGCGCATCATCTCGATCGACCTCGACGAAGGCTCGATCGTCTGGCGCAACGCCGATGTCGAGCAGGAGCGGCGCGTCGCGATCTTCGACCTGATCGAGGACAATAAGTTCGTGCCCCAGCGCGGCCACGCCGACGGCTATGCCGGCCCGTACCGGCTGACCCTGCGCGTCGAGGAAGGCCGGCTGATCTTCGAAATCGCACGCGAGGACCATTCGCCGCTCGAGGCGATCATATTGGGCCTCGGGCGTTTTCGCCGCCCGATCCGCGACTATTTCGCCATTTGCGATTCATACTATCAGGCGATCAAGACCTCGACCGCGCAGCAGATCGAGACCGTCGACATGGCGCGGCGCGGGCTGCATAATGAGGCCGCCGAAATGCTGATGGACCGGCTCGACGGCAAGATCGCGGTCGATTTCGACACCGCGCGGCGGCTGTTCACGCTGATCTGCGTGCTGCATATCAAGGGCTGACGATGGCGACGAGGGCGATCAAGAGCGGCGGGAAAGGTCCGGCCAGGCCGAAGCGCGACTGGCGCGGCGCGCTGCTGCGCCTGCTGAAGCGCACCGGCGCGGCGCTGCTGCTGATCCTGCTCGGCGTCGGCCTCGCCTTGTGGTGGGCCGCGCGCTGGGCGCCGGCGCGCGATCAATATCCCTGGCAGGGGGTGACGATCGACGCATCGAACGGTTCGGTCCAATGGGGGTCGATCAAGGCCGCGGGCGCCGATTTCGCCTATATCGCCGCGACCGGCGGCGCCGACCGCGCCGACCCGATGTTTGCGCGCAACATCAAGGGCGCGGCGGCGGCGGGGGTCCAGTTCGGTCCGATCCACCGCTACGACCTCTGCCGCCTCGCCACCGATCAGGCGGCGAATTTCATCCGCCATGTCCCGCGCCGCGCCGACGCGCTGCCCGCGGCGGTATGGCTCGACTATGACGACCGCTGCCCCGATCGGCCGACCCGCGCGCTGCTGCTGAGCGAACTCGCCACCTTCCTCGCGCAGATCGAGGCGCATATGGGCAAGCCGAGCCTCGTCGCGCCCAGTCCGGCGTTCGAGGCCGATTACCGCGTCACCAGCGGCATCGCGCGGACCGCCTGGCTGCGCCGCGACTTCTTCGCGCCCGATTATGGCGCGCACCCCTGGGCGATGTGGCAGGCGAACGACTATATGCGCATTGCGGGCGCCGACGGCACCGTCGGCTGGAACGTCGTGCGCCCCGACGGAGATATCCAATGAGCGACGAGACGGTCGAGGCGCTGATCGATGCGGCGCGCGATGCCGCGAGCCGGGCCTATGCGCCCTATTCGGGCTTTCATGTCGGCGCCGCGCTGCTGCTCAAGGACGGCAGCCTGGTGACCGGTGCCAATGTCGAAAATGCCAGCTATGGCCTGACGCTCTGCGCCGAAACCTCGGCGATCGCCAAGATCGCCAACGAAGGCTGGATCGGCGAGCTCGTCGCGGTCGCGATCATCGGCGGGCGGCCCGATGGCGACGCGCTGCTCGGCAGCGATCCGGTGCATCCGTGCGGACGCTGCCGCCAGATCCTGAACGAGGCCGCCGAACAGTCGCAGACCGACATCGCCGTCCATTGCGCGTCGGGCGACGGTTCGACGGTCGCGAGCTACAGGCTCAGCGAATTGCTACCGCACAGTTTCGGACCCAAGGATCTCGGCTTCGTTCGCGACTGACCGCTTGCGCGAATCCGCCCGCGCCGACATGACGGCGGCATGGCCATTCTTTCCGACCGCTGGATTCGCGAAGCCGCCCAAACGCAGGGCATGATCGAACCGTTCGTCGAGGCGCAGCGCCGCGACGGGTGCATCAGTTACGGCCTCTCGTCCTATGGCTATGACGCGCGCGTCGCGCCCGAATTCAAGATCTTCACCAATGTCGACAGCACGATCGTCGACCCCAAGAATTTCGACCCCAAGAATTTCGTCGACCGCGAAACCGACGTCTGCATCATCCCGCCGAACAGTTTTGCCTTGGCGCGCACGGTCGAATATTTCCGCATCCCGCGCGACGTGCTGGTGATCTGCCTCGGCAAGTCGACCTATGCGCGCTGCGGCATCATCGTCAACGTCACCCCGCTCGAACCCGGCTGGGAAGGCCATGTGACGCTGGAATTTTCGAACACCACCCCCCTGCCCGCCAAAATCTATGCCAATGAGGGCGCGTGCCAGTTCCTGTTTCTGCAGGGCAACGAGCCGTGCGAGATCAGCTACGCCGACCGCGCGGGCAAATATATGGGGCAAAAGGGCGTCACGCTGCCGAAGCTTTAACCAGCATCGTCCTTGCGAGGAGCCGAAGGCGAAGCGGCAATCCAGAGTCGCGGTAACCGCCCTGGATTGCTTCGCTTCGCTCGCAATGACGGGGTTTAGAAACCGATCATTGCCCTCTCATCAAAATTTGATAACGTTCCCATAAATCATAAACGGGGATGCCATCATGAAATTCGGGTCGGTCGCATTGGCGCTTGCCGCGCTGTTTTCCTCCACCTCGGTCCATGCCGGGGGTTATCTGAAGGTCGAGGGCACGCAGATCGTCGATGGCAGCGGCGAGCCCGTCATCCTGCGCGGCATGGGGCTCGGCGGCTGGATGCTGCAGGAGGGCTATATGCTCAAGCTCGGCGAGGTCGGGCAGCAGCACCGGATCCGCGCCAAGCTCGTCGAACTGGTCGGCGAGGAGCGGACGGCGGAATTCTACCGAGCGTGGCTCGACAACCATACGACCGAGCCCGACATCGCGCAAATGGCGACATGGGGCTTCAACTCGGTGCGCCTGCCGATCCATTTCGACCAGTTGACCCTGCCGGTGGACAAGGAACCGCAGGCCGGGGTCGATACCTGGCACGAGGAGGGCTTCCAGCGCATCGACCGCCTGCTCGCATGGAGCAAGGCGAACCGCATTTACCTGATCCTCGACCTCCACGCCGCGCCCGGCGGGCAAGGCAATGACCTTGCGATTTCCGACCGCGATCCGGCGAAGCCTTCGCTGTGGGAGAGCGAAGAGAACCAGCGCAAGACAGTCGCGCTGTGGACCAAACTCGCGGCGCGCTATGCCGGCGAGCCATGGATCGGCGGCTATGACCTGATCAACGAGCCGAACTGGAGCTTCGCAACGCCGGGCAAGGGCAATGGCTGCGACGAGACCGAAAACAGGGCGGTGTGGGACCTGCAGCAGCGGATCACCGCCGCGATCCGCGGCGTCGACCAGAAGCATATCGTGATCGTCGAGGGCAATTGCTGGGGGAACAACTACAAGGGCCTGCCCGCGGCATGGGACGCCAATTTGGTGCTGAGCTTCCACAAATATTGGAACAACAACGACGGGGCGAGCATCGCCGACATCGTCAAGCTGCGTCAGAGCTATGGCAGGCCGGTGTGGCTCGGCGAGTCGGGCGAGAACAGCAATGTCTGGTTTCGCGACGCGATCCGCCTCGTCGAGGGCGAAGGCATTGGCTGGAATTTCTGGCCGCTCAAGAAGATCGGCTTCAACCAGCCGCTCGAGATCGTCGCCGGCGACGGCTGGATGAAGATCACTGCCTGGGCGACCGGCAAGGGGCCGAAACCCGGCGCCGACGAGGCCTTTGCCGCGATGATGCGGCTGGCCGAAAACACGCGCTTCGAAAACAATATCGCGCATCCCGATGTCATCGACGCGATGATCCGCCAGCCGCACGATGCCAGCGCAAGGCCCTTCACCGCGCGGCGGCTGGACGGTGCGCCGCTCACCATCCGCGCGGTCGATTATGACCTGGGTCCGGCAGGCGTTGCCTATCGCGACAGCGTCGATGCCAATTATCATGTGGCGACCGGCGGCGAACGCACCCCCTGGAACAATGGCACAACCTATCGCAACGACGGCGTGGACATCGCGCGCGACGCCGACGGCAGCCCCTATGTCGGCGACTTCGTCACCGGCGAATGGATGCGCTACAGCCTCGACGCGGCCGCCGCCGGACGCCGCAGCGTGATGATCCGCGCGCGCTCGGCCAAGGGCGGTACGGTCATGCTGGGCGACCGCGAGATCGCGGTCCCGGCGGGGCGGGACTGGGCGACGATCGCCTTGCCCGATATCGCACTACAACCCGGCAGCCATGCCCTCGGCCTGCGCGCCACCGCTTGTGACGACTGCGAAATCAACGATTTGACGCTGACGCCCCTTCCTTGACCATAAAAGTCCGATCCCGCATATTCGCCCGGTTCTGGAGGGGTTCATGACAATGATCGATCACAATGCTCACAATGCCGACGAGGCGAACCGCGACCGCAAGCATTGGTCGGTGCCGCGCCTGCGCAGCATCGTGCCCGCGCGCCGCACCCGAGGGGGAAGCGGAGAGCGGAACGGCGATGTCGACGACATCATCTACGACCTGAGCTGAGCCTCCCGCCCTCGCGGCGGAACCTCCCCGCCTCCCGCGCGTCCTGTCTGCACAAGCGGACGGGGCGCTGAGTGGAGGATGACCCATGTCCATGATCGCCGTCTTTATCGGCCGCCTGTTCATTGCCGTGATTTTCGTGGTGTCGGGGATCAACAAACTGATCCACGTCGCCGATACCAACGCCATGATTTCGGCCGCAGGCCTGCCCGGCGGGCTCGCGATCCCGACCGGCCTGTTCGAACTGATCGCGGGCGTGTGCATCGCGCTCGGCATCGCGACGCGGCTGGTTTCGATCCTGCTCGCGGGTTTCGTGCTGCTCACCATCCTCTTTTTCCACCGCGAATTCACCGATCCGATGCAGGCGATGGCGGCAATGAAGAATCTGGCGATCGCGGGCGGGCTGCTCTGCCTGTTCGGTTATGGCCATACGCGTTGGAGCTATGACGCGCTGCGCCAGCGCCGCCGCGACGAACTCGCGCGCCACAATGCCGAAGCGCGCCTGACCGAAGCCGAATTGCGCGCCGCGCGCGCCGAGGGCCGCGCCGAAGCCGTCGGCGCCCCGGTGGTCGTGGAGAAGCGCCCGTTCTGGCGGCGCTGACCCGCTTCGCGCTTGGCAAGGCGGTCGGCCTGCGCTAGCTTCCACTTAACGTTTACGTAAAGGGAGGTTTGCCATGGCCAGCGGACGCGAGTTCGACATCATCGTCTATGGCGCGACCGGCTTTACCGGCCGCCTCGTCGCCGAATATCTGGTGCAGCATTATGGCGGCCGCGCCGATGCCCCCAAATGGGCGATGGCGGGGCGCAGCGCCGACAAGCTGGCCGAGGTCCGCGACCTGATCGGCGCGCCCAAGGACACACCGCTGGTCGTTGCCGACGCGGACGACCTCGCCAGCCTCGACGCGATGGCGGCGCGAGCGTCGGTCGTGCTGACCACGGTTGGCCCGTACCAGCTTTACGGGAGCGACGTCGTCGCGGCGTGCGTCAAGGCGGGCACCGCCTATGCCGATTTGTGCGGCGAACCCGGCTGGATGCGCGAGATGATCGACGCGCATCAGGACGCCGCCAAGGCGTCGGGCGCGCGCATCACCTTCAGCTGCGGTTTCGATAGCATTCCTTTCGACCTCGGCGTGCTGTTCCTGCAGGCCGAAGCGGTGAAGCGCCACGGCCAACCCGCCCCGCGAGTCAAGGGCCGGGTCCGCAAGATGGCGGGCGGCGCGTCGGGCGGCACGATCGCCAGCCTGACCGAAACGCTGAAGGCGATTGCGAAAAAGCCGTCGCTCGCCCTGCTGCTCAAATCCTCCTTCGCGCTCACACCCGGTTTCGAGGGGCCGTCGCAGCCGAGTGGATTGATTCCGGAGTATGACGGCGCGACCGGCACCTGGACCGCGCCCTTCGTGATGGCGACGATCAACACCAAGAATGTCCACCGCACCAATTTCCTGCTCGGCCATAAATGGGGCGCCGACCTCGTCTATGACGAGATGATGATGACGACGATCGGCGATGCCGGAAAAGCGATGGCCGAGGCGATCGCCAAGGCGAACCCGTTTGGCGAATCCAAGCTCAAGCCCGGCGAGGGGCCGAGCAAGGACGAGCGCGAGAACGGCTTCTACGACATATTGTTCGTCGGCGAATATCCCGACGGGACGAGCATTCGTGCTTCGGTGCAGGGCGACCGCGATCCCGGTTACGGCTCGACGTCGAAGATGCTTGCCGAAACCGGCATGGCGTTGCTCGCGAACAAGGGCGACGGCGGGGTGTGGACCCCCGGGGCCTTGCTCGGCGAGGCGCTGATCGACCGGCTGACCGCCAACGCCGGACTGACCTTCCAAATCGAGGAATAAGACCAGGATGACGACCTCTCCCAGCGCGCTCGACGCGCTGCTTTCGACGCTGCGTACCGAAGAGGGCGTGGCCAGGGCGCATATCGACGATGGCTGGATGCAGGGCCGCACCGCCTATGGCGGGATCAGCTCGGCGGTCGCGCTCGCGGGCGCGATGGCGCTGCACCCCACCGACACCCCGCTGCGTTATGCGCAGATCAGCTTCGTCGGCCCGGTCGGCGGCGATTGCACCGTCGCCACGCGCGTGCTGCGCCAGTCGAAATCCTCGCTGTTCGTCGATGCCGGGGTGTCGAGCGACATGGGCTTCGGCACCGCCGCGACCTTCGCTTTCTCGGGCGACCGGCCAAGCCACCTCGACCACAACAGCCTGACGATGCCCGACGCGCCAGCCCCCGAGAGCCTGCAGCCGGTGCCCGACCACAAGGCACGCCCCAGCTTCGTGCGCCATTTCGACATGCGTCCGACGACCGGTCCGCGTTTCGACTGGAAAAGCGACGTCGGCGACTATCTGACCTGGGTGCGCTTCGTCGAGGAGCCGGAATGCCATCCCGCGGTCGCGCTGCTCGCGATGGGCGACGCCCTGCCCCCTGCCGCGATGGCCTTGTTCACCGAGTTCGGCCCGATCAGTTCGATGAACTGGACGGTCAACATGCTGACCGGCAAGCTCGAAACCGACGACGGCTGGTGGCTGCTGTCGGCAAAGACCGGCTTCGCGCGCGGTGGCTTTTCGGTGCAGGACATGATGATCTGGAACCGCGCCGGCGAACCGGTGATGAGCGGCAGCCAGGGGATCGCGATCTACGCATAACGAACGTCGCCCCCGCGCAGGCGGGGGCCGCCGTCGTTTTATGCCCTCGGTCGCTGCTCCAGGCGGACTGCGGCCCCCGCCTGCGCGGGGGCGACGGTTAAACCGGCAGCACGATCGCCGCGTCCAGCCCCGACGTATCGTCGCGGTTGGCGATCACCAGCCGCCCGCCCTCGCCTTCGGCCAGCGCGTTGGCGATCGCGAGGCCCAGCCCCGCGCCTCCCGTCGCGCGATTACGCGACGCCTCGCCGCGCGCAAAGGGTTCGACGAGGTCGGCGATCAGCGCCGGGGCGATGCCCGGACCCTCGTCGCGCACGACCAGCCGCAGTTCGCCGCCGCTTTGCTCGACCAGCAGGGTCGCGCTGCCCGCATAAGCGAGCGCATTGTCGATCAGGTTGCGCAGCGCGCGCCGCACCAGCAGCGGCCGGCCGCTCAGTGGCGGCAGTGGCGGCAGCGCATCGGGGCCCGTCACCGGCTTGCCCATCACGCGATATTCCTCGCCCATCTGCGCGAGCAGGGTCGCGACATCATAGCGCTCCGCCGCCTCCTTGCCCGCGCCGCTGCGCGCGACCGCGAGGATATCGGCGAGCATCGCGGTCATTTCGTCGATCGTCGCGATCATCTTGTCGCGCAGTTTCTCGTCCGCGACCGCCTCGACCCGCACGCGCAAGCTGGCAAGCGGGGTGCGCAGGTCGTGCCCGACCGCGCCGAGCATCCGGTCCTTGTCGGCGAGCATCGTCCCGATCCGCGCCCGCGAGGCGTTGAAGGCGCCGATCACGTCGCGCACGTCCGACGGCCCTTGCTCGATCAGCGGCGGACCATCGCCCATCGGGTCGCGCCGCACCGCCTGCGTCAGTGTGCGCAGCGGCCACGCCGCGCGCCACGCGATCAGCAATATGGGAACGAGGATCAGCACATAGAGCAACAGCGTCTGCCAGATCAGGAAGCCCTGCAGCCTTTTGCCCTCGGCGGGTAGCCAACTGCGCACCACGACATAACGCCCGCCGATCTTGGCCGAGACGATCGCGGTGCGCGCGGGACCGCGCATCTTTTCGGTCTTGTGCCGTTCCGGCAGCACCCAGGCGTGAACCTGTTCGGCGTCGAGACCCGCCTCATCCAGTTGCGCCGCGACATGCGCCGCGAGGTCGGCGTCGACGCGCGCGCGCGGCGGCGGCGCGAATGGCGTATCGCGGACCTGCAGCCGCGGATGGCGCTTTTCAGGGGACCGGCCGGGCAGGCCTTCGTCGGGATCGGCCATCGCGCCGCGCCGGTCGCGTTCGAGCGCGTCGATGATGCGCGCCACCGCCATGCCGCCGCCATTGGCATAGACCTGTTGCCGCTGCCCGCGCGCGAGCAGCGTGAAATTGATCGCCTGCGCGACAAACAGCGCCACCGCGACCGCGAACACCATCTGGCCGACGAGGCTGCGGGGCCACAGCCGCAATGTCACGCCGCGCCGCCCAGCCGCTTGACCTCGCAGGCGAGCGTATAGCCCCCGCCCCACACCGTCTTGACCAGCTGCGGATGGGCGGGGTCCGCCTCGATCTTCTTGCGCAACCGGCTGATCAGATTATCGATCGCGCGGTCGAAGATATCGGCCTCGCGACCGCGCACGAGGTCGAGCAGGCGGTCGCGGCTCATCACCTGCCGCGGATGACGCACCAGCGCGTGGAGCAGATGATATTCGCCCGACGACAGCGCGACCTCTTCGCCCGCCTCGTCGACCAGCACGCGTTCGACTTCGCGCAGCACCCACGGACCAAAAGCGAAGGCGGTGCCGCCGGGGTCGAGCGTGCGTCCGCCCGCCTGCGTCCGGCGCAGCACGGTGCGGATGCGCGCGACCAGTTCGCGCGGGTTGAAGGGTTTGACGACATAATCGTCGGCGCCGATCTCGAGGCCGATGATCCGTTCGGTATCCTCGGCGCGCGCGGTCAGCAGGATGACGGGAATGCTGCTCGTCTCGCGCAGATGGCGGGTCAGCGACAGCCCGTCCTCGCCCGGCATCATGATGTCGCTGACGACGAGGTCGATGCTCTTCGCGCGCAGCACCGATCGCGCCTCGGCGGCATTGGCGGCGTCGGTAACGGCAAAACCCTGCGCGGTCAGATATTCGGTCAGCGGCTCGCGGATTGACGGTTCGTCGTCGATCAGCAGGATGCGCGGCGCGTCGCTGTCACTCATCGAAATCGATCCTGCAAATGGTTCGCCCACCGGTCGGGGGACCGGTGGGCGATAGCTGGCAGGGACCAGCGGCAAAGGCAATGCCAGGGAGGGGGAAGAGCCTGCCGTTGCCGCCGGTCCGCTGCCGATTATTGGGCGGCGGGAGCCGCCGGCGGAGCGGCGCGCTTGGCCTTCCATGCGGCGCGCTGTGCCTGGCGTTCCTCGGCGGTCACCTGACCGTCCTTGTTCGCGTCGGCGGCGTCGAAGCGGGCGAGCGCGGCGGTCTGGAATTCGGCCTGGCTGATCGCCTTGTCGCCATTGGTGTCGGCCTTCATCATCATGCCGCCGCGACCACCGGGACCGCCATGATGGCCGCCACGCTTGCCGTGATGCCCGCCCATGCGGTGACCATCGCGCTTGCCGGGTTCGCCGGCCTCGGCGCGCTTCTCGCCACGTTCGGCGCGCTTGGCGGCGCGATCGGCCGATGCCTGATCCCATTCGGCCTTGCTGATATTGCCGTCCTTGTTGGCGTCGAAGCGGGCGAAGGCGGCCGCCTGCATTTCGGCGCGCTTTGCGGCGCGGTCAGCGGCGTCGAGCTTACCGTCCTTGTTCGCATCCATCTTGGCGAACATCTCGGTTGCGCGGGCCTGCGCTTCGGCGCGGGTCACGGTGGCATTGCCGTCGGCCTTGGCGCCGATGCCCGGAGCGGCAAGAACGGGCACGGCGATCAGCGCGGCGCCCAGCGTCAAAAGGGTGAATTTCTTTCTCACGTAACGAACTCCTCGGGTCGCGGAGCCGAAGGGGGCCGGCTCTCGATGACACCCTTCTAGGCGCCACTTGTCCCAGCACCGTGCCGGTTTGGCGAAAAATTGTCGCAAAGTGTCGCAGAACGACGGCGCGGTTCATGCTGCCGCAAGCGCGGGGCGCCGCCACGGTTGCGGCGATCGGACCCCGACCCTAGGCTTGCCGAAATCCAGGAGGAGAATCGCATGACCGACTACGCGCCCGATCGCCGTACCCTGTTGGCCGGCCTCGGCGGCCTTGCCGTCGCCGGCATCGCCGGGCCGGTCGCCGCGAAGGAGAGCGTCAGCGCCGATGCACGGCTCGATGCGTTGCTCTCCGCCCAATTCGAGCAAAGCCTGCGCGACGACCCGACCCGCGCGACGTCGCTCGGCCTCGACACCGGTGCCCGCGCCGCGCTGCGGGCGCAATTTCCCGACTGGTCGGCGGCCGGACGCGCGGCGCAGGCACGGCGCATCGACACCGACCTTGCCGCGGTTCGCGCGATCGCGGCTGATACGCTCGGCGATACCGCCCGCGTCGCCCACGACAGCGCCGAATTCGACCTCGCCGCGCGCCAGCGGCTCGCACGCTTCACCTATCACAGCGGCGGCTTCGGGCATCGCCCCGGGCCCTATGGTGTCACCCAGCTTGGCGGCTTCTACACCGGGGTCAGCACCTTCATGGACAGCCAGCACCCGGTGAAGGACCAGGCCGACGCCGACGCCTATATGGCGCGGCTCGCGGCGATCCCGGCCCTGCTCGATGCCGATACCGACATCGTCAGGGCGAATGCCGCGATGAAGGTCGTCGCGCCGCGCTTCATCCTCGACCAGGCGCTCCAGCAACTCGCGCGGCTGCGCGACGGCGATGTCGCGGGCAAGACCCTCGTCGCGTCGATCGCCCGGCGCAGCGTCGAAATCGGGCTTGGCGGCTATGGCGATCGCGCCGCCGCAACATTCGAAGGACCGATCCGCGCCGCGCTGACCCGGCAGATCGAGACGCTCACCGCGCTGCTTCCGCGCGCCGGCGTCGCGGCGGGGGTCGCGCGCCTGCCCGATGGCGAGGCCTATTATGCCGCGACCCTCGCCCAGCATACGACGACCAGCCTGACCGCCGCAGAAATCCACCGTATCGGGCGCGAGCAGGTGGCCAACCTGACATCGCGCATGGACGCGTTGCTGAAAGCACAGGGCTATAAGGAGGGCAGCATCCGCGACCGGCTCGCTGCGCTCGGCAAGGCCGAGGGGCAATTATTCGCCAACGATGACGCCGGCCGCGCCGAAATGCTCGCCTATCTGAACGGCCTGCTCGTCACCGTGCGCGGCCGGCTGCCGCAGGTGTTCAGCCGCATGCCCAAGGCGCCCTATGAAATCCGCCGCGTCCCGCCCGAGATCGAGATCGGCGCGCCCGGCGGGTCGGCGCAGGCGGGAACCCCCGATGGTTCGCGCCCGGGCATCTTCTTCATCAACCTGCGCGATACCGCCGAATGGCCACGATACACGCTGCCGACCCTCGCCTATCACGAAGGCGCGCCGGGGCATTTGTTCGAGGGCGCGCTGAAATATGAGGATGCCGAGTTGCCGCTCTACCGCCAGGCCTCGTCGGTGACTGCCTATGGCGAAGGCTGGGGTCTCTATGCCGAACAGGTCGCCGACGAGCTCGGCATGTACGACGACGACCCGCTCGGCAAGATCGGCTATCTGGCGTCCTACGCCTTTCGCGCCTCGCGGCTGGTGGTCGACACCGGGCTGCACGCGATGGGGTGGAGCCGCGAGCAGGCGATCGACTATATGGTCGAGAATTCCTCGACCTCGCCGACCGCCTCGCGGACCGAGATCGACCGCTATATCGTTTATCCGGGGCAGGCCTGCGCCTACAAGGTCGGCCAGATCGCGATCAGCCGCGTGCGCGACGAGGTCGCCGGCCGGCCGGGTTACGATATCAAGCGCTTTCACGATGTCGTGCTGGGCGCCGGACGGGTGCCGCTCGCGGTACTCGAACGCCGCGTCCGCGCCGCCTTTCCGGCCTGACGCACCGCCTAAAACAGGTAAGCCCCGTCGCATTTCTGCGGCGGGGCTCCCTAGGTTCAGTCCGAAGACAAGAACCAATTTCCACTCTCACTTTCGGTCAAGTAGAACCATGAAACGCCGCGGGTCGCGATGGGTTCCCGGCGGCGCCGAATTTTTTACACCACCTTCTTTGCGGCGAATGCGCCCATGATCACGAACAGCGCAACGAACGCCAGGCCGACGAAGAACAGGATCTTGGCGATACCGGCCGACGCGCCGGCGATGCCGCCAAAACCGAGAACCGCGGCAAGCAGCGCGATCACGGCGAAGATCAAAGCCCATTTGAACATTGGAAGTCTCCTCAACAAACTGCACGGTGATAGGCGCGCACACCAGCCTCCGAAGCAGCGCGATGACGCCCTTGCCGGAGAGAAACGACCAACGGCCGCGCCTCGATAATCTGAATAATGGGTGCGCAGGTTAAACGACGACGCCCGGGAAAAGTTCCGGCGATCGGTTTTGGGTAGCAGTGTCGGGGAGAGGCTGGACGGTAGCGGGAACCGCAAAGCACCTAAGAAACCCCAGTTTTACGCCGTTGCCGTTGGATGCAATTTAGAAATGGCCCCCAAAATGGCCCCCAAACGCATTCGCAGAGGGCGATTGACGGTTAGACGCTGGAAGGGTGAGGCCAAATATCAGCAGCCAGCTTGGCCAATTCATCTCCCCTCTGCGCAATCGCCGCTTCGTCCCACACAGCCGATTCAGCAATACCTGTGTTTAGCGCCATGAGCGATTTGCCTAGCCGTTCGCGCTTCGCGTCAAAGGCCTGATTTTGCATTGAGGAATTAAGCGGCGTTGTCACAAGTGTGAGATTACCAAGCCGATGCCGATGAGCATCTCGATTTCGCATTGCCACCGCCATTTCTTCGTCCGCCGGAATGCGGGTTGCCGGTACGGTCCGGCCGTCCGGCAACGGCCAATGCTTCGTCCACGCCTGAGGAAGAATGTGCTCGACGGACAAGAAGCTTGGTCGCTTGTCGTCCACTTGAAATTTTGACCGAACGGCCTTTTCCAGCTCCCACAAAATATCGATCTTGCGTTCCGCACGAAGGATATTGTCATAAATCGGTTGGTTGGCGATTGCTTCTCGCAATTCCGCGTCGTCCGGGAAGCGCACGGCGGGCCCAGACTGCCCGACGAATGACGCCCGGAATGTCTCTAACGACGCCCCCTTCTCGTTGAAAATTGCGACTATACGGGTGAAGTTCTTGTTCATGTTCTTGGCGGTCAAATTGCAGATCGCCCTCCTCACGATATAGGAATAGATCAGTCGGTAGATCGCCCGCTTTTCAGCATCGTCCATCTCGGCAACTGCCGTGGCGAAAACCAGAGGATAAACGGTGGCGACCTCCCAAGTCGCTAGCTTGCGGCCCAGCCATGCCACATCCGCGTCGCCAATCCCCTTCTCTAACGCCTCATAGACCGGATTGAAGCGCAACAACGCATCTAGCTCTTCGCCAACGGTCGGAAAGCGTGCCTTGCCCTTGGGCCGGGCATAAGCCCGGTATTCGGCATAGAGCTCTCGCAGCGACGTTTCTTCGCCGGTTTGGGCCGTGAGAGCATAGCTTAGGAAATGATCAATCCGCGGTCTCTTTGGCTTCGCGCGTGGCGCATCCTCCTTCCAGAAAAGCTGGTCGAATGGCTTCCACCGCGTTTCAAACAGTCCTTCGGCCTGTTCGCCTTGTGCTTCTGCCCGATGGAAAATATTGTTCCGCACGAGGTCCATGGCCAGCAGCGGTTCTCCCCGGCTATTCAACGTCTCGAAGATGACCTGAGCATCGTCTCCCTCTTCGAGATTGATGATCACCAGCTTAAACTGGATAAGAAGAGCGTCAGCCAAAGCCTGCAACCGCATCTGCGCCGAGGGATCGTCCTTGGTGATTGCGGCGACCACTTGCGTAATGTCTAGTTCGTCGTCGTCGAAGCTGACCCCGCCCCAAGCGGCGTAGTGGTCGATCTTTTCCCGGAAATACAGATACGCTAACAGCGCACGCGGTGCCTGCCCTTTGATGATATTCCCGTTCTTGTAGAATGCGTGCGAATGGCGTGACCGGACTGTTTCGAAAGATTCGGTCATAAGGTCTCGGAAAATTGATCGGTCAGCGGGCGTCGGCACCAGCTTTAACCGATCCGCACGGGTTGCGTCCGGTTCCGCACTGCGCTCATCATTAAAAATGTAAACGTCCAGCGCCTTCACGATTCCGTCTTGCTTCCACTCCGTCGCAACATGACGGAGCGCGGCCAAGAAGAGCTGGAACGTTGATAACCGTTGCTGGCCATCCACCACTTGCACGCTGGAAATCCGCCCCACGCTGTAGCCATCGGAACCGGGGGCGAGGATTAATGCGCCCATATAATGTTGGAATTTCGGCGGCCCCTCCAGCAGTTCGTCGGCTTTCGATACAAGGTCATCCCAAAGCGGCTGAAGTCGATCTTCTTTCCAAGCATATTGGCGCTGATAGATGGGGACGGTAAATTTGCGGCTGTCTTGCAGCACTCGACCGACTTCAATGGAATCTGTTTTCATTTACGGCCCTCCCGCAAGCACCCAAAATAAAGTAGGCAAGGTAATCAAACTTGATGCTGTGCAATAGAGCTTACACCCCCGCGCCGATCTTGTGCAAAATTTGCTCGGTAACGCCCCGGCCATCGGCATCGCGCTTGACCGCCATCAGGAACAGTAGCCGCCCGCCACTTGTCTCTTCGGCCTTCAGCCCAATGTTGTTCTTTTCGGCCGCATCGGGATCGGTCGGCCCCTTATATTCCACGATCAACTGCCGCCCGTCGTGCAACTCGGCGATAAAGTCGGGATAGAAGAAATTGCCCGACGTCGGCAGGCGATAGGCTCCATAGGTCCGATCAACGTTGCGCACCCAATGCTTCACCGCGTCGAGCCGGTCGATCGCCTGCGCGCACTCAAATTCCTCGCCCTGCGATTTGAGATCGCCGATCGCGGAATAATAGTGCTTTCGGAACCGGAAGCCGCCCTGATACGGGTTGCGCGCATCATAGCGGTTCGGATCGAAATGGTGCAGCGCCCCGACCGGATTGGCCGGAACGCCAACGCCGCCTAGAAAGAGCTGCACGCCCTGTTTGGCCGTCAATGTCCGCAATTCGGCGACACGCGCCAGCACGGCGCGCTTCAGCGCATATTTGCCGCGCACCAACGCCGCCAACGCCATGCCCTGATCCTGCACCAGCCCGACCACGACGCGGCGGCAATACTCCAGATAGGTCGCCTGCCCCGTATGCGCCTGCCGCGTCTGGCGGTCCAGAAAGCGCGCCAGCGCGGCTTCGTCCCAATTGGTCGCGCCATCCAGCGCCAGCTCCAGCGTCGTCGCCATATGGCTGTAGACCAGCCGGTCGCCGCGGATATCAAACTCATAGCTATCGGGCTGTTCGGTCATGCTGAAGCCGGGCAGTTCCGCGTCGTGCGCCAACAAGTCCCAGCCCGCGAGATCGACGAAGGATTCGGGATAGGCCAGATCAAGCTCGCCCTGCACCTCGATTTCGAGTTGCGGCACGGCGAAGGGAACACCGCGCACGGCCGGTGACTTTGCCGCTTCGGTCTGGACGATGTTGCGCTCGACCGCTTCGGCCGCACCGGGCGCAATCGCTTCCATCGCCTTGCCGATCTCGCGCTTCACCTCGTCGCTGGCATGGGCGTCGATCACGGCGAGCACCTTGCCTTCGCCGTCGTCGGCCATGCGCAGCGCCTGCCGCGCCGCCATGCTCCAATCGCTCGTGTCCGGCCGCTCGTTCACGGTCAACTTGACCGGCTCGGGCACGCGGTAAAGCGGCCCTATGTCACCACCCTCCAGATCGAACGAAGGCGGCATTTCCAATATCGCCTCGCGCGCGCTGCGATCGTCGAACCCCATTTCGGTCAGCCGGTCCATCAATCCGTTCGCCGCCGCCGCGAAGCTGATTTCGGACACATGGGCATAGGCGCGGTTCAATTCTTCGGACGCGCGGCGCGTCGCAAAGGGCATTCGCAGGACGCGGCCCAGCAATTGCTCGACCGCGCCAGATGACCGGATGCTGGCGAGCGAGCAAAAGACATAGGCATAGGAACAGTCCCAGCCTTCCTTTAGCGCTTGCACCGTGATGACATGCTCGATCCTGCACGCGGGGTCGAACAGGTTGACGCCATCCAGTCCGCGCTGATCGCCCGTCGCAACGACGATTGCCTCTTCGGGAATGCGCTCCTGTTCGATCAGGTGCGCTTTCAACACCTCGACCGTCGCTTCATTGCCTTCGGCGGCGGGCATCGCCTGATAGAGCGCGATCGGCCGAATCCCGGCCGGATCGTTCGCCGCGATCCGCGCGAGCCACGCGCGATTCTGCACCGCATGGGCGACGGCTTGCTGCCAGCTTCCGTGCTGCGACAGATGCACCGGCATCTTGATCATGTCCTCCGCTTTCAATTCCATCGCGGTCGCAACGGCGATGACATTGGAGCCGGGTTTGGGCGTCGCGGTCAGTTCGACGATCGCCGAAGGATTGAGCCGGGCCTTGGTTCCGCCCGACAGGCCCGTCATAAAATTGTGTGCTTCGTCCAGGATCATCAGTGGGCGCTGCCGATGCAGGACATTGGCAAAGGACAGTGCGATCTCACCGCACCGCGGCCCGTCGTTCACGACGTCCAGCCCTTCGCCCCGACGCGCGTCGCGGAAATGATCCTCCAGATTTTCGTCGTCTGCATAGACGTTGCGGTTCGACGTGTCCTCGACCCGGAACGCCTGATAGGTCGCGACGACCACGACGGTCTTTTCCAGAAAATCCTGCGGCCGGATTTGCCGCCGCTCGCTTATGTCGAACACCGCGACCGCGCCGTCGAACGCCTCTTCCAACGCGACGCGATACGGATGGCGCGGCTGTTTGAGCGCGTCGAGCGTCTGCGCCTGAATCGTGTTCGACGGCACCAGCCAGATCACGGGGACGCGCGCGCGGTCTAAGTAGGCATCGGCCGCGACCTTGATAGCGTGGCTCGCCAACAAGGTCTTGCCGCCGCCCGTCGGCAGGCGAAGGCAACAATAGGGCACCGCCTCCAGTCCCTCGACCGGCGTATAGCCACCGAGCGCATAGTTGCCGAGGTCCGCCCCGGCGATGGCGTCGGCATAGGCCAGTGCGGGCGACTTCACTTTCGCCGCACTCAGGAAGGTGCGAAGGGCGTCCAGCGCGCGCGTCTGATAGCGTTTCAGTTCCATCTCAGCGCGCCTTCACATCATAGGGGGTTTGCTTGAACGTCACGCCTGCGGCCTTCAGTCGCGCGTCGCCGATCCGGCTCATCTCGCCGTAGATGGTCAGTGGCCCATCGTGTCCGGCGGCCGCGCGGATCGACGTGAGCAAGGCCCCGGTTAGTACGTTCCCCCCCGACACGCTCTTGTCGCCCAAGATGCCATTGTAGAGCAAAGCGAAGCCGCGAGTGCCGTGGGTGCCCAAAAATGGGCTATCGGCGAGCCCCCGATAGGATATGCCGGTTTCAGAGAACCAGACGTGCGCCGCCAGCGCAGGAAATTTGATACCCGACCGGATTCGACCCGACTCGTCGAAAATTGGGTCCCCCAGCCGAAAGAACTGAAAGCCTCCCCCACCATTCCAATTTTCGATTTCAGAAACGCCGCTCTGTTCACCTTCGACAACATTACGCAATCGAGGCACGCAATGCGTCAGGGCGTGATCACCCATTTCAATTCCGATATACCGGCGCGCCATCTTTTGAGCAACGGCAGCAGTCGTGCCAGAACCCAAGAAACTATCCAAAACAAGATCGCCCTTAGCCGTGCATAAGTTTATGATTCGACGGATTAGCTGCTCAGGCTTCTTCCCGTTAGGAAACTCGACGCCGCCTTCCTGACCTACTCCCCCGGTCGTCTTGATATCAGTCCAAAAGTCTCCCGGGTTGTAAGTCAAATAGAAATCAGCAAATATGAATCTTATTCTTGGATCTCTACTCTCTTCGTTAAAATTGGTTTTAAATATATATAGCTTCTTTCTTGCAGACAAAACGGAACTTATAGGTTGGCTCTCGACCCTATTTTTTATTGCCGCCGACTTTATACTTCCTGCGCCGACAGCCTGCACGATGCGCCAAGCGTTGTCCCAGCGATAGCGCTGAAACGATTCGTCGTCCAACTCCAGCTCCTTTCGGACCTGCGAAAGAGAGCGAACACTGGCCTTGGAAACGATAAAATTCGCGCGCTCGACATCGCTCTCATTTGCAGATTCTTGTCGCAAAAGATCCTTTAATTCCGAAACTTCATCAATTGAAAGACCTTCAATTATCTCTTTATATTCTTCATTCCACTCGTTCAGCGGAATCGAAATTGGAGAAATTTTCGGCGATCCCCCATTCTTGTAAACGAGTATCGCTTCCTTCATTTTGGGAAGTCTTTTCGTAACGTGAGACATTTTAACGCCCGTGGCTTCTGACATCTTTACGGATATAGTGTTCAATCTATTCGAACGACCAAAAACTTCATCCATCACAACAGTTAGATAAGCCTGCTCGTGATCATCGATCTGAATAAAGATTAAGCCGTCATCGGACAATAACTCTTTTAGAATCATCAATCTCGGATAAATAATTCCTAACCATTGGGAATGCTCTAGATTATCGTCATAAAATATCGAGATCGCCGACCGCGTGTTATATGGCGGATCGATATAGATACACTTCACCCTCCCTTTGTAATAGGGCAGCAGTGCCTTAAGCGCGTCCAGATTGTCGCCTTGGATCAGCATGTTTCCGGCCGTAGGGTCGCCGTGCGACAGCGCCGGGTCGGCCTCCAGCAAGCGATAAGGAACTGCAGCCGCGCGCTTCAAATCTTCGTCGCGCGTCAACCATGTCAAACTCGGCATTCCGGACTCCCCGCTTGGTGTCGCGGGCTTAGCAGCGCACGCGGCCGGACGCCAAGGGGGCGCGTTCGCTAATTAAGATGGTCGGGAATCTCGACGGGATAAACCAGACGGTAGCGTCGCTCGACGCAAGCCTCGTCCAAAAGCAGGCCATCGTCGGAATAATAAACGCGCCACTCGGGAAGTTCCGCCTTAACCGCGAAGGCGATGGAATAACCTTCATGGTCGAACTCTGGCCAGCCAGGATGCGATCTATCGCTGCTCAAACCTTCGGCGTGTTCCAGTTCGGCATATCGCTCCACCCAGCGTTACAGGCGGGCGTAAAGGCCGGGGCTGATTCGGAAACCGCCCAGCGTTTCGCGAGGGAGGAATGGGACATGCCAGATGCCGTCGCTTTCATATTCCGCCATGATGCGGACGGCTTTGGTCGAGATATTAGCCATGGGGTGTTCCGATGCGTCAACGGACGGGCAAAAACGCCCGCGCCTTTTCGCTATCGGTATGGCCGCCTATAGCGTGCGATTATGGCAGCCGTCCAGATCAGCCACGTCGATCCGGCATCTTTCGGATCACATCGACGACTTGCGCGATCAGCGCAGCATCGGCCGTCATGTCCGGCTTCTCATCGCCAAGCCCTCGCATGACTTCGCCCTGCCGGTGCGGCACGAGATTCCCGTAGCTTGTAAAGGTCGTCAGCACCTGCTCGTGCCCCAGATTTTGCGACCATGCCTTATATTCTTCCGGCGTCGTACAGAGCCGCTGCCCGAGCTGCACGAGTGTATTGCGGAAGGAGTGCGGGTTGAAATATGGCAGTCCGGCGGCCTCGAAGGCGTGGCGGAAAATGTCGCGGATCGGCCCGGCGCTCGCCCAGCCGTCGCGCCGCAGCCCGACCGGCTGGAAGCCGCCAGCCGTGCCGAGTCCGATTTTGGTCGCCGGGAATAGCGGATCGTCGTCGCCCCACAGCAATTCGGTGCGCAGATAGCCGCACCAGTGCTCGACGATCGCCAGCGCCTCGCCGCCGACCGGGAAAAACCATGTCGAAAAGGTCTTGCTCGCCTTCGTTTGAACTTCGCGGGCGTCCTGATCGACGCGCCCTTCGGCCAGATCGACATGCTTCAGCTTGAAGGACGCCAGCGCGCCATCGCGTGCGCCGGTCAGGATAGCGAAGGCGATCAACGCACGATTGCGCAGTTCGATGTCGCTTCCGGTCGGCATGGCCGACAGGACATGGTGGATTTGATCGAGCGTCGCGAACGGCTTGATGCGCGTCGCCTTGGCGACCCGCGCATCCTTCTCCGGGAGATTGAAATAATCGGCGTCCGAATAGCGCAGCTTCGACTTGTAGCCCGGTTGCCCCGCAAGCCAGACGAAGAACGCACGCAGCGCCGACAGGGTGCTATAAACCGTAGCACGGCTGAGCGGCTTTCCGGTGCGGACCGCGACCGTCTCGTCCAGCTTACGCTTGAACGCGACCGCCTGCGCGCGATGGAAATTCTTGAAATCCTTATGCCCGTTCACTTCCTCGAAGCGCGACAGCGCCTTGGCGACGGCATCGATCGACGCCTCGTCGCGCCGCTGCGCTTCCTTCAGATAGGCGAAATATTCGTGCTTGATCCGGGCGTTCGCGCCATTGTGCTTTGCCATATCCGCTCAGTCCTTTCGATTGTCACAATTCAGGGAAGGTGAAGGCCGCTCTATTAGGCGTGCGCCCGCTTCCCTGATTTGAACGTCGATCGCGGGCATGATCGCACCGATGTCAGCATGGCGCGCCCGGCGGTACATCATCGTCCCGCACGTCTCGCAAAGCGCCGTCAGGTCGCCCGTCGCGGCATTGCGTGCGAAATACTCGACCATGCCGAGCGCGGGGCCGCGGGGTTCGCGGCACTTCAGACAATAGATCGTGCCGGGCGGGCAAGGACGCTTCCCGGCCTTTCGCTGACATTCCAGAAAGGCGCGCAGCTCGTGCCCCAGGATCAGCACCGGCCGCCCGCCATCGACGATAGGCAGGCCCTTTTTGATCCAGCCGCGCACGCTGTTCTTATGGACACCGAGCGCGCGGGCCGCTTCGTCCGCACTGTAGGCCCGGTGGATTTTGATCAGGCGCGGATTGATCCGCCGGGCGGGCACGGCCTTACGCCTCGCCCGACACCAGTTTCCGGATCGATTCCGCCCGGATCAGCGTGCGGCGACCGAGCTTGAATGCTTCGAGCCGCCCGTCTGCGATCATGGCATAGATCGACGTGCGCCCCATGCTCAGCACGCGGGCGGCTTCATTGATCGAATAGGCGAGGCGGTCCATTTGCTTTGCTCCTGCATTGAACGCTGGTGTTCCAGCGGATGCAGGGAAAGTCGCAGACGCAAAATTCGGCGGATAGTTCGGCGGGAATTTCGCGGGCACTTTGCCGCGTTATGGCTTAGGACCTCGCTTTCTTTCGCCGGTCAATGCACGGATGCGCTCCCGCGAAATGTGCTTATCGGGATATGCTACCCGAATGAGCGCGAGCAACTCGTCCTGCGTGAGGCTATCCCGTATCGTGGCGCGCTTCGTCCACCATTTCTGCAACTCGGCTTCTGACAATGGCGGCTTATCGCCCTCTACCACTTCAGCCATTGCAACGGGTGCTACCGGAGCTTTGGTCGGCTTCGATTTCAAAGCCAGCTCGATGGCATCCGACAACGCCACGCGCTCGAAGGCAACGCCCCGTGCCTGCGCTTGGCAGTACTCGTCTAGGTCGGTCTCGCCCGGCCCCGCGAAGTTCCCTGACTTCCAGTTTAACACAGCGTCAGGATGGCTTGCGCTTGACGACCAAAACCAAGCCGGGATTAGATCGTCTTCGATCACTTCATCCAATGTAGAACCTAGCCGGTCTGCGTACTGCCACCTCAGCGTACGGCATCGCGATTCCAACAGCTGGTTGGCGCAACAGCGAATGATCGCGGCTAGCGCCCCGGTCGGTGTCACGGCAGCCTCGGCAGCCACAAGGTTCACCGCATCACCGCTATTGATCCACCGGCCAGACGTGATTTGCGCACCGGGGACGATAGCGTAAATGTCCGCCGCGAAGAATGAAACGCCGAAGGCCTTCACCTGATATTTCTGATCGATCCAAGTGCTGAAATCGCCCGTAACCCAATTCTGCTCCAGCGCAGCCTTCCCCTCAGCCCACCAAAACTCCGCGCCAATGTTTGCGTCCGAGTATTTTGTGTCGGGTAGGACTAGTATTTGGGCGCGAGCTTGAACCAGTCCCGCGTGCGCTCGCTTGCAGATCGTTCCACGCTGATCGGTGAACGGGGCGGCGCGCTGCATGAAGGCCAGCGCGTCTTTTGCCGAAATCCATTCTTCGTCCATTCACCGACAGTATTCGGCGATCGATCATAAACGCAAGCGGCAGAGTGCGAACAGGGCGCTACTCCCCTCCTGCCTTGGGTCTAATCGGAACCACGTCCGCCCCTTTTCGAAGCGTATCGAGATGGTCGCTCCACCATTGCGCCATCGCGACCCGCTCATCCCAATGCGCGCCGCGATGATAGGCAGCGCGCACCTTGTCGCGATCGCCATGCGCCAACGCGCGCTCGATCGCGTCCGGATGCCATTTGCCACTTTCGTTGAGCAAGGTGGACGCCATCGCGCGAAAGCCGTGCGCGGTCATTTCATCGCTGGCATAGCCGAGCCGCCGCAAAGCCCCGTTGAGCGTGTTTTCGCTCATTGGCCGGGTGCGCGTGCGAACCGACGGAAACACATAGCCCGTAGTCCCGGTCGCCTCGTGAATTTGCCGAAAAATCGCCACCGCCTGCCGCGACAGCGGTACATGGTGTGGCTTACGCATTTTAGTACGACCGGCCGGGATAGCCCAGATAGCCGCCTCCAGATCGATTTCGCTCCAGTCTGCATGGCGAAGTTCGCCGGGGCGAACAAAAACATGGGGTGCGAGTTGCAGCGCCAACTTGGTAGCTCCGCTGCCGTCATAGTCGTCGATAGAGCGCAGCAGTTCGCCGACACGCTTCGCGTCCGTGATCGCGCCATAATGCCTGACGGTCGGCGAGGTAAGCGCCCCGCGCAGATCGCGCGTCGGGTCGGACGTCAGCCGCGCCGTCGCGATGGCATAGCGAAAGACGAGGCTCGCCAGTTGCAGGGTGCGGCGGGCGCTTTCCAGCTTTCCCCGCGCCTCAATCTTGCGCACCGCCGCTAGCACGTCGGCCGGTTCAATCTCTCCAATCGGCAATCGACCAATCGAAGCGTTGAGCCGCGTCAGCAGCGATTCAGTGCGAATGACCGTCGATTGCGCCCAACCCTTTTCGCCATCGCGCTGCCGCTTCGCGCAATATTCGGCGGCGATGGCAGCGAAGGTGTTATCGATCGACAGCTTCGCTCTGATCTTCTCCCGCTGCTTTTCGCGCGCCGGATCGCCGCCGAGCGCGATTTGCTTGCGGGCCTCGTCCCGCCGCTTACGCGCTTCGCTCAAACTGACGTCGGGATAGCGCCCCAGTGACAGCTTGCGCTCCTTGCCATCGATTCGGAACTTAAGCCGCCAGAGCTTCCCGCCCGCTGGCGTCACCAGCACAAAAAGGCCCCCAGAATCCGCCAGTTTATAGTCGCGCTCAGCGGGCTTCGCGTTGCGTATAGCCGTATCAGTGAGGGCCATGTTGGGGGCCTTTTTATTCGCTGACAGGCTCGAAACCCAAAAGGCCCCCATAAAAGGCCCCCAGATTTTCCGGCTGCCAGCGTTCAATCGCGAACGCCCGCGACCAATTCAGGCGTCAAATATGGCAGATTTCTGGGGAAAGTCCAGACAATGGCGATCAACGATGTATGAGAAATTGGAGCGGGTAGCGGGAATCGAACCCGCCTAGCTAGCTTGGAAGGCTAGAGCATTACCACTATGCTATACCCGCTCACCAAGGCCGGCGGCGATTGCCATTTTGGTCCGCCTTCGTCAAGCGCCGCGTCAGGCGCGGCATTGAGAACATTTGGGCAACATGCTAGGCGGCGGACGTGGAAGACGGCGACGATCAGGCTAGGGATGCCGCGGACACCCGGGTCCGCAAGATCATCCATGTCGACATGGATGCCTTTTACGCGTCGGTCGAACAGCGCGACGACCCGGCCTTGCGCGGCAAGCCGGTGGCGGTCGGCGGCTCTTCGCGGCGCGGCGTCGTCGCGGCCGCGAGCTACGAAGCGCGCAAATTCGGGGTACGGTCAGCGATGCCGAGCGTCACCGCGAAACGCCAATGCCCGGGCCTCATCTTCGTGCCGCCGCGGTTCGAGGTGTATCGCGACATTTCGCACCAGATCCGTGCGATCTTCCGCGACTATGCCGACGAGGTCGAGCCGCTGTCGCTCGACGAGGCCTATCTCGACGTCAGCGCCGACAAGGCGGCGTTGGGCAGCGCGACCGCGACCGCGAAGCTGATCCGCCGTCGCATTCGTGAGGAAACCGGGCTCACCGCGTCGGCCGGCGTCTCGTACAACAAGTTCATCGCCAAGCTGGCGTCGGACCAGAACAAGCCCGACGGCATTACCGTGATCCCGCCGGGCAAGGGCGCGGCGTTCGTCCAGACGCTGTCGATCCGCCGCTTCCACGGCATCGGGCCGGTGACCGCGGCGAAGATGGAGGGGCTGGGCGTGTTTTCGGGCGCCGATCTCGCGGCGAAAGACCCGATGTGGCTCGCGGAGAATTTCGGCAACAGCGCCGAATGGCTGTTCAACCTGGCGCGCGGCATCGACCATCGGCGGGTGAAGTCGAACCGGCCGCTGAAGTCGCTCGGCGGCGAAAGGACCTTTTTCAACGATCTGATCGGCGACACCGAAATCCGCGAGGCGCTCGCGCATGTGTGCAGCGTGGTGTGGGACCGTGCCGCCAAGAAAGGCGCGCGCGGGCGGACAGTGACGCTGAAGCTGCGCTACGCCGATTTCAGGACGATCACGCGCGCGAAGTCGGTGCCGGCGCCGATCCTCGACGGCGCGGCGCTGCTCGCAGCGGGCGAAGCGATTTTGGCGCCGCTGCTGCCGACCGAGCAGGGAATCCGGCTGCTGGGTCTGACCCTCAGCAAGTTCGAGGGAGAAGAGGATGAGGAGGACGGCGAAGCCAAAGCGCCTGCGGATTTGCTGAGCTTAATATAGCAAATTTAGCTTATTCTTCTAAAGTATTTATAGAGCAAATCATCCATGATGACCCTGTCCTTGAATTCTTTTTCAAAAACACGATTCCTCCAATCATATTTGCTTCGGAATATTTTATACTTACATATCTGTATTATTTCACAAACTGGATGGTAATATTGCTTGAAATCACCGTTTGATTCCAATTTCCTACGGTAAGGCAATTCCATATAATTGGCTGAAATTCGAAATTTCTTGTCGGCAATACCCTTCCTCACCCGCCACTCCTTGTCCTCGATCCATTCCTTATCGAGAGCAAGACCGGTCAGTCGTTCAATAAAATAGACCATCGAAAGAAGGGCGACGTTGCCCAAAAATGCGTTGCCCGTCCCTCCGATGTCGGAATGTATCCCGGGCATCCATATCTGTCGGAACGATTGCGTCCGCAGACTGGGATTCGGCGCCTCCTTTCCACCCCGCAGGACGCGCGACTTGGCCCCGGTCCAGAGCTTGTGCGTAAAATGAGGTCGATCCTCGTCGATCGCGATGATGTGGATACCGTGCCGACAGAGCGACGGAAGGTCATGATTGGAAAAACGAACAGGATTGAACACGGGCAGCTTTGATATGCCGCCCATCACAGCGTCAAAAATACCGATAAACTCGACCTCCACCGTGGTCAGGTTGACCTTGTTGCTTAGTGACGCCCTTCCCTCGTTATGCTCCCAGGCATAGATGACCTCGGGAAGGAAGTGGATCTGGCGTGGGTCGAGCAGCCCGAATTCCGATATGATGCTCGCCAACGCCCGCACGGCCATCGCACCACGAGAAAAACCGAACAGATAAATTTTGTCCTTCGAGATTTTGGCATCAAAATTATAGTTCGCGCATATGTTTGTGTACTGATCGACGATCTGCGACATTATCGTGTTACCCGTCAGCAGGTCATAGGTATTCCTGCTGTCAGGCTGGGACGATATTCCGGATCGGTAAAATACGACTTGCGGGCCTCCGCTCTTGGAACGGTCCAAAATCTGCAGCAGGCAAGCCAGTTCGAAAACGTTGGAATATGATCTGTTCGTGGCAGTATGGGCAGCACTGACCTTTGTACCGTCGATCAACGCGATAAGATGCTTGCCCATGCGGTCTGCTCCAAATCCAGAGTGCACAAAAGGCACCACTAGTCTGCGCATCATTCCGAAGATTAGTACCGTTCCCCAATCGGAAACATAGTCTCAGACCGATATACTTAGCAAGGCGCTGGATATTGGATGGCGAGTATCGGAGCGGCTTACTCTGCCAACGCGCCCAACCGCCGTTCCTTCGTCGCCGTAAAGCGGATGTCCGGATTGCGCTGGGTGATATAGCCCACCTCCCAGCCGTCCTTCGCCATGAACACCGGCGCGCCATCGCGGTCGGTGGCGCTGGCGCCGCGGTGTTCGGACTGGAACGCCTTGAGCTTCGCCGGATCGTCGCAGGCGATCCAGCGCGCGGTTTCCCAGGGCGACTGCTCGAGCTTCGCCTCGACCTTATATTCAGCGTCCAAGCGGCTGATCAGCACCTCAAGCTGCAACTGGCCGACGACGCCGACGATCATGTTCGCACCGATTTCGGGATAGAAGACCTGGATGATCCCCTCCTCGGCCATGTCGTCGAGCGCCTTGCGTAATTTCTTGGTCTGGGTCGGATCGACGAGCGCGACGCGGCGCAGCAATTCGGGGGCGAAGTTCGGCAGCCCGGTGATCGTGATGTCGGTGCGTTCGGAGAGCGTATCGCCGACGCGCAGCGTGCCATGGTTCGGGATGCCGATGATGTCGCCGGGGAAAGCCTCCTCGGCCATTTCGCGGTCTTGTGCGAGGAACAGCATCGGGCGGCTGATCGCGATCGCCTTGCCCGTGCCGCCCTGCATCAGCCGCATGCCGCGCTCGAACTTGCCCGAACACAGTCGCATGAACGCGATGCGGTCGCGGTGCGCGGGGTTCATATTCGCCTGCACCTTGAACACGAAGCCGGTGACGGCATCGTCGGCCGGATCGACCGGCGCCGGTTCGGCGGGCTGCGGCTGCGGTCCCGGCGCGTGGTTGGCGAGCGCCGACAGCAGGTCGATGATGCCGAATTCCTTGAGCGCCGATCCGAAATAGACCGGAGCCAAGTCACCGTTGCGGTATGCCGCAACGTCGAAGGGCGCGTAGCAGGCCGATGCCAACTCGGTTTCTTCCTTGAGCAGCGCGAGCGCGCGCTCCGAAAGCTCCGCTGCCAGCGCCGGGTCGTCCAGCCCCGCAACCTTGGCGCGGTGACCTTCATACATCCGCGACGCGTCGCCACCCAGCTTCATGATCGCGGGATCGACCAAATCGTAAATCCCCTCGAACTGTCCGCCCATCCCGGCCGGCCAGTTCATCGGGCACACGTCGAGCGCCAGCCGCTCGGCGATCTCGTCGAGCAGCTCGAACGGCGGCAGGCCCTCGCGGTCGACCTTGTTGATGAAGGCGATGATCGGCACCGAACGCAGCCGGCACACCTCGAACAGCTTCAGCGTCTGCGGTTCGATGCCCTTTGCGGCGTCGATCACCATCACCGCGCTGTCGACCGCGGTCAGCGTGCGATAGGTATCCTCGCTGAAATCCTCGTGCCCCGGGGTGTCGAGCAGGTTGAAGATCAGCCCCGCATGTTCGAAGGTCATCACCGACGAGGTCACCGAAATGCCGCGCTGCTGTTCGATCTTCATCCAGTCGGAGCGCGCGCGCCGCGCCTGCCCGCGCGCCTTGACCTCGCCCGCGATATGGATCGCGCCGCCGGCGACGAGCAATTTCTCGGTCAGCGTCGTCTTGCCCGCGTCGGGGTGCGAGATGATGGCGAAGGTGCGGCGGTCGGGATGCGGAGCGATCATGGCGGCGGCGGTTAGCAGGTGCGGCAGAGCGTGGGAAGAGAAGACGTCAAGCTCGAAGCTCCGCGCAACCCCCTGAAAACCCGATATCACCCCCCCCTTATTGCCGACAATATTCGCGACAGAACCATTGTCACGCCAGTGCGGTTGGCCGCTGGCCGGGCTGACGCCAAATCGACAGATGCCGTCTGCGGACCTGCATGTAACCGCCTATTATTCCATTGAAAACGGATTGATGCGCGATCCAACTCCGCCAAAAATGCGGAATAGACGCGCCGAGTGCCATTCGTTTCACTGCGCGGATGTATGGAAACAACGACGTTATCTCGAATGATAAAGCATTTGATATCTGGGGAACGCGGCGCCAAATCCTGAGGAAAATCTAAAGTGAGCGTCACCCGCTTTGCCACACGCTTGAGAGAGCGAAGTTCTATAGTCGCATCCTCTCCATCATGTTCATTTTTTATCTCAATATGCCCGCGCCTGTCTACAATAATTTTGTCCAAAATCTTACTATGGTTCCACATAAAAAGAACAAGCCAATCAGGAAAATACGTTGAAATCCAACTTGTTGGCAATGATATTTTGAATATTTCAATAGCTTCAAAATTTTTCTTCGATGATCTTATAATGAAATCTTCGGTTATCCTTGAGTCATTTAATATTGAATCCATCTCGAAAGTTGAAGAATCTATGATAGCCGATTCAGATTCAACTGTCTGATTATAGTGATATGCTGTAATATTTTTGCTATTTGCATGAAATATTTGGTTTCTTGTCGCAATAACACGCGACAGCCTATCTTCGAATCTGTATGTTAAATTTGTCTCTATAAGAGAAACATCTACTTCTGAATTTTCTATATATTTTATCATATATCCAACTATTCTGATAAATATAAGAAAATTGAAAAATAATATTATAAATGTAGATATGAAAAACAAATATCCGACGGCAAATCCATCAGGAAATATTTCATTGGATGGAAGCTTCAAAAGCTCTGAAATAGACCCCCAAAAACCAATCCCTGGTTTTTCATAGTAAAATTTTACTGGAGGCCAAAGAAGGCTGCTCCAACCAACCGTCGCCGCGCATACAGCAGCTACTGAAAGCAGCCACTTTATCGATCGTCTTTTAATTGATGCCATCCAATTCCCCCTCGCCCACCCGGAATCATAATTGGATTATTTATTAGGCGCAATAAAAACGAAAAGGGCGCCCCCTTTTCTAGGGGACGCCCTTTCGGACAGCAGTGCCGCCAGACGCTGATCGAATCAGACGTTGTCCGTTGAACGCATCATAATCTCCTCAACATCAATGCGGCTGATAAAGCCAAAAAGGCGTGTACGCGGAATATCGAATTCGCACAAGAAACAATCCATTCCAGCGCCAAACACCCCAACCTAGGTACGCCGAATGTGGTGGACATTTCATGAACAGCAAGACTCGGAAAAAATAAAATTACCCAGCACGACAGCTTGTGCCCTCTAGCAAAGCGCTCCATTTATGTGAAGACTTCGGAAATCAGACCAAGGAGACACCCCATGTCCCTGTTCCCGCGGATTCAAAGCCCCTGCCCCTATAAGGGCAAGCTCAGCGACATCATGGACGGCGACACCTGCCGCCTCTGCCACCGCGAGGTGCATGATATTTCCGATCTGTCAGGCGCGGCGCGCCAGGCGCTGGTCGCGGGATGCAGCGACGAGATTTGCGTGAGTTACAAGGTGCCCGTGAAATCGGCGCTCGCCGCGATGGCGCTGAGCGCGAGCATGGCGACCCCGGCCTATGCCCAGATCGACGAGGTGCTGGCGGTCGACGGCGAACCCACCAGCGGCGAATATTGCCTCGAGGATAATTATATCATCGTCGGCGGGCTGAAAAAGCCGGGCGAGGTCGAATGGCTGACCGCCGATCTCGACAGCAGCCTGCCCGACATGCCGGTCGTCTATGACGACGAGCCGGCCGCGGTGACCAAGGCGACACCGGCGTCCGCGCCCGTCGATGCCCCGACGGACGCCAAGACGCGCGACGATCGCGATCCCCCGCCTTTGATCAAGGATCGGCCGGCCGCCTCCTGACCTCGGATATCGCGCGCCAGTCGAGCAGCGCGGCGATCTGGTTGGCCTCGACCATCGCTTCGGGCTCGCCATCGCCGAGGCTGAGCGCGATATGCGTCGCGTCGAAGCCGTTCAGCGAGATGTCGTAGCTTTTCCAGCGCCCGTCGACGAAGGCGATCACCCAGCTGTGCGGCATGAAGGCGTTGCTGGCGCCGTGGTAGCGCCCCGGCGAAAAAACCAGCCCGTGGACGACGCGCACCGGAATGTCCGCCGCGCGGCCAAGCGCCGCGAGCAGCAACGCATCCTCGGTACAATCGCCCGCCCGCCGCCGCCAGGCGGTGCGCGCCGAGACATAACCGTCGAAATCGATGCGCGGCAGCCGCGCGCGGGCGACGATCGCGAGCCGCGCCATCACCGCATCGTCGGTCTTCGCGCCGCGCCGCGCCTGCGCCGCCTTCTCCTTGAAAACGGCGTCGTTACTCTGAACCCACTGGCCCGGCCGCCGCCAGCGTTCGAGATCGGCCGCCGCCGGGGCGGATGCCGGACCGCAGTCCTGGCAGATGTCGACCTGCCAGCCGTCGCCATCCGACTTGACGCGTTGCTCGCCGGTTTCGGGGACGGTGACGGGCACGTCCGCGGGAAGCCCGAAAACATAGCGCATCTGCCCAAGCGCCGCGCGCTGCGTCATATGGATATTGGGGCGATATTGTTCATGCGCGACGATGCGACCGCGCGACAGCATATCCGCTTTGGTCGGCGGACCCTCGTCGCGATGCCACGACCGCCCACTGCCGAGCAGCGGCTGGCGCGCCGCGGCCAGCTTGCCATCCGCATAGTCGAGCCAGCGCACCGACTGCAGCCGCCCGCCGCGCGACAGCGTCAGCACCCAGGCATGATCGGTGCCGCTGCGTTTCGCCAGCGTCAGCTCGACCGGCCGGAATTGCAGCGTCACGGGGTCGAATTCGGCGATCGACCAGCTGCGCGGCGCGGACGGTTCGGTCAAAAAGGGTGCCAGCGTGTCGGGATCGCCGATCGGCAACACGGGCAGGACGGCGCTCACCGCGTGCCGTTCACCCTCGTTGACGGCCTGCCCCGTCAGCGCGGCGCCCGACCGTTCGAGTTCGACGGTGAGTATGCGGCCATTGACGCTGCGCCGCCACCGCCAGCGTTGCGGACGGCCATCGGCATCGACCGCGATCCGCAGCGTATCGCTGAGTTCGGTCGGGCCGTGGCCCGAAACCGTATAGGCGGTTTCGAGTTGCCGAACGCTTTCGCTGCCGCCCGCGATCAGCACGGTCCGCTCGGTCTGGCGACCGATCAACTGGTCGCTCTCACCGCTGATGGCGATCGTGACCTCGCCGCTCGCGGCCGCTTGCCCGCCCGCCATGACCGCGCCCGACAGCAGCAGTCCCGCCAGCGCTGCAGGGCGGAGCATGGAATTCGTACGCGTTGCCGCCTTCGTCATCGTCCGCCATCGCCCCCTTGCAAATCGAACCCGCTGCCGTCCGCAACGTCGCGACGCTCCGTGTCGCTGTCAAAGGAAAAGGCCCACCAGATCGGGCTGGATTCGCGGTGCAAACAGGCGCAGGCTGGGCGCATGCGGAACCTCTTCCTCGCCCCGTTCGCCATGTTCCTGTCCGCCTTGCCGACCATCGGCGCGTTGGCTCAGCCGCCCGCCGTCCCCGCCACGGCAGCGCCCGGCCTGATCGGCGAATATCAGCTTGCCGAAGGCCCCGACGTTGGCGGGGGGCTGGAGATCGCACCCGACGGGACCTTTCTCTATGCGCTCTACGCCGGCGCACTCGACGAGCGCGCCGGCGGGCGCTGGGAGCAGCGGGGCGACGCAGTCTGCCTGTTCACCGAACCCCGGCCGGTGCCGCCCGCCTTCGAAAAGGCGCCTCTGATCGATGTCGATGACGCGCAGCCGACGATCTTCGTCAGCTGGCCGACCGGCGAAGGCGTCGCGGGGGTCACCTTCACCATCGGTTTCGACAGCGGCGATCCGGTCGAGGATTATACCCAATATTATGGCTGGACGATGCCCGAGGACGACAAGCGTGTGCCGCGCTGGGTCGAGCTTCGCGAGCCGATCTATGATGTGACCGCGCCGCGCTATGAACTCGGCCCCGAGGACAAGGGGCGGCTGCATGTGCGGCTGGTGCCCAATGACATGGGCGTGGTCGATTTTCAGGGCGCCTGCCTCAGCGCGAACGGCGACCGCTTCGTCCTGCGGCGCAACGACGGCGAACTGCGCTTCGCGCGCGTGCGGGTGGACGAAGAATAAGGCCCCTTCAGCCCACCGCTATCAAATCCACCCGCCCGTCGCCCCTTGCACTTCCGATGCAAATCGGTCACAACTTTACGTGAACGTAAAGGTAAAGCCAAAACCCGCGAGAGGAGTTCTTCCCCATGACCACCCCCACCTATGAGATGATCAAGCTCGAAGTCGCCGACCATGTCGCGACGATCACGCTCAACCGCCCCGAGCGGCTCAATTCGATGCCCCCGGCGATGGCCGACGAGATTCGCGACGCGCTCGATCACCTGCCCGTCCTCGGCGCGCGCGCGCTGCTGATCACCGGCGAGGGGCGCGGTTTCTGTTCGGGGGCCGACCTTGGCGGCGACCGCGCCGCGTCGGCGGTCGGCGGCGGCGCCAACAGTCGCAAGGCGCTGCGCAACCACTATAACCCGATGCTGCTCGCGCTCGCCAATCTGAACATCCCGGTCGTCACCGCGGTCAACGGCCCCGCCGCGGGCGTCGGCTGCAGCTTCGGCCTGTCGGGCGACTTCACCTTGGTCGGCAAGTCGGCCTATTTCCTGCAAGCCTTCGTCAACATCGGCCTCGTCCCCGATGGCGGCTCGTCGTGGCTGCTGCCGCGCCTGATCGGCCTGCCGCGCGCGACGCAGATGATGATGCTGGGTGAAAAGATCGGCGGCGAACAGGCGGCTGAATGGGGCCTCGTTTATAAGTGCGTCGACGACGCCGACCTGCTGACCGAAGCGCGTGCGCTCGCGACGCGGCTGGCGAACGGCCCGACGGTGTCGCTCGGCACGATGCGCCAGATTTTGCGCGCCGGCCTGTCGCAGAGTTTTTCGGAAACACTGGACGCCGAAGCCAAGGGCCAGTTCGTCGCAGGTAACAGCGAGGATGCGGTCGAGGGCGTGCTCGCGTTCGTCGAGAAGCGCAAGACGGCGTTCAAGGGGAAGTAAGGAGAGCGTCGCCCCCGCGAAAGCGGGGGCCGCTATCGTTTTACGCAGCGAAGCTGAGCAGGACAGCCAGCGGCCGTGTCGGGAGGCACGTGACTCCCGGCACCCTGCGTGGGGGCGGCGTTCCAGTTACTCCGCCGCTTCCTCGACCATCACCTTCTTGTAGATGCTCGTGCGCGGATAGGAGCAGAGCCGCATCACCATCGGCTCGAAAAACTCCAGGCTCTCGCTGTCATAATCGGGGTCGAACGCCGGGGCGTCATATTTCTCGCAGAATTCGGCGCATGCCGCATAATGCGGGCTATCCTTGAACTGGTCGCGCATGTCGCGGTCGAGGCCGAGATAGTGGAAGAAATAATGGCCCTGGAAGATGCCGTGATGCTGGACGATCCACAGGTTTTCGTCTGACAGGAAGGGCTTGAGGATCGCCGCCGCGACGTCGGGATGGTTGAACGCGCCCAGCGTGTCGCCGATGTCGTGGAGCAACGCCATCACGACATATTCCTCGTCGCGCCCGTCACGATGCGCCCGCGTCGCGGTCTGCAGGCAATGTTCGAGCCGGTCGACCGGAAAGCCGCCATAATCGCCGCCGAGCAGCTTCAGATGCTCGAGGATGCGCTTGCCGTTCTGCGGCGCGAACTCCTTCTGCTCGCGCGCGATGATGTCCCAGTCCTGCTGGGTCCCGTCGATCATCGAACGGAAACTCGCGTGGTCGTGCGTCATATCGGTCATGGCAGCCTCTCCTGTTTTGGCGGGCAGCCTAAATTATTCGTTCCAATTTGCAACGTTATAGCCGTGAAGCTCCTCGGGCGTCAGGCATTGGCGTTGCGGCGCCTTGCCTGTGGACGCATTCTCGCGATCGAGCGTCCCGGTAAGCAGTCGGCGCGAGACCCCCATCCGGATCAGATAATCGGAGATTCCGAGGCTCTGCCGCGCGATGTCGGCACTGGAAACCGACGTCGCCGTCGGCTCATAAAATTGCCCAAGATCGAACACAGCCGTCGGATCGACGGACCGAATACGCCCGCTGAGGAACAACAGGGCACACGCGCCGGTGCAGCCCGCACCCGGGGGAACATGCACCACGAAATTCCCCGCCGACCGCAGAATACGCCCGGCTTCCATCGCGCTATTCCTGTCGTCCCCTGACGCATTGTAATGGATTTCCCCGATATCGGGATGGTCGGCGAGCAACGCCTTAAGCCGCATCGGAAGGTCCGGTCCGATCCGGCCTTCGAGAAATAACGTCTCTACACCGTCCGGCTTTTGCAGTTCCATTTGCAAGACCGGCGCATCCCATCCCGAACGGGTCGGCGTGCAATCCGTCGCACGATCGGGGGTGGCCGCAACCAACAGTACGCCGAACAATCCTCCGGCGAAGATGCGCGCCCTAGTCAAGCTTATAGGTAACCCCATACTTCAAAGCCTCGTCGAGCGTCAGGCAGCGCCGAGTCGATTTGTCTTCCTCGGTCGCGACGGCCTGTTGCCGGTACATGATGTCGGTCAGCAATTTGCGTGACACGCCCATCTTGATCAGGAAGGCGTTGTCTTCACTCGCGAGCAGCGCCGAATCCTGTTCGATATTGCCGATGAGTTCCTTGGTCGCATCGGTGCCCATCGCAACGCTCATATCGATCGCCGAACGATCGCCGGTGCGCGTGAACATATGGACCATGAACACTCCGCCAGGATCGATCATACGCGGCTGCCCGCCCATGAATATGAAATTGCACGCACTGAAGCACGTCCAACCGTTTGGAACACGCGTACCCAGTCCGAAGTTCGACCGGATGATCCGGCCCGCCGCATTGCCTGCGCGCGCATCGCCCCCGGGCGACCGCAGCCAAACTTCGGCAACATCGGGATTCGCCTTCAAGGCTGCGGCAAGACGATCGGGGAGTCCCGCATCGACACGGCCTTCGGCGAGCATGACCTTCATGTCGCCGTGCTTTTCGACCTTCAGCGTCATCGTCGGATTGGCCGACCAGTTCGGATTGAGCGGACAGGTCGGGTTCGCAGGATCCATGCCCTGCGCGCCGGTCAGTCCGACCAGTGCGAAGGCCGCCAATGCCAGTCGGGGTAGTTTACGCCGCCAAGACATAACGCGCATCGCCCGGTCCCTTGCACATACGCTTGGAGACCTGCGTCTCTTCACCGTCGACGATGATGAAATCGTTGACGTTCATGCACTTGCGACCGCCGCTTTCCTCATTGATCGACGCCACGGTCGACGACCCGCTGACATTTTCGCGCGTCGCGCTCGTCCAGTTCGACGTCGCGCCGATCTCTTCTCCACGCGTCACTTCCTCGGTCGCCGCCGCAGCCTGCAACTGCTCGCCGGGATCGAGGCGGCACGCGATCGCGTCGGTCAGCGTGCCCGCAACCTCTGCGGTCGGCAGGTAACTGCCGAAACCGGTCTTGCCCGCCGCATCGCCGACAGCGTCGCGGATCACGCCGCCCAATATGCCGCGCCCGACGCTGCTGCCCTTCTTGCCCTTGGGGCAACCGCCATTGTCCTTCTCGCTCGGACTCGGCGTCGGGGTGGGCGACGTCACTTTACGCAACAGGCCGCCAAACTGCGCCTGCGCTGGCGCCATCGCCAGCAGACATGCGGCCAAAACCGCCGGCGCTGTCAAAATTTTTCGCATTCCATCCGCTCCACGCAACCACGCCCGCAACCGGGCACCCTGCGACCCCTGTAGGGGCGGTTCATGCCACCCGCTGTGATTTTCATCAACTCTTGCCCGAATGTCATCCAGACAGGTTGAATTAAGGCTGAATATGTAACACAGGATGAACCATGCTGTCGCAAAAGACCCGCTATACGATCCGCGCTTTCCAGCACCTCGCCGACCATTGGGGCAAGGGGCAGGTCCAGCTCGCGGATATTGCGGAGGCGCAGAATATTCCGCCCAAATTCCTGACCGTGATTCTGTCGGAAATGGCGCGCGAAGGGCTGCTGCTGTCGCAGCGCGGGCGCGACGGCGGCTACCAGCTCGCGCTGTCGCCGATCGACATCAGCTATGGCGACCTCGTCCGCCTGACCCGCGGTTCGCTCGCGCTCGTGCCCTGCGCCGCGCGCAACGCGCACGAGCATTGCAAGAACTGCCTGCCCGAATCCGAATGCCGGATGCGCAGCCTGATGCTGAAGGTGCGCGACGACACCGCCGCGATCCTCGACCGCATCAACCTCGCCGATCCGATCGCGATGGAACCGGTGTTCGAGAGCGAAGCCACCGAATAACCGCGAGGCCGACGCCGTCAGGCGTCGTGCTTACCCTTCGGCCCCCTCCACCCCTCGCTTCGCGAGCGGCCCCCTCCCCATGGCCTGCGGCCACAGGGAGGATTTAAACGCCCGCCACCGCCCGACACCGGTCATCCCGCTGCCGCATTTCCGATGCACCGGACGGGCAACAAAAAAGGCCCGCGTCGGCGGGCCTTTTTGGAGAGAAATGGTGGAGCCTAGCGGGATCGAACCGCTGACCTCCTGCATGCCATGCAGGCGCTCTCCCAGCTGAGCTAAGGCCCCACAACTTCGTGATCGCGCCTGGGTGACTGCGATCGGGTGGCCGCCTTTAGCAGTGCCGGCGACCGATGCAAGGGGCCAAATGCATCTGACGATGCCTTTTTGGCCCCCCGCGTCAAAAATCAGGTTTCGACGTCGTCGTCGTCCGCGGTCGCAACGCCCAGATCGTCGTCGCCGCCGAGATCGACGTCGTTGTCGGGCGAATCGCTGTCCTCGTCGACATCGACGTCCAGATCCAGATCGTCGTCGGCCTCGGGTTCCTTGGCGACCTTGCCCGGCTTTTCCGCTTCCTCGAACGGCATCGGTTGCTTCGATTTCAGCACCGATTCCGGAATCCAGTTGTAACCGCAATTGATGCAGGCGACCGGATCATCCTTGGTCAGATCATAGAATCGGGTGGCACATTTCGGGCAGCTACGCTTCGTGCCCCATTCAGCCTTTATCATAAATTCCTCATAACCTTCTGGAAAGAGATTAGAATTTCTGGAAAGCGACGGTTGCCTGCGCGGCATCCATCAAATCGGCGTGCGCCTTGCCAGATTGCAAGGCCGCTGTCAAAAGCCGCACGCCATGACCGATCACACCGCCACGCCCCGCAGCTTTTCCGCTTCCGTTCCGCTCAAAGGTAGGGTCGCGATCCCGGGGGACAAGAGCATCTCGCATCGGTCGCTGATGCTGTCGGCGCTCGCGGTCGGCGAAAGCCGCGTCACCGGGCTGCTCGAGGGTCATGACGTGCTCGCCACCGCCAGCGCGATGCGCGCGATGGGCGCCGACATCGAACGGCGCGACGACGGCGAATGGCGCATCCACGGTGTCGGGGTCGGCGGGCTGCTCCAGCCGCGGGAAGCGCTCGACATGGGCAACAGCGGCACCTCGACGCGCCTGCTCATGGGTCTCGTCGCCAGCCACCCGATCACCGTCACCTTCATCGGCGACGCCAGCCTGTCGGGACGTCCGATGGGCCGCGTCATCGATCCGCTGAGCCAGATGGGCGCCGACATCACCGCCTCGCCGGGGGGCCGTTTGCCGCTGATGCTGCGCGGCCTCGCGCCCGCCATCCCCCTCGCCTACCGCCTGCCGATGGCCTCGGCCCAGGTGAAAAGCGCGATCCTGCTCGCCGGACTCAACACGCCGGGGATCACCGAAGTGATCGAACCGGTGCCGACCCGCGACCATAGCGAGCGCATGCTGCGCGGGTTCGGCGCCGATCTCAGTGTCGAGACCGATGTCGACGGCACGCGCCACATCCGCATCCTTGGCGAGGCGGAACTCAAACCACAGACGATCGCCGTTCCCGGCGACCCTTCGTCGGCCGCCTTCTTCATCGTCGCCGCGCTGATCGTACCCGGATCCGACGTCCTCATCGCCAATGTCGGCCTCAACCCGACCCGCGCCGGGCTGATCGCGGTGCTGCAGGCGATGGGCGGCGATATCGAGTTGCTGGGCGCCCGCGAAGTCGGCGGTGAACCCGTCGCCGACCTCCGCGTCCGCCACAGCATCCTCAAGGGCATCGCGGTCGACCCCGCCGTCGCGCCGAGCATGATCGACGAATTCCCCATCCTCTTCGTCGCCGCAGCGCTTGCCGAGGGCCGCACCACGACGACCGGCCTCGACGAATTGCGCGTCAAGGAAAGCGACCGGCTCGCGGTGATGGCGACCGGCCTCAAAGCCATCGGCGCGCGCGTCGAGGAGAGCGAAGACGGCCTGATCATCGACGGCACCGGCGGCGACCCGCTTCCCGGCGGCGCCACCATCGCCGGCCACCTCGACCACCGCATCTGCATGAGCTTCGCGATTGCCGGCCTCGTCAGCAAGGCGCCGGTGACGATCGACGACGTCGCCCCGATCGCGACGAGCTTCCCCAATTTCGAAGCGCTGCTCGCCGGACTTGCGCAATGATCATCGCGGTCGATGGCCCGACCGCATCGGGCAAGGGCACGATTGCCCGCGCGATCGCGGCGCATTTCGGGCTGCCCGTGCTCGATACCGGACTGCTCTATCGTGCGGTGGGCTATCAGACGCAGCTCAACCATGGCGACCCCGACGATGCCGCCGACGCGCTCGTCGCCTGCGACTTTCCGGATGCCCTGCTCGACGATCCGGCGCTGCGCTATGAAAGCACCGGCGGGCTCGCGAGCCGCGTGTCGGTTCACCCCGCAGTCCGCAAGGCGCTGCTCCAGCGCCAGCTCGATTTTGCGGGCCAGCCGGGCGGTGCGGTGCTCGACGGGCGCGACATCGGCACGGTGATTGCGCCGCACGCCGACGCCAAGCTGTTCGTTACCGCCAGCGCCGAGGAACGCGCGCGCCGCCGCCATGCGGAGATGCTCGGGCGCGGCGTCGATATCGGCTACGACGCCGTGCTCGCCGACATCCACGCCCGCGACGCCCGCGACACCGGGCGGACCGAGGCGCCGCTGCTGCGCGCCACCGACGCGATGCTGCTCGACAATAGCGACATGGATGTGGCCGAAGGCATCGCCGCCGCGATCGCCTTCGTCACGGAACGGGTCAGGCGACCCAGCTGATCTCGGGCAGCGCGTCGACCGCGGGCTTCGCCGGCGCGGCGTGATAGACGGCGGTTTCGCCGACTCCCTTCAACATTTCCATATGCGGCGGGCCGAATGCGCCGCGGTCCTTCGCCCGCAGCCAGGTGCTTTCCGAAATCGCGATCCCGTTGACCGGCGCCGTGCTCTCCAGCCGCGCCGCCATGTTCACCGTCTCGCCCCAATAGTCATAGGCCATGCGCGTCGCGCCGATCACCCCGCCGACCACCGGTCCGCTGTGGATGCCGACGCGCAGCCCGGTCTCGACCCCGGCGAGCGATTGCAGGTCGTCGACGACTTCGAGCACCGATCTCGCAAAGGCGATCGCGGTATCGGCGCTGTTGCGCGCGGTCAGGTTGCCGCCGGCGATCGCCAGATAGGCGTCGCCGATCGTCTTGACCTTTTCGACCCCGTGCTGCGCCGCGCAGCGGTCGGCGTGGTTGAAAAAGGTGTTGAGCAGTTCGACCAGATGCCCCGGCGACACCCGCTGCGCCAGCTTGGTAAAGCCCGCCATGTCGATGAAGATCACGCTCGCGTCGGCATAGGAATCGGCGACGAGGCGCCCGTCGCGAATCCGCTCGACCGCCGCGACCGGCAGCATGTTGTAGACCAGTTCCTCGTTCCGCTTGCGCTCGGCCTCGAGCGCTTCGGCCAGCGCGAAGGCTCCGCGGCTCGACCGGTCGATCGCGAAATTGATCGCGACCATGATCATCGCGCCACTGAGGTACGACAGCAGCGCATACCACAGCCCCGCGCCGTGGCTTTGCACCGCCAGCACCGTCGAGAGGAAAACCACGATATCGAGCGCCAGCCACAACAGGAACAGGCGCGGCCGGCTCGCCAGAACGACCGCCGCGAAGGCGCTGACCGAGAGCCTGTTCATGACGCCGACCGCGTGCATTTCCTCCTGCATGTCGATCAGTTCGTCGAACAGCACCAGATTGATATGGCCGAGCAGAAAGACGATGCCGAGCAGCGCGGCGAAATCGATTCCCGGCCGCGCGACATATCCGGACCAGAAGGTCGCGCCGATATAGGCGCCGGCGAGGATCAGCATGCAGCCGAAATAGACCGCGAGCGTCGCCGTATCCTCGTGACTGACAAACAGCGGATTGGCGATCGTATAAGCGAGCGCGACGAGCATGAAGAGCACGCCATAGATGCGCACGAAGGGCAGCCGCAGCATCCGCGCCGTTTCCTGGAAACGCGCCTCGACCGCCGGATCGGCGAAACTGCCACGATATGCCGTTTGCATGAGACCCCTCTCGATTGCAGCGGGACGCTAAACCCAACATCTTACGATGGCGTTTATCCGTGCTTTCGCCTTGCCCGCGCTGCGCCGTTCGACTATAGGCCGCCGCGTCCGACGGGTGTTTTTGCCGGTCGAGGCACGGATGAACCGCCGCTCGTTCCGAGCGTCGGGCGTGACGGGGCGCACCCGTCGCGCCCTTTTTGCTTTGCCCGTCCCTCGCCGATGAAGGTCCGGAGGATGCTGTGCAATGCATTCGGCAGGCGCGGCATATCGGCCATTAAGACCAGCGGAACCAACCGCTTGGCCGGAACAAACGAAGTAAGGAAGACACATCTATGGCCACTACGGCTTTCCCGACGCGCGACGATTTTGCCGCGATGCTCGATGAATCGCTTGGTGGTGCCGACGGCGGCTTTGAAGGCCGCGTCGTCAAGGGCACCGTGACCGCGATCGAAAACGACCTGGCAGTGATCGACATTGGTTTGAAGAGCGAAGGCCGCGTGCCGCTTCGCGAATTCGCCATGCCGGGCCAGAAGGCCGACATCAAAGTCGGTGACGAAGTCGAAGTCTATGTCGACCGCGTCGAAAACGCCAATGGCGAAACCATGCTGTCCCGCGATCGCGCTCGCCGCGAAGCCGCCTGGGACCGCCTGGAAGAAGAATTCAACAAGGAAGCGCGCGTCGAAGGCGTCATCTTCGGCCGCGTCAAGGGCGGCTTCACCGTCGACCTCGGCGGCGCCGTGGCGTTCCTTCCGGGTTCGCAGGTCGACATCCGCCCCGTGCGCGACGTCGGCCCGCTGATGGACCTGCCGCAGCCCTTCCAGATCCTCAAGATGGATCGCCGCCGCGGCAACATCGTCGTGTCGCGCCGCGCCATCCTCGAAGAAACGCGCGCCGAACAGCGCTCGGGCCTGATCCAGAACCTCGAAGAAGGCCAGATCATCGAAGGCGCCGTCAAGAACATCACCGACTATGGTGCGTTCGTCGACCTCGGCGGCATCGACGGCCTGCTCCATGTGACCGACATGAGCTACAAGCGCGTCAACCACCCGAGCGAAGTCATCAACATCGGTGACAATGTCCGTGTCCAGATCATCCGCATCAACCGCGACACGCAGCGCATCAGCCTCGGCATGAAGCAGCTCGAGAGCGATCCGTGGGAAGGCGTCGCCGCCAAGTACCCCGTCGGTGCGAAGCTGTCGGGCACGGTTACGAACATCACCGATTACGGTGCGTTCGTCGAACTCGAAGCCGGCATCGAAGGCTTGGTCCACGTCAGCGAAATGTCGTGGGTCAAGAAGAACGTCCACCCCGGCAAGATCGTTTCGACCAGCCAGGAAGTCGATGTCATCGTCCTCGAAGTCGACAGCGACAAGCGCCGCATCTCGCTGGGTCTCAAGCAGGCTCAGTCGAACCCCTGGGGCGCGTTCGCCGATGAGCATCCGGTTGGCTCGGTCGTCGAAGGCGAAGTCAAGAACGCGACCGAATTCGGTCTGTTCGTTGGCCTGCCGGGCGACGTCGATGGCATGGTCCACATGTCGGACATCGCTTGGGGCATCTCGGGCGAAGAAGCGCTGCACCTCCACCGCAAGGGCGAGGCCGTGCAGGTCGTCGTTCTCGACGTCGACGTCGAGAAGGAACGCATCAGCCTCGGCATCAAGCAGCTTGAAAAGGGTGCACCTGCCGTTGGCGGCGGCGTCGCCGCTGCCGGTTCGGTGAAGAAGAACGACGTCATCACCGTCACCGTCCTCGAAGTTCGCGACAACGGCCTCGAAGTCCAGGCCGGCGACGATGGCGCCACCGGCTTCATCAAGCGCGCCGACCTCGGCCGCGACCGCGACGAACAGCGCGCCGAACGTTACCAGGTCGGCCAGAAGTTCGACGCGATGGTCATCGGTTTCGACCGCTCGAAAAAGCCCAGCTTCTCGGTCAAGGCGATGCAGATCGCCGAAGAGAAGCAGGCCGTCGCGCAGTACGGTTCGTCGGACTCGGGTGCGTCGCTCGGCGACATCCTCGGCGAAGCGCTGAAGGCCGGCAAGAAGGGCTGATCCCAGCCCCTTGTCACCAGAATGAGACAGAAGGCCCGCCGGATGCGTCCGGCGGGCCTTTTGATTCGGCGATATCTTTTGCGCCCCGCTTGATTCATGTTAGTCTGGCGGCGCGTTGGGAGGGGTCTCACGCACCGAACCGGCAAAGACCGGGAGCCTGCATCCAGCGATGCGCGTGAAAAATAGGGGAAGCCAATGATCCGGTCGGAACTGGTTCAAAAGATCGCTAGCGAAAACAACGATCTGCGCCTCGAAGAGGTGGAGAAGATCGTCGATGTGTTTTTCGATTCCATCGTGGACCAGCTCGCCTCGGGCGGCCGTGTCGAATTGCGCGGCTTCGGCGCCTTTTCGACCCGCGGTCGCGAGTCGCGCACCGGCCGAAATCCGCGCACCGGCGCGGCGGTCGATGTGCAGGCCAAAAGCGTGCCTTATTTCAAGCCCGGCAAGGAAATGCGCGAGCGGCTCAACGACTGAGTTGCCAACGGTCGCCCAGGTCCCAAAACTTCGTCATTGCGAGGAGCGAAGCGACGCGGCAATCCAGATTGGCGTAAACCGCCCTGGATTGCTTCGCGCCGCTCGCAATGACGGAGCGCAATATTCCGCGCTCAATTCTTGAGGCGGTAGCCGGTCCGGAACATCCAGAAAATCACGCTCAGGCAGAGCGTCAGGAACAGCGCGACCGCGCCCATGCTGACCTCGATGCCGACGTCGCCCTGTCCGAAGAAGGTCCAGCGAAAGCCGCTGATCAGATAGACGACGGGGTTGAACAGCGTGATCGTCCGCCAGGCGGCGGGCAGCATGTCGAGCGAATAGAAGGCGCCGCCCAAAAAGGTCAGCGGATAGACGACGAGCAGCGGGATCACCTGCAACTGCTCGAAGCTTTGCGCCCAGATACCGATGATGAACCCGAACAGGCAGAAGGTCACCGCCATCAGGATCATGAAGGCGACCATCCACAGCGGATGGACGACCTGGACGTCGACGAACAGATGCGCGGTGGCAAAGATGATCGCCCCGATGATCACCGACTTGGTCGCCGCCGCGCCGACATAGGCGATCACCGTTTCGAGCGGCGACAGCGGCGCCGACAGCATCTCATAGATCGTGCCGGTCCATTTGGGCATGTAGATGCCGAAACTGGCGTTGCTGATGCTTTCGGTGAACATCGTCAGCATCATCAGGCCGGGGACGATGAAGGCGCCATAGGGTACGTTGCCGACTTCGCTCATCCGGCTGCCGATCGCCGATCCGAAGACGACGAAATAGAGCGCTGTGGTGATGACGGGGAGCGCAAGGCTGGTCCAGACGGTACGCCCGAAACGCGCCAGTTCGAACAGGTATATCGCGCGGACGCCGCGCCAGTTCGCGGTCATGCGGCGGCTCCCTTGACCCGGGGCTCGTGGACGAGCCCGACGAAAATATCCTCGAGCGAGCTTTGCCGAGTGTGCAGATCCTTGAACCCCACCCCGATGTCGCTCATCCGGCGCAGCAGCGACGGCACCCCGGTCGCCTCGGCCTGGCTGTCGAATTCATAGACCAGCTCATGCCCGTCGCCCGCCAGTTCGAGCTTCCAGTCGGCCAGCTCCGCGGGCACCGCCTCGAGCGGCTCGGCGAGGTTCAGCGTCAACGTCTTGCGTCCCATTTTCTTGATCAGCGCATTCTTCTCTTCGACCAGGATCAGCTGTCCTTTGCTGATCACCCCGACGCGGTCGGCCATTTCCTCGGCCTCCTCGATATAATGGGTGGTCAGGATGATCGTGACCCCGCGCTCGCGTAGCCCGTGGACCATCTGCCACATGTCGCGGCGCAGCTCGACGTCGACCCCGGCGGTCGGCTCGTCGAGGAACAGGATTTCGGGTTCGTGGCTCAGCGCCTTGGCGATCATCACCCGGCGCTTCATGCCGCCCGACAATTCCATGATCTTGGAATCGCGCTTGTCCCACAGCGACAGGTCGCGCAGCAATTGCTCGATGAAGGCCGGGTCGCGGCGCTTGCCGAACAGACCGCGCGAGAAGCTGACGGTCGCCATCACCGTCTCGAACGAGTCGGTATGCAGTTCCTGCGGCACCAGCCCGATCATCGATCGCGCGGCGCGATAATCGCGGGCATGATCGTGCCCGGCAACGGTCACCGTCCCGCTTGTCGCGGTGACGATGCCGCACACGATGCTGATCAACGTCGTCTTGCCGGCGCCGTTCGGCCCGAGCAGCGCAAAAATCTCGCCCTTGTTGATGGTGAGGTCGACCGACGACAGCGCGGTGTGGCCGCTCTTGTACGTCTTGCCGAGTCCGGCGATGGTGAGAACAGCTTCCATGGGCGGTCATCTAGCTGACGGAACCGGACGGGTGAACCCGCAAACAGCGCTTGACCTCATCGGGGGCATCGGCTTGACCGGCATCGCTGGGCGGACGTGGCGAAATCGGTAGACGCAGCAGACTTAAAATCTGCCATCCTCTGGATATCCGGGTTCAAGTCCCGGCGTCCGCACCAGCGCCCCACCCTTCAAGGCCCCGCGGCGCGTTAGCACCCTTCCGGTTTCGCGCCGCTTGGCTATGATGACCGCGATGCCCCTGCACATTCCCCTTTCGCGAACCATCGGACGCCTGACCGCCGCCGGCCTGCTGGCGCTCGCGCTCGGCAGCTGCGGCCTGTTCGGCGAGCGCGGGCCGGTGCGGATCGCGGCGATCGGCGCCCTCAATAGCGCCGCCAACCCGATCAACGGCGAATTGTCCGCCGCCAATGCGGCGCTGCTCGACGCGACCTCGCAGGGGCTGGTCAGCTTCGACGGCGAGGGTCAGATCGACGTCGGCCTCGCCGAACGCTGGACGGTCACCGCCGACGGACGCAGCTATGTCTTCCGCATCCGCGAGGCCAAATGGGCGAACGGGCGCAAGGTGACCGCCGCCGACGTCGCCAACATCCTCGAGGGCTATCGCGCGCCGCGCAGCAAACATGTCCTCAAGGATGATTTTCCCGAGATCGAGACGATCAAGGCGATGACCGACAGCGTCATCGAAATCCGCCTGTCGGTGCCGCAGCCGGGGATGCTCGAACTGCTCGCCCAACCGTCGATGGCGATCGTCAACCGCGGACTCGGCTGGGGTCCGATGCGCCCGAAACGCACCGGCCGCGCGATGCTGCTGACCCCGGTCGCCGATCCGCTCGCCGAGGATCCCGACGCCGCCGAAGCCGCGGCCGCCGATCCCGCCGCGTCGATCGAACTCACCGGCACCTCGGCGGCGGCGGCGCTCGCGCGCTTCAAGAACGGCTATGCCGACGGCGTCGTCGGCGGGCGCTTTTCGACCCTGCCCTATTTCGTCGCCTCAAACATCGGCCGCTCGCGGCTCGTCGTTGATCCGGTTCCGGGACTCTTCGGCCTCAGCATCGTCAGCATCGACGGTTTTCTCGGCGTCCAGGCCAATCGCGAGGCGCTGTCGCGCGCGCTCCGACGCGAGCGGATCGTCGGTGCGTTCGGGCTTCAGGAATGGGAGCCGCAAGTCACGCTGCGCCCCGACCTTTACACGCGCGACGTCGGACCGACCCCACTGCTGCCCGCCTGGGCCGACTATCCCGAACAAATGCGCTTCGAGCAGGCGAAACGCGCCGTCGATGCGTGGAGAGATAGCGGAAATGTCGTCGAACCATTGCGCATCGCGGTGCCGGACTCGCCGGGCGGCCGCATCCTTTTTGCTTATATCGCCGCCGACTTCACGCGCATCGGCATGCCCAGCCGCCGCGTCGCCATGACCGCGAAGACCGACCTCCGACTGATCGACGAAGTGATGCCCAACGACGATGCCCTGTGGGGGCTGCGCCGCCTGTCCTGCCGCGCCGACACCATGTGCCATCGCGACGCCCAGCAACGGATCGACGAAGCGACCGCCGCAACCAGCACCGCCGACCGCGCGCGCCTGATCGGCGAGGCCGAGCAATTGCTCGCGGGCTATTCGCCCTTCATTCCGATCGCGACCCCGCTGCGCTGGTCGGTCGCATCGCAGCGGCTGACCGGGCTGCGCGCCAACGGCCGCAGCCAGCACCCCTTGAATCACTTGATTGCCCTACCCAACTAATACACCGAATAATGTTGGCGCGCTCCATTTCGAGCGCTGTTTGAAAGGACCCCGATGGCCCCTTCGTCTCCCGACACCGACGCGCTGTTCGACGCGCTGATCCAGAACCGCCGCGACCCCGCCGCGCTGCGCAAGCGGGTCGAGACGCTTGAGATCATCCTCGAACGCAGCTTCGTCATCCCGGGCATCAACCGCCCCGTCGGCCTCGACGCGATCGTCGGGCTGGTGCCGGTGGTCGGCGACGTCATCACCGCGGTCATGGGCGCCTATCTGATCTGGGAGGCGCGCAACCTCGGCATGCCGAAATGGAAGATCTGGCGGATGGTCGGCAATCTGGGAGTCGACACGACGCTCGGCGCGATCCCGCTCGTCGGCGACGCCTTCGACTTCCTGTTCCGGTCGAACACGCGCAACCTCAAGATCATCAAGAAGCATCTCGACAAGCATCATCCGGGGACGATCATCATCGATCAATGATATTCATCGTCGTTGCGAGGAGCCGATGGCGACGCGGCAATCCAGAGTGTACGGTAACCGCCCTGGATTGCTTCGCTTCGCTCGCAATGACGAGGCTTATATTGCAGCGGCGGCTCTTCCCCTGGGCTGTATCGAGGTGCTAGCACAGCAGCACACCCCGGGGAGATTTCCAGATATGATCCGCGTTACACTTGCCGGGCTCGCCTTGAGCTGTTCCTTCGCCACCATCGCAGTCGCCGCCGAGAAGGAGGCCCAAGACCCCTATCTCTGGCTCGAGGATATCGAGGGCCAGAAGTCGCTCGACTGGGTCAAAAAGGAAAATGCCGAGACCGACACGCTGATCCTGTCGCGCCCCGGTTTCGAGGCCGATCGCAAGCGCGCGCGCGATATCCTCGACGACGACCGTCAGATCGCGATGCCCGGCGAGGTGATGGGCGATACGATCACCAATTTCTGGCGCGATGCCGCGAACCCCCGCGGGATCTGGCGGCAGAGTCCGCTCGATGCGTATCTCGCGGGCAAGCCCGAATGGACGGTGCTGATCGACGTCGACGCGCTCGGCAAGGCCGAGAAGCAAAGCTGGGTATGGCACGGCGCCGACTGCCTCGCGCCCGCCTATACGCGCTGCCTCGTCTCGCTCAGCCCCGGCGGCACCGACGCCGATATCGTCCGCGAATGGGACCGCAGCACCGGACAATTCGTCGATGGGGGCTTCACCGTTCCGCTCGCCAAGAGCAGCGTGACGTGGGAAAATGCCGACACCCTGCTCGTCGCGACCGATTATGGCGAGGGCAGCATGACCGCGTCGGGTTATCCGCGCATCGTTAAGCGCTGGAAGCGCGGCACGGCGCTGGCATCGGCCGAGACGGTCGCCGAAGGCGAAACCGAAGACGTCGGCATGAACGTCTTCGCCTTCACCGACGGCGACAAGCGCTGGCCGATGATCAGCCGCGGCAAGACCTTCTACACCGCCGATTACAAGCTGCCGAACATCGACGCGTCGCGCTTTATCTCGACGATCATCCCCGACACCGCGAGCGTGCGTGACGTCATCGACGGCCAGCTCGTCATCTTCCTCAACAAGGAATGGGCGGGCATCGCCGCGGGCTCGCTCGTGTCGTTGTCGCTCGAGGATATGTCGGCCGACCGTCAGGTGCCCATCGTCACCGCGATGACGCCGACGAGCGCGCAGGCGATCGAAGACGTCGCCGCGACCGACAATATCCTGTGGGTGAAGGCGCTCGACGATGTCGAGGGCAAGCTGTTCGCGTTGCGCCGCGACCCCCAGACCGGCAAATGGAGCCAGAAGGACGTCGCGCTCGCCGACAATGCGACGGTCACGATCGCCGGTGCCGTCGCGAAGCGCGACATCATCCTCGCGACCGCCGAAACGATGCTGATGCCGCCGACGCTTTACGCGGTGTCGGAGGGCAAGGCGGCAGCGGCGGTCCAGAGCCTGCCCGCGACCTTCGACGCCAAGGGCATGCGTGTCGAAAAGCGCTTCGCGACATCGAAGGACGGGACGAAAATCCCCTATTTCCTCGTCCGCAAGACCGGCGCCACCGGCCCCGTCCCCGCGCTCGTCCATGCCTATGGCGGCTTTCGCGCCGCGCAGACGCCGGGCTATCTCACCGGCCAGCCCTATCGCGCCGGTCCGCTCGGCCTCTTCTGGGTCGAGGACGGCAATGCCTATGTCCTCGCCAACATCCGCGGCGGCGGCGAATATGGCCCCGCCTGGCACCAGGCGGCGCTGCGCGAGAAGCGCCAGAACAGCTTCGACGACCTGCACGCGGTCGCCGAAGATCTGGTCGCCACCGGGGTCAGCGCTAAGGGCAAGATCGCCATTTCGGGCCGTTCGAACGGCGGTGTTCTTGTCGGCGCGGCGATGGAACAGCGGCCCGACCTCTATGGCGCGGTCATTTCGGGTTCGCCGCTGAAGGATATGCAGCGCTATAACAAGCTGCTCGCTGGTGCCTCGTGGGTCGCCGAATATGGCGATCCCGACGTGCCCGGCGACTGGGCCTTCATGTCGAAATATTCGCCATACCAGAACATCAGGAAGGGCATGAAATACCCGCCGATCTTCCTCTATTTGTCGACCAAGGACGACCGCGTCCACCCCGGCCACGCGCGCAAATTCGCCGCGCGGCTGAAGGAACTCGGCAATCGCGTCTATTATCACGAATATATGGAGGGCGGCCATTCGGTCGGCGCCGACCATGCCGAAGACGCGATCCGCGCCGCGATGCTTCACGCCTTTCTGCTGCGCGAACTGGTCGAGAAGAAGTAAAGTAATAGCGCCGTGAAGTTAACCCCCTAGTAACGATTCGATTTTTCTGAGACGATGCTCCGTTCGCGCGAGTCGCGACCGTTGGCGTTCGATGCCGGACCAGGACATCGCGGCCAACTTGATAGTCAGGGGGCTGACATGAAAATCGATGCATATGACACGGCCACATTGGGTGGCCGGGCGAACAGGGCGTTGCCGGGCGACAACCAGTCGGCGGGCCGTCAAACCCTTTCGTCGCGCCAAAGCGACACCGCAGCGCCGGCCGCGAAACCGGGCGCCACGGACGGCGCGTCCGTCGATGCCGGACCGATCTTTACCGTCGGCTGGGGTGACTCCAAGTCCGCGCTGTCGGCCACCCACCTGTCCACCCTGACGGCAGCCGGCATGGTCGCCGCCGACGCCGATTTCGGCAAATTGCAGTTCGGCCTTGGCGACCTGTTCGTCGAATCAAGCCTCGCGGTGATGGGGCTGAACGACGCCGCGCGTGCCAGCGCGCTCGCCGATTTTCAGAGCAGCAACAGCATCGCGCCGGTCGTCGAGGGTTATGTCGCGATCGACGCGACCGCACTCGACGGCAATGGCGCGGCCTTGCTCGCGCAGCTCGAAGCGCTCGGCTTCGAAGGCGGCATCGCCTATGGCGCGCTCGTCGGCGGCTATATTCCGCTCAGCGCGATCGACGATCTGGCGGCGCTCGCCAACCTGAATTTCGCGCGGCCGGCCTATTCGATGTCGAGCGCCGGTTCGGTGCAAAGCCAGAACGTCTTTTCGGGCAACGCCGACCTGGTCCAGAATCATTACGGCCTCGACGGCAGTGGTGTGAAGATCGGCTTTATCTCCGACAGCTTCAACACCGCGACGCTGACCACCACGGGCGCCGCGCTGACCATCCATTATGCGCAGGACGTCGCCAGCGGCGACCTGCCCGCCGGGGTGGAGGTGCTGCTCGACAGCACCCTCGCCCAGAACCGCGACGAAGGCCGCGCGATGATGCAGCTCGCGCACGACATCGCGCCGGGCGCGACTCTGTCGTTCCACACCGCGCAGGGCGGTCAGGCGGTGTTCGCCGCGGGCATCCAGGCCCTCGCCGACGCCGGCGCCCATATCATCGTCGACGACATCATCTATTTTGCCGAACCGATGTTCCAGGACGGCATCATCGCACAGGCGGTCGATGCGGTGACGACGGGCGGCGTCCAATATTTCTCGGCGGCGGGCAATCAGGCGCAGCGCTCCTATGAATCGGTGTTCCGCGATTCGGGCGAGACCTTTACCGCCAACGGCATCACCTATCGTCTGCACGATTTCGATCCCGGCGCAGGGGTCGATTCGACCCAGTTGATGTCGCAGACCGGCTCGGTCATCTACGACCTGCAATGGGCGCAATCCTTCTTCTCGGCGAGCGGGGTCGGCGGGAATTCCGACCTGGCGCTTATCTTCCGCCAGACCAACGGCACGGTGATCACGATCATCGACAGCAACAATATCAACGCCGACGCCCTTGAACTCGCGCAGTTGAACGGCAATGGCAGCTTCACCCTCTCGATCGGCGTCGATCCTGTCGGCACCAATCCGACCTTCATCAAATATGTCACCTTCGGCGGCACCTGGTCGGCGAGCGAATATGCCACCAACAGCTCGACCTCGTTCGGCCATTCCAACGCGGCGGGCGCGATCGGCGTCGCGGCGGCGGACTGGTTCAACACCCCCGCCTTTGGCCAAAGCCCGCCGCTAGGCGAAAACTTCACCTCGCGCGGCGGTCAGCAAATCTATTTCGACACCGACGGCAATGCGCTGGCGACGCCCGAGACGCGCACCACGGTCGACATCACGATGGCCGACGGCGGCAACAACACCTTCTTCGGCAGCGACATCAGCAGCGACCTCGACACCTTGCCCAATTTCTACGGCACGTCGGCGGCGGCGCCCAATGCCGCCGCGATCGCGGCGCTGCTGCTTCAAGCGGCGCCGAATGCGACCCCGGCGCAAATCCAGGCCGCGCTCGAAACGACCGCGATCGATATCCAGGCGCTCGCCACCGGCCGCCCGACCCACAACATCGGCGTGCTCACGGGCACGGGTTACGACATCGACACCGGCTGGGGGCTGATCCAGGCCGATGCCGCGCTGGAAGCGCTGATCGGCGCCCGGGCGACGGCGGTCGGCGAAACGACGCAGGTTCGCGAGAATGTGACCGTCAGCGGCAATCTGATCGCCAACGATATCGTGGCATCGGGTGGCCAGTCCGCGGTCGTCCGCTCGGTCAATGGCGACGTGATCACCTTCGGCACCCCGATCACCTTGCCTTCGGGCGCGCTGCTGACGGTGAACAGCGACGGGACCTATACCTACGACCCGAACCACAAGTTCGACTATCTGATCAAGAACACGCTGGCGATACAGCTCGGCGCGGCCAACGGCTATGTACCCGACACCTTCACCTATGGCCTGGTCGGCGGATCGACCGCCACGGTCACCGTGCTGGTCCGCGGTCTCGAAGGCCCGGGCGACGAACTGCACGGCAATGGCGCCAACAATGTCATCACCGGCACCACGGCCAACGACATCTTCAACCTGTCGCAAGGCGGCGACGACACCGTGTCGGGGCTTGTCGGCAACGACCTCTTCTACTTCGGTGCCGCGATGACCGCCGCGGATCGGGTCAATGGCGGCGGCCACACCGACACGCTTGTGTTGCAGGGCAATTACAGCGCGGGCCTGACCTTCGCCGCGACCAGCCTGGTCAGTATCGAGCGCATCAATCTGTTGTCGGGCAGCGACACGAGCTTCCGCGATACCGCCGGAAACAGCTACAGCTACGTGATCACGACCGTCGACGGCAATGTCGCCAGCGGCGCGCAGCTGATCGTCGATGCCAAGCCGCTTGGGGCGACCGAGACCCTGAACTTCGACGGATCGGCCGAGACCAACGGGACTTTCGTGCTGCGCGGCGGGGAGGGCAACGACACCATGGTCGGCGGCCAGGGCAACGACCAGTTCGCCGGCCGCGGCGGCGCCGACATCTTCCGCTTCTTCGCGGATTCGGGCCAGGATCTGATCACCGATTTCTTGTCGGGAACCGACAGGATCGACCTCTCGCAGCGCGGATTCCTGGACTATCAGGCGGTGATCGACGCGACCCAGGATGTCGGTGGCAACGCGGTCATCGATCTGGGCGGCGGCGATCTGGTGACGCTGCGCGGCGTGACCAGGGCGCAATTGCAGTCGGGCGATTTCATCTATGCCAGCCCGGCGGCGCAGGGTGCGGCGGCCGGCGACCTGCTGATGGCGTCCGGCGGCTGGGGCGGCGACTGGGGCGGCGATCTGTTCCTGGCGCCCGTCGGTTCCGGCACGACCGGGCACGATATTCTGGTGTCCGATACCGGCGGATTTGCCTCGCATTGGATGGCGGATACCGCACCCGATCAATGGACCGACTGGCAGATTGGATTGCAGCGGCACGACATCCATCTGTTCTGACGCGAACGCGCCGATCGCGGCGGACGGTGCGGCAACCATAGGGGTCAGAAGGTCAGCACGACCTTCGTCCCCGGCGCGGCGTCGCCGATCTCCATGCTGCCCTTGTGCAGTGCGACGATCGCCGCGACGAGCGCGAGGCCCAGCCCGGTGCCCGGCCGCCCCGCCGTCTCGGGCAGGCGAAAGAAACGTTCCTTCACCCGCTCGCGATAGGCGGGCGCGATCCCCGGCCCGCTGTCGCTGATCGCGACCCAGATCCGGCCGTCGATCGCATCGGCCTCGACGTAGATGCTGCCGCCCTCGCCGCCATATTTGACCGCATTGTCGAGCAGGTTCGAAATCGCCTGGAACAGCAGGTTACGGTCGGCCTCCATGGTCAGCCCCGGTGCGATCCGCGCCGCGATCGTCTGGGCATGATCCTCGGCGTCGGGCCCGTGCAGTTCGACCGCGTCGGCGAGCAACAGCGACAGGTCGACCGGCTTCATCCCGGCGAAATGCCGTCCGCTCTCGATCCGCGCGATCCGCAGCAGCGCATCGAAGATCGCCTGCAACCGTTCGGCTTCGGCGACCGCCTGTTCGGCGAGCCGCTCGCGCTCGGCGTCGTTGTCGGCCGTGCGCAGTTCGTCAAGGTCGGCGTGAAGCCGCGCCAGCGGGGTGCGCAGTTCGTGCGCGACATTGTCCGACACCCGCCGCACGGACTCGACCGCTTCCTCGATCCGCCCGAGCATCAGGTTGAGCGTTTCGGCCAGCTCATCGAAATCGTCGCCGGTGCCGCGCAGCGGGATACGCTCGGTCAGGCTGCCTGCCATCACGCGCCGCGCCGTGCGGGTCACCGCGTCGATGCGTCGGCTGATCGCCGCGCCCATCGCCAGGCTGCCACCGACCGCGAGCAGCGCCGCGATCGCGATCATCCACGCCGAATTGAGCGTGAACATCTCGTCGCGGTCGTCGATCTCCTCGACATCGCGCCCGACGATGAGGCGCGCGCCGTCGGCCAGGCGGCGCTCGACGACAAGCGCTTCGAAATCAATCTCCTGCCCCTCGAAATAAAGGTCGGCCTCCAGCAATTGCCATCCCGCGATCTGCTCGCGCGGCCAGCTCGGCAGATTGGCCGTCGCGACGACGCCGCCGCTACCGACCAGCGCGTGGAAGGCGCGCGTCTTTCCAACCCCTTCGCGCCGCCGGTCGAGCGCCCGGATCAACGCCGCGCGCCCTTCGGTCGCGTCGACGCGAACCAGCGCTGCGGCTTCGGTGCGAACCCGGTCGGCTTCGGCGGTCAGCGGGCGATGGACGCCGATCCACCAGGCTGTGCCGAACAGCAGGGCCAATGACGTAACGAACAGCGCGACATAGATCAGCCCGAGCCGAAAGGTCAGGCTGCGCAGGACGCGTCGCAGGCGCCCGCCGCTCATCCCGCGCGGATCAGATAACCGGTGCCGCGCACCGTGTGGATCAGCGCCGCGTCGAAGCCGCGATCGACCTTTTGCCTTAACCGGCTGACATGCTGGTCGATGATGTTGGTCTGCGGGTCGAACTGATAGTCCCACACATGTTCGAGCAGCATCGACCGCGTCACCACCCGTCCCTCGTTGCGCGCGAGATAGGTCAGGATGCGATATTCGCGCGTCGTCAGGTCGATCGCCTTGCCCTGCCTTTTCACCTGCTGGCCGAGCAGGTCGATCTCGAGGTCGCCGACCGCGAGCTTCGTTTCGGCGACGATCGCCGGCCCGCGCCGCGCGAGCACGTCGACGCGCGCGAGCAGTTCGGACATCGCGAAGGGCTTGGTCAGATAATCGTCGCCGCCGGCGCGCAGCCCGGCGACGCGTTCGTCGACCTCCCCCAGCGCGCTCAGGAACAGGATCGGCGTCGCGTCGCCCGTCGCGCGGATCGTCTGCACGATCGTCAGCCCGTCGACATGGGGCAGCATGCGGTCGACGATGATCAGGTCGAAACCGTCGGTGGTGGCGCGGATCAGCCCTGCGCGGCCGTCGGCTTCGTGCGTGACGACATGCCCGGCGCTTTTCAGCCCCTTGCCGATATGCTCCGCGACGCGGGCATCGTCCTCGATCACCAGGATTTGCATCCCCTTCCCTTAGGCAAGCGGGCGGCGCACCGCCACGCTTTCGAACATTTGATTTTCGTCATCTTCGTCCCGCGATGCCGAACATGGCCAAAATCAAATCTTCGGCCCACCAAGGCGATAACCGCCGCCGCCATGGCTCGCTCCGGACAAGGAGCAGGACATGGGTCGGGCGGAAATGCATATCGCGGCGCGGACGCCGCAAGCCGTCATCGCGCCGGCCCCGGCCCTGCTGTCGGTCTTCGACCTCGACCGCACCCTCTCCATCCTGCCGACCTACACCCCCTTCCTCCTCTTCGCGGCGCGCACGCGCGCGCCGTGGCGGCTGTTGCTCGTGCCGCTGCTGCTGCCTCTCGCGCTGCTCTATGCGCTGAAGCTGCTGCCGCGTTGCCGGATGAAGCAGGCGATGCACCGGGTCGCGCTCGGCAGTGCGCTGCCCGAGCGCGAGGCCGCGCGCCTCGCCGACCTCTTCGCCCAGCACCTCGTCGCGCGCGGCCTCTATCGCCAGGGCCTCGCCCTGATCGAGCGCGAACGCGCCGCCGGCCGCCGCATCCTGCTCGCGACCGCGGCGCCGCATTTCTACACCGCCGCGCTCGCCCGCCGGCTCGGCATCGGCGATGTCGTCGCGACGGGCTCGTCGTGGCGCGACGGCCACCTCGTCCCCGCGATCACCGGCACCAACTGCTACGGCGCCGACAAATGCGCGATGGTTCAGGCTTTCCTCGCGCGCGCCGGCATCGCCCGCGACGCCGCGCATATCCGCTTCTTTTCGGACCACGCCTCCGACCTGCCGCTCTTCGACCTCTGCGACGAACCCGTCGCGGTGAACCCTTCGCCCCGGCTTGCCGCCATCGCCGCCGCGCGCGGCTGGCCGGTGCTCGACTGGCGCAAGCCCAAGGACTGACCCCATGCGCATCGGTTTCCTGTTCAACCACAGCGGCGGCCATCAGGTCGCCCACGCCCTCCCCGTCGCGCTGGCGCTCCGACGCCTGTCGAACCGCGCCGACATCCGCATCCTCGTCTCCGCGGGCAGCGAAGCCGAGGTGACCCGCCTCGTCGATCGCGAAGCGGGACCGCGCCCCGACATCGTCCGCCTGCGCCCGGCATCGCGCCTCGCCGGTACCGCGCAGCGCGCGACAGGCGGTGCGGTGCCCGCCGACACGCTGTCGGTGCTGCGCCGCAACCTCAACCATTTCCGCGACCTCGACGCGCTCGTCGTCCCCGAAAAAACCTCGCTGCTGCTCAAGACGCATTTCGGGCTCGACAATCTCAAGCTGGTCCACACCCGCCACGGCGCCGGTGACCGCGCGATCGGCTTCGACAAGGCGAGCGGCAAGTTCGACCTCGTGCTGATGTCGGGCGCGAAGATCCGCGACCGGCTGGCCGACGCCGGACTGCTGCGCGAGGACGGCCATGCGATCGTCGGCTATCCCAAATTCGACCTGCCGCCGCGCAACCCGCGCCCGCGGCTGTTCGTCAAGGACCGGCCGACCGTCCTCTATAATCCGCACCCTTCGCCCGCGCTGTCCAGTTGGTACCGCATGGGGCCGCAGATCCTCGACTGGTTCGCGCGGAGCAACCAGTATAACCTGATCTTCGCGCCGCACGTCATGCTGTTCCAAAAACGGGTGACCGCGTCGCTGTCTCCCTTCGCGCTCGGCTGGAACCGGCTGCCCGATCCCGCGCATTACGACCGCGACCATATGCTGATCGACACCGGCAGCCCGGCCAGCCTCGACATGACCTATACCGACGCCGCCGACATCTACCTCGGCGACGCGAGCAGCCAGGTTTATGAGTTTCTCCGCCGCCCGCGCCCCTGCGTCTTCCTCAACCCGCGCGGCCACGCCTGGCGCGGCAATCAGGATTTCGCGCATTGGCAGGCAGGTCCGGTGGTCGAGACGCTCGAGGATTTCGCCGCCGCCTTCGAAGAGGTGCCGTTGCTCGACCCCGCCGACCGCCAACGCCAGCGCGACCAGTTCGCTTACAGCTTCGACCTCGACGCGCGCCCGTCGTCCGAGCGTGCAGCGACCGCAATCCTCGATTTCATGGGGCGCGCATGACCGGCCTCGTCGCCCCCTCGCCCGTCGGCGCTTTCATCGAATATGGCCTGTTCAAGACGCTCGCCAAATGGCGCGCCCGGCTGTTGTCGGCGCTCCGCCGCACCGCTGCCGACCCGGTGCGCACCCGCTACGGCGTGCTGATGCGCGCCAACTGGCGCGACCGCACCTTCCAATATTGCTATCACGCCACCTATGGGCGCGTCCTTGCCGACTATCTGGCGGACCAGCGCCGCCCCTTTTCTTTCGTCGACATCGGCGCCAACCAGGGGCTCTACAGCCTGATCGCCGCCGCCAATCCGCATTGCCGCACGGTCACCGCCTTCGAACCCGTCGCCGCGACGTTCGCGCGGCTGGCCGACAATATCGCGCTCAACGGCGACAGCGAAAAAGTGTGCGCCGTCGATGCCGCGGTCTCGCTCGAATCCGGCACCGCGACGATCGCCACCGACGCCGCGCACAGCGGCACGGCCAGCCTGCGCCACGGCGGCGCGGGCGGCGAAACGATCCGCATCCTCGGCATCGCCGATGTCGACGCGGCAATCGACGAACGTTTCCCGCTGGTCGTCAAGGTCGACGTCGAGGGACATGAGGAAACCGTGATCGAAGCCCTGGCGGCCTCGACGCACCTGCCGCGCATCGCCGCGATCTTCTATGAGGTCGACCGCCGCTGGACCGACGCGGCGGCGATCGAGGCCCGGCTGCGCGGCGCGGGCTTTGCTCGCTTCACCCGCTATGGCTTCGGGCGGCACTATGACGTGCTGGCGGAGCGCGCCTCATAGGCCCAGCAGCCAGCCCGCGACCCCACCCGCCAGCACCAGCGCCGGGATCACGAACTTGCCCTTCAATTTCCACACCAGAACCAGCGCGACCGCGAAGATCAGCACCGGCGCCACGAACCCCGACGCGCGTTCGGCGGTCGACCAGCCGAGCTGGACCAGCGTCGCCGCGATGACCCCGACGACCGCCGCCGCAACGCCCGCCAGCACGCGGTGCAGCGCCGGATGTTCGACCACCGCCTCCAGCCGCTCGAAAAAGATCATCGAGAAGGCGAAGGCGGGAAGGAACATGCCGATTGTGATCGCGATCGCGCCGCTGAACCCGCCGGCGACATAGCCTGCGAAGGTCGCGAAGATGACGAGCGGCGCGGGCAGAATGCCCGCCAGCGCGACGCCGTCGAGGAACGAACCGTCGGACAGCCAGCCGCGCCCGACCGTATCGGCGCGCACATAGGGAATGGCGGTATAGGCGCCGCCGAAGGTCAGCAGCCCGCCCTTCAGCCCCGCGATGAACAGGGCGAGCGTCGTCGCCGGACCCGCCGCCGCCACATTTGCTGCAGGGTGGAAGCCGTTCGATGCCGGGATCAGCCACGTCAGAGCCGCCGCCGCGACAAGCACCGTCGCGGCAAGCGTTTTGCGCGCCGACAAGGCATAGACCAGCCCGCCGGCCAGCAGCGGAATCCAGAACGGCACCCCGGCGAGCGTCGCGGCAAAACTGACCCCCGCGATGATCCAGAGCGGCATATCCTCGAGGATATGACTGCCGATCCTTTGCACCGCGCGCAGGATGATCGCGAGCACGACGACCTGGACACCGAAAAAGATGCTCGCCGTCCCCGGCTGGCCGACGATCCAGCTGTCGTAGAGCCAGGCGGCGAGCAGCATCAGGAAGAAACCCGGCAGCATGAACCCCAGTCCCGCGAGCAGCCCGCCGATCCGCCCGCGCGCGACCATGCCGAGATGGACGCACAGTTCATGCGCCTCGGGCCCGGGCAGGACCTGCATCACCGCGAGCAGCCGGTTGAAACGCGTCGAGGAGATCCAGCGCTCCTCCTCGACAAGCGCCTGGCGCACCATCGCGATCTGCGCGACCGGCCCGCCGAATGCGAGGAAGCCGAAGCGCAGGAACTTCAGAAACAGCCGGAAAAGTCCGAGCGAAGGGGGAGAAGGTTCGAGATTCGTCATGCCAAGCGCGCTCCTGCCGCGAAATGCGGCCCGTGGAGCGGAACTTGGGCGGCGAGCCGCCTGGACGGGCGTCCGCGTTTGCCCGTTCGCTTCCTTTATCACGGCGTTCCGTGAAGGAAATATAGTCTTGCTATCGCGGCTGCGAGTTTGGCTTTGGTTTGGGCTGGGGCTTGCCCTCCCTGCAGCCGAAGATACTCGGCAAATTGACCATGGGTCCCGCCGGATTTTCGTTTAGAGCATCCCATCTCATCATCAGCGGGAGGCGATCTTGGCCCATTTGTTCACCCCGATCGACATCGGCGCGCTGTCGCTGTCCAACCGCATCGTCATCGCGCCGATGTGCCAATATTCGGCCGAGGATGGCTGCATGACCGACTGGCATCTGATCCACCTCGGCCAGCTCGCGATGTCGGGCGCCGGCGCGCTGACGATCGAGGCGACCGCGGTGACGCCCGAAGGGCGGATCAGCTACGCCGACGTCGGCCTCTATGACGACGCGACCGAAGCCGCGATGGCGCGGGTGCTGACGTCGATCCGCCGCTTTTCCAACATCCCCGTCGCGATCCAGCTTGCCCACGCCGGGCGCAAGGCGAGCACCGCGAAGCCATGGGACGGCGGCGGCCAGATCGCCCCCGGCGATGCGAACGGCTGGCAAACGCTCGCGCCATCGGCGATCCCCTTCCTCGACCCGGAGAATGCGCCCGTCGCGCTCGACCAGCCCGGTCTCGACCGCATCCGCACCGCCTTTGCCGACGCCGCGCGGCGTTCGGCCCGGCTCGGGATCGACGCCGTGCAACTCCACGCCGCGCACGGCTATCTGCTCCACCAGTTCCTGTCGCCGCTGTCGAACCGGCGCGACGATTCCTATGGCGGCAGCCTCGAAAACCGGATGCGCTTCCCGCTCGAAATCTTCGACGCCGTGCGCGGGGCTTTCGCGGGGCCGGTCACCGTCCGCGTGTCGGGGACCGACTGGGTCGACGGCGGCTGGACGATCGAGGAAACGATCGCCTTCGCACGCGCCCTCGAAGCGCGCGGCTGCGCGGCGATCAACGTGTCGAGCGGCGGACTGCACCCGGCGCAGCAAATCGCGCTGTCGCCGGGGTATCAGGTCCCGCTCGCGCGCCGGGTCAAGGATGCGGTCGCGATGCCGGTGATCGCGGTCGGGCTGATCACCGACGCCGCGCAGGCCGAGGCGATCGTCGCGAACGGCGACGCCGACATGGTCGCGATCGCCCGCGCCGCGCTCTACGACCCGCGCTGGCCCTGGCACGCCGCCGCCGCGCTGGGCGCGACGATCGCGGTGCCGCCGCAATATGAACGCAGCGAACCGCGCGAGCATCGCGGGCTGTACCGGATCGAGCGGGGTTAAACCCCCATCATGCCCGCGGTGGTCGCGCCGTCGATGACATAGTCGGCGCCCGAGATGAAACCCGCCTCGTCGCTCGCGAGGAACGCGACGAGCGCGCTCACCTCATCGAGCTGCGCCATGCGCTTCATCGGCGCCATGCCCTCGAATGCCGCGCGCGCGGCGGCGGGGTCGGGCGAACGGTCGATGACGCCGCGGATCATGTCGGTTTCGACGACGCCCGGCAGGACCGCGTTGACGCGAATCTTGTATCCCTTGCCCGCGCAATGGATCGCCGCCGATTTGACGAGCGCGACGACCGCGGCCTTGGTCACCGAGTAAGCGGCATAATTGCCCATCGCGCGGTGGGCGTTCATCGACGAATTGACGATGATCGATCCTGCCGCGCCGCCGGGATTCCGCGCCATCGCGCGAATCGCGTGCTGGACGGTCAGCATCACCCCGGTCTGGTTGACCGCGACGATATGGTTCCACGCGGCGATGTCGATATCCTCGACGCTCGCGTCGCCCGCCTCGATCCCGGCATTGGCGAAGGCGATGTCGAGCCGGCCATATTCGGCCTCAATATCGGCCATCAGCGCGGGCCATGCGCTCGCATCCTCGACGCGGTGCGCGCAGAAGGTCGCGCCGGTTTCGGCGACGATCGCCGCCGCCGCTTCGGCGTTCGAGCCGGTGAAGACGACGCGCGCGCCCTCCTCCACCAGCCGCCGCACCGTCGCCGCCCCAATCCCGCTCGTCCCGCCGGTGACCAAAGCGACCTTGTCGCGCAGTCGTTGCTGCATCGCGCCTCTCCTCTCTTCGCCTTCTTGCCAGTTTCGCCCGCGACAGGAACCTATCAATACAGCAAGGTGACGGGCCGCCGCGCGGCTCGCATGATGGAAGCATAAACAGGAGAGGACCGACGATGAGCGACAGCGAACATCCGCCCCGCATCGATTGCGTGCTGATCTGCGGCGGCGTGTGGCACGACATGGATTTCGCGCGGCTCGAGCTGCTCAAGCTGCTCGCCGAGGATCCGCGCATCCGCACCCGGGTGTTCGAAAATTACGACAATATCGCCGCGATCGAGGCCGCCAATATCCTCATCACCTATACCTGCGACGTCACCCCGTCGCTGCCGGCGCAGGAGGCGCTGCGCGACTGGCTGAAGCGCGGCGGACGCTGGTATGCGCTGCACGGCACCAATTCGATCCTGCGGCTGCTCGATACCGGCGTCTGGGACGCGCCGCGCTGGGCGCCGTTGATGATGGATTTGCTGGGCTCGCAGTTCATCACCCATCCGGCGATCGAACCCTATACGGTGCGCGTCGCCGATCCCGATCATGCGCTGACCAAAGGCATCGAGCCCTTCGAGACGACCGACGAGCTCTATCACCTCGAAACCCATGGCGACCTGCACGTGCTGCTCGACACCGAGTGTAGCGGGCCGGGCACCGGCTTCGTCGAGGCCGCCGATGCGCCGGGAACCTATCCGGTCTTCTACATCAAGCAACATGGCGCGGGCGCGGTGCTGTACCTCACGCTCGGCCATTGCCGGGGGCATTACGACCTGCAGCCGATGATGGACTGGTGGCCGACGGTCGATCGCTGCGCGTGGGACCTGGCGGTCTTCTACGACCTGCTGCGCCGCGGGATCGGTTGGCTGAAAGAGCGCGAGAGCGTTTGAGGCTCAACCACTTCGTCATTGCGAGCGCAGCGAAGCAATCCAGAGTTGCGTAAACCGCTCTGGATTGCTTCGCTGCGCTCGCGATGACGGGTCTAAGCCACCGCCCGCAATCGCCGCCGATCATCGTGGATCAGCCCCGCCGCGCGGAGTGCCAGCGCCATCGCGGGGGCGTTGGTGTTGCCGGTCACCGGCGACGGCATCACCGAACAGTCGACGACCCGCAGACCCCCGACGCCGTTGACCCGCAGCCGCGCGTCGGTGACCGCGCGATTGTCGCTGCCCATCCGGCACGTACCGACCCCGTGCAGCCCGCAGGTCGCGAGCCGGCGGAAGGCGGCGAGGATTTCAGCGTCGCTCTGCACCGCCGCACCGGGCAGCAGTTCGCGCTCGACCAGATCGGCGAGCGCGGGCTGCGCCATATAGCGTCGCATCGCATGGACCGCCGCGATTGCCGTTCGCTCATCTTCCTTGGTCGATAGCCAGTTGGGCTTGATATCGGGCGCGGCATCGCTGCCGGGACCGGCGATCAGGATGCTGCCCTCGCTGGTCAGCCGCAGCAACTGGCCATAAATGGTCATCCCCGGCTTGCGGTCGATGGTGCTGAGCGGCACCGGATGCTTGTCGTCGCCGAGCGCGAAGGTGTAGCCGCCAAGATAGAGCTGCAAATCGGGCCGGCCGTCGCGGCTGGTCAGGTTGAGGAAGGCGCCGACCTCGAACGGCCCGGTCGCCATGATGCCGCCGCGCGTCAGCAGATATTGTGCCATCGCCCGCGCCAGGCCGAGGCCGTAAAAGCTGCGGTTGCTGCCCACGTCGCGCGACAGCCGGTGCGGCATGCTGAACCCCAGATGTTCGCGCAGCCGTCCGCCCACGTCGGGCGAATCGAACACCGGCTCGACCCCCGCGGCGCGCAGCACGTCGGCGTGACCGATCCCCGACCGCTGCAGCAGCAACGGACTTTCGAGCGTCCCGCCACAGACGATGACCTCGCCGCCGCAATCGAAGCGGCGCGGTTGACCCGCAACCTTCGCCTCCACGCCCGTCACGCGTCCATTCTCGACGACCAGCCGCTCGGCCATGGCATGCGTCACGACATGCAGGTTCGGCCGCTTCTTCGCCCGCGCGAGGAAAGTCGTCGCCGCACTCTCACGGCGCCCGCGCCGGACATTGTGCGCGTAAAAGCCGACGCGGTCGGACGTCGACGCATTGAGGTCGTCGACCGGCTTCAACCCCATCTCCATCCCCGCCTGCACCATCGTCTCGGCGAGCGGATAGCTGTGGATCTTCGGCGCGACCCCGACCGGGCCACCCTGCCCGCGCATTTCGCTCGCGCCCAGCCCATGGTCCTCAAGGCTGCGAAAGGCGTCGGTCATCGCGGCGCCGGTCCAGCCGGTGCATCCGAGTTTTTCCCATTCGTCATAGTCGGCGGGCTCGCCGCGGCTCCAGATCATGCCGTTGACCGCCGACGATCCGCCCAGCCCCTTGCCGCGGATCCATACCTCGCCCGGCGCGCCGCCGTCGCCACGTGGCTGCGACACGCCATAAGCCCAGATATGGTCGGGATTGGTGACGAGCTTCGCCACCCCCTTCGGGATCGCGACCCAGCGGCTGTCGTTGCGGCCGCCAGCTTCGAGCAGCAGCACGCGGACGTCGGGATCGGCGCTCAATTGTTCGGCCATCACGCAGCCCGCCGATCCCGCGCCGACGACGATGTAATCCCAGCTTTCCGCCATGGCGCCTCTCCTCGCATCCGACCTGACAGCGGCGCGGCACGCTCGCACCTAGCGCAATAAATAGTCCCCTCGGGTCGCCGGCGGCATGATAGTGCCCGCATAAACAGGGAGGATGGCATGGCAGAGGATCGCGGGCGGATCGCCGGCAAGACGGCGTTCGTCACCGGCGGCGCATCGGGGCTGGGTCTCGACATCGTCCGCCGCTTCGTCGCCGAAGGCGCCAGCGTCGTGATCGCCGACATCGACGCCGCCGCGGGCGAGGCGCTCGCCGCCGAACTCGGCCAGCGTTTCGTGAAACTCGACGTGTCGAACGAAGGGGAATGGCTCGCCGCGCTCGGCCCCTGCGACCAGATCGACATCCTCGTCAACAATGCCGGCATCACCACCATGGGTTCGATCGAGGACCTGACGCTCGCGGCCTTTCGCCACGAATTCGCCATCGATGTCGACGGCGTCTTCCTCGGCTGCAAACACATCATTCCGAAGATGAAGGATCATGGCGGGTCGGTGATCAACATGTCGTCGATGTGCGGGGTGCGGGCGCAGGCCGACCTAGCCGGCTATAATGCGGCCAAGGCGGCGGTCACCCACCTCACCAAGTCGGTCGCGCTCCATTATGCCGCCAAAGGCTATGGCATCCGCTGCAACTCGGTGCATCCGGGAGCGATCCACACCGCGATGATCGACAAGGTGATGGCTCAAGTCGACGACCCCGAAGCGCTCTACGCCGGTTTCGTCGCCACACATCCCGTCGGCAGGCTTGGCAAGCCCGAAGAAGTCTCGTCGATCGTCCTCTATCTCGCTTCCGACGAGTCCGCCTTTGCGACCGGCGCCGAATTTCGCATCGACGGCGGCAGTTCTCTCTGATGGCGGGGCGCCTGGAAGGCCGCACCGCGCTCGTTACCGGCGCCGGATCGGGGATCGGGCGGGCGATCGCCCGGCGCCTCGCCGCCGACGGCGCGCGGGTGCTGACGACCGACCGCGCCGGCGAGGTCGACATCGTCGCCGATGTCACCGATCCGGGCGCCAACGCGCATTTCATTGCCGAAGCCGAAGCGCGTTTCGGCGGGCTCGACATCCTGATCCCCTGCGCGGGCATCACCGGCATGCAGCCGCTCGACGATCACAGCGACGATTTTTTCGACCAGATGATGGCGGTCAACGTCACCGCGGTGTTCCGGCTCGTCCGCGACGCATTGCCGCTGCTCAAACGCTCGCCGCACGGCCGGATCATCCTGATCGGGTCGGTGATGTCGAGTTTCGGCGAGGCGGGAATGACCGCCTACGGCGCGTCGAAACATGCGGTGCTGGGCATGACCAAATCGATCGCCGCCGAGGTCGGTGCCCATGGCATCACCGCCAACTGCATCCAGCCCGGCGCGATCGATACGCCGATGACCGCGCCCGCCTTTGGCGCCGTGCCCGCGTTCAAGCAGCACTGGATCGACAAGGCGGCGCTCGGGCGGCTTGGCCAGCCCGAAGATATTGCCGACGTCGCCGCGTTTCTGGCCTCCGACGACGCGCGTTTCATGTCGGGCCACGGGCTGTTTGTCGACGGAGGGTCGACACAAAGAACCTGAATTCAACGCGTTGACCGCCTTTGCGGGACGCCTGATATTTTTGATGATTGTTCAAACCCGGCATAAAGCGGACCTTGCCTTCCAACGTGACCGACGAGCCTATGCGGCGGCACGAGAGGGAGGAAATCCGATGTCCACGCATGCCCGAATGCTGCCCGCCGTCTACGCGACCGTGTCGCTCGCTGCACTTGCCATCGCCACGCCGGCGTTCGCGCAGGACGCCCCCGCCACCGACGACAGCGGCGGCGCGCTCCGCGAAATCGTCGTCACCGCGCAGAAGCGCTCCGAAAGCGTCCAGTCGATCCCGATCGCGGTCACCGCGCTCGACCAGACCGCGCTCGAATCGGCGACGATCGACGACATCCGCGACATCGCCGGCCGCGTTCCCAGTCTCGTCGTCGACTCGGTCGGCGCCGGGCCGAGCGCCGCCGCCATCTCGATCCGCGGCATCAGCTTCGAGGATATCGAGAAGAGCTTCGACCCCGCGGTCGGCGTCGTCGTCGACGGCGTCTTCATCGGCACCAACACCGGCCAGCTGCTCGACAGTTTCGACCTCGAACGCCTCGAAGTGCTGCGCGGTCCACAGGGCACGCTGTTCGGCCGCAACACCATCGGCGGCGTGATCAACGTCACCCGCACCAAACCGACCGACGATTTCGGCGTGCGCGGCCAGTTCGGCTATAGCCGCTTCGATACCAAGCGGGGGCGCCTGGTGGTCAACACCGGGACCCTCGGCGGCTTCATCGCGCTCAAGGCGTTCGGCTATTACGACAAGACCGACGGCTATTATTACAACGTCACCAAGGGCCGCCGCGAGGGCAAATATGAAACGCTGACCGGCGGCGTCACCGCGCTGATCACCCCCAGCGACGCGATCACCGCGCAGGTCACCTATCAGCACAGCCGCGAGCGCGGCGAAACGATCGCCGCGGCGCTGTCCGAAACCCGCCGCGACGTGATTTGCGCCGCGCCAGGTGCACCGGGCTTTTCGCCGCTGACCGAGTGCAACCGCTCGTTGCTGCCCAACCGCGGTCTGTATACGACCTTCAGCAACATCGACGCGCCGGTTCGCAACGATGTCGACAGCATCACCGGCAATATCGACATCGACCTCAGCGACGCCATCACCCTTTCCTCGGTGACCGGCTATATCAAGAACAAGGAGTCGGTGACGCAGGATTTCGACGGCAGCTCGGCGAATTTCTTCGAAACCAAGCGCAACCAGAAATATCACCAGTTCAGCCAGGAGCTTCGCCTGCTGGCCGATTTCGACATGGTGAACCTGCTCGTCGGCGGCTATTATTTCGACAGCGGCTACACGCTCGACCAGTCGACGAACTTCGGCGTCGTGCTCGGTGGCGGATCGACGGCGGTGCTGCGCCAATATGTCGATCATAGCGCACGATCCTACGCCGGCTTCGCCGACGCGCAGATCAAGCTCAGCGACCAGTTCAAAGTGTCGCTCGGCGCCCGTTATACCGATGACAAAAAGACGATCTTCAACAATTACGGCCGCATCGGCGCGCTCGTCCGGATCACCCAGCCGACCTTCGACGGCACGACATGCGTCGCGGTGACCGGCACGATCAGCCCTGCGCCGGGGGTCGTCCTGCCCGCCTATAGCCCCGCCAACAATTGTTCGGGCAGCGACAGCTTCGGCAAGTTCACCTGGCGCGCCAATGCCGAATATACCTTCGAACCCGGCAAGCTCGCCTATGCCTCCTTCTCGCGCGGTTTCCGCTCGGGCGGCTTCAACGGCCGCGCGGCGTCGCCGACCTCGCTCGGGCCGTACCAGCCCGAAACGGTCGACGCCTATGAGGTCGGGCTGAAGGCCGACTGGCTCGACCGCACGCTGCGCACCAACCTCGCCTTCTACTACACCAAATATGACAACAAGCAGGAAGAGGTCGTCCAGCCCTCGCCGCCGGGATCGTCTAGCCCGCAGGAAACCGTGGTGCGCAACGCGTCGTCGGCCGACATCAAGGGGTTCGAGGCCGAGATCATCGCGCAAATGTCCGACGCGTTCAGCTTCAACGCTTCGTTCAGCTACACCGACGCCAATTACAAGAATTTCTTCAACGATGTCGTCGGCCTGACCCCGGGCAGCGCGCAGGATGGCATCCCCGACGACGTCTCGACGCTGACGCTGCGCCGCGCGCCCAAATTCGCATGGTCGGCGGGGCTGAACTACAGCAAGGAGATCGGGTCGGGCCGCTTCGACGCCTCGACGCTGCTGCGGTACCAGAGCAAATATGCCACCTGCATCGCGCCCAACAAGCCGATCACCCCCGGCGCGGTCACCAACGACAACCGCTGCTTCACCGAGGACCGCGAAAACCTGTCGGCGCAGATCGGTTATACCTTCCTGCTCGGCGACGATCGCGAGGTCAGCATGTCGCTGTTCGGGCGCAACCTGACCAACCACAAGGGGCTGTCATCGACCCTGCCGGTCGCCGGGCTCTTCACCTTCGGCGCGGCGCAGCAACCGCGCACCTATGGGGTCGAACTGGGCTTCCGTTTCTGACGGATTGAAACTTCCCGCCCCGGGCACGACGGGAAGAAAGGGGGAGCAAGGGGCGGCGCGTTGCACCGCCCCTTGTTCGATCAAGCCCAGCGAACCGCACAAGGACCAGCGATGACCCAGGCCTTTTTCGACCATCCCTATCTGTCAGGACACCACCAGCCGGTGCGGTTCGAGGGCACCGCCCCCGACCTGATCGTCGAGGGCGAGATTCCGGCCGACCTCGTCGGCGTCTTCTATCGCAACGGCCCCGAGCCGCTCTATCCGACGCGCGAGGGCGAGTATCACTGGTTCGACGGCGACGGCATGGTCTATGCCTTCCACATCGAAGGCGGCCGCGCGGCGATGCTCAACCGCTGGGTGCGGACCGAGAAATTCGAGCTGGAGAAAGCGGCGGGCAAGCGCCTGTTCGGGCTGTTCGGCAACCCGATGACCGCCGATCCCTCGGTCGCCGGCAAGCGCTACAACACCGCCAACACCAACATCATCGTCCATGGCGGCAAGCTGCTCGCGCTGATGGAAGGCGCGCCGGCGGTCCAACTCGACCCGCGCACGCTCGAGACTTTGGGCGAGGAACATTATGGCGGGACGATCACCACCACCTTCTCCGCCCATCCCAAGATCGACCATTTTACCGGCGAACTGATCAACATCGGCATGGCGATCAATGGCCCGATGGGCGCCCCGCAAATGCGCTACGACGTGATCGCCGCCGATGGCAGCGTCCGCAGGGCCGAAGTCATCGACATGCCGCACAACGCGCTGATGCACACCTTTTTCCTGACCGAAAACTGGGTCGTTTTCCCGGTCATTCCGATCGACGCCGACTTGGGTCGCTTCATGAAGGGCGGCCCGATGACCGCCTGGGTCAACGGCCGTCCGACAAAATTCGGGGTGATGCCGCGCGAAGGCAGCGCTAGCGATATCCGATGGTTCGACTATGAACCGCGCCACATGTTCCACGAACTCAACGTCTGGGAACAGGACGGCAAGATCGTCGCCGATGTCGCCGCCGCCAACGGCACCGCGCTCTTCCCCGATGAGACGGGTGTGAAAAGGACGCATGGCGACACACAGCAGAGCCTGCGCCGCTGGACGATCGATCCGGGCACCAACGGCAACGGCACCTGGATCAAGGAAGAAACGCTCAACGACCGCGACATCCAGTTCCCGCGCCCCGACGACCGCTTCATGACGCGCGCCTCGCGCCACAGCTTCGCCAACATCAACTTGAACAGCCGCGACGGCCGCGCCGAGGGAATGGACGGTGTGCTGCGGTTCGACACGGTGAGCGGCCAGGAAGACTATTATCATTTCGGCAACGGCGCCTCGTGCGGCGAGATGATCTTCGCGCCCAGGGTCGGCGCGCAAGGCGAGGGCGACGGTTATGCGATGACGCTCGTCCACCGCGCCGGCGCCGCGACGAGCGAACTCGCGATCTTCGACGCGCTCGACATCGCGGCGGGTCCGGTCGCGATGGTGCAGATACCGTTCCGCGTCCCGTCGGGTTTCCATTGCAATTTCTACGCGGCTGACTCCATGCTCTACCGGCAGGCGCTCGGCGAAGGGCGCGCATAAAGGGAGCGGGACAAAGGTGACGCAAAAGGTCGCAGCATTCGAGCGCGTCGCCGACGTCGCGCGGCGGAACGGGCGCGAACGCCCCGACAAGATTCTCTTCCATTTCGAAGGCCGCACAACGCGCTACGCCGACTTCGACGCGAACAGCAACCGCGCCGCGAACGGCCTGATCGCGCTTGGGCTGAAACCCGACGACCGCGTCGCCTATCTCGGCAAGAACAGCGACCTCTATTTCGAAGCGGTGATGGCGGTGGCCAAGGCCGGCGGCGTGATGACTCCGGTCAACTGGCGCCTCGCGGTGCCCGAGATCGCGTGGATCATCGCCGATTGCGACGCGCGTTTCCTGCTGGTCGGCCCCGAATTCACCGATCTGGTCGCGACAAACCGGGATACTTTTCCCGGCATCGACCATGTCATCGCGACCGAAGGCGCGGCGAGCGGCTTCGCCGACTACCGCAGCTGGCGCGATGGCTTTCCCGACACCGACCCCGATATCGCGCGCGGCGAAAGTGACGCGGTGATCCAGATGTACACCTCGGGCACCACTGGCAAGCCCAAGGGCGCGGTGCTCACGAACGGGTCGGTGCTGCGCTCGAAGCTCGACCGCGACCCCGCGCTTCAGGCCGATTGGGAGCGCTGGGACGAAGACGACGTCGGGCTCGTCGCCATGCCCAGCTTCCATATCGGCGGCACCGGTTACGGCATCACCGTGATGACCAATGGCGCCACCGGCGTCATCACCCGCGAATTCGACCCCGGCGGGGTGCTCGACCTGATCGAGGCGCATGGCATCTCGAAAATCTTCATGGTCCCCGCGGCGATGCAGATCATCGTCAATCAGCCGCGTGCGCGCGAGGTCGATTTCTCGCGCCTCCGCCACATCTCCTATGGCGCCTCGCCGATCCCGCTCGACCTGCTGCGCCAGTGTATCGACATCTTCCAGTGCGGCTTCGTCCAGATGTACGGGATGACAGAGACGTCGGGGACGATCGCGGCGCTGCCGCCCGAGGATCACGACCCGGCGGGCAACGAACGGATGCGCTCGGTCGGCAAGCCGCTGCGCGGGGTCGAAATGCGGGTGATCGACGGCAGCGGCAACGCCCTGCCCCCGCGCGAAATCGGCGAAATCGCGATCCGGGCGCAGGCCAACATGCGCGAATATTGGGGCCGGCCCGAGGCGACGGCGGAGACGATCGACGGTGACGGCTGGCTGCGCACCGGCGACGCCGGCTACACCGACGAGGACGGCTATTTCTACCTCCACGACCGGGTCAAGGACATGATCATCTCGGGCGGCGAAAATGTCTATCCGGCCGAGGTCGAGAATGCGATCTACGGCCACCCCGCCGTCGCCGACGTCGCGGTTGTCGGCGTCCCCGACGAAAAATGGGGCGAGGCGGTGAAGGCATGCGTCGTGCTGAAGGACGGCGAGACCGCCGACGCCGCCGAGATCATCACCTGGGCGCGGACACGGATCGCGGGTTACAAATGCCCCAAGTCGGTCGATTTCATCCCCGCGCTGCCGCGCAATCCGTCGGGCAAGATTTTGCGGCGCGAACTGCGCGCTCCCTATTGGGAAGGCCGCGAGCGGCAGATCGGATAGCGCACCCCATATCGTCGTCATTGCGAGCGCAGCGAAGCAATCCAGAGTTGCGTAAACCGCTCTGGATTGCTTCGCTGCGCTCGCAATGACGAAGCTTATTATTGCGCCTGCAACTTCGCCATCGCCGCACCCACCGCCGCAGCAATATCATGCTCCTGCGGATTCCCCCGCAAAGCCAGCCCGCCATTGGGCTGCAAATTCTCGCCGGTCACGAACGCCTCGTCGCTCGCCAGCCACAGGCACGCATTCGCCACATCCTGCGCCGTGTTGAGCCGCCCCAGCGGATAACGCGGCAGGAAAGCATCGACGAGCCCCGGGGTCGCGAACGCCCCCTCGGTCATCGGCGACTCGGTAAATGCCGGCGACACGATATTCGCGCGGATGCCCGCGGCGCCGAAATCATTGGCGACGCAGCGGATCAGCGCCTCCGACCCCGTCTTGGTGCCGATATAAGCGGCGTGATTGCCGATCGGCGATCGCGTCGTCGCCGACGAAATCTGGATGATCGACCCGCCGGTCGGATCGTTCGCCAGCATCGCGCCGACGAAGGCCTGGAGGAAATGATGCACCCCGGTGAACTGCAACGCGACGATGGCGTCCAGTTCCTCCTCGGTCACCTCGAGCAGCGGCTTGAGTAGCCCCCAGCCGCTCGCGTTCATCGCGATGTCGATCCCGCCCATCGCCGCCTTCGCCGCATCGGCGAGCGCAAAGACCGACGCCTTGTCGGTGATGTCACACAGCGCGGCGTGACCGCCGATCTCGGCCGCCAGCGCGTCGAGGGGTTCCCGCTTACGCCCCGCGACCATCACCGTCGCGCCTTCGCGCGCGAACAGCCGCGCGGTCACCTGCGCCATATTGCCCGTCGATGCGGCGCCGATGATGACGGCGCGTTTGCCTGCCAGCCTGCCCATGTCGTTCTCCTCAGAGTTTCAAGAGTTGCTTGCCGCGGTTCTGGCCGCTGAACAGGCGTTTCAGCGTCGCGGGCGCATTTTCGAACCCGTGCTGCACATCCTCGCGGTAATTCAGCCGGCCATCGAGCACGAAGCCCTCGAGCCGCTTGCGGATCTCCGGAAACTCGGCTGCCCAGTCGAGCACGATGAACCCCGCCATCGATCCGCGGCGGAAGATCAGGTTGAAGTAATTCTGCGGCCCCGCGGGCAGCGATCCGCTCTCGTACCGGCTGATCCCGCCGCACACCGCGACCCGCGCGCCGGTTGCGATCTCGCCGAGCATGTCGTTCAAAATCGCGCCGCCGACATTGTCGAAGATCACGTTGACGCCGCCGGGGCAAAGCTCCTTGATCTGCTTTCGAACATTACCCGCCTTGTAATCGATCGCGGCGTCATAGCCCGCTTCCTCGACAAGCCAGCGACACTTGTCCTCGCCCCCCGCGATGCCGACCGCGCGGCACCCGGCGATCTTCGCGAGTTGGCCGACCACCGATCCCGTCGCCCCCGCCGCGCCGGACACGAGCACCGTATCGCCCGCGACCGGACGCCCGACCTTGAACAGCCCGCAATAGGCGGTGACGCCCGTGGTACCGAGCACCGACAGCATCGCGGTCGGCGGCAACGCGGTGTCGATCTTCACCAGCCCGTCGCCGTTCGAGACATGCCATTCGGTCCAGCCGGTCGAGCCCATCACCAGGTCGCCGGCGGCGAAACCCGGATGACGGCTCTCGACGACTTCGCTGATCCCGCTTCCGCGCATGACGTCGCCGATCGCCATCGGCGCGACATAGTCGGCGATATTTTCCATCCACCCCTTCTGCGCCGGGTCGAAGCCGAGGTAGAGTGTCTTGAGCAACAATTCGCCGTCGCCGGGCGCACCGACCTCCTTTTCGGCCAGCACGAAATCGCCGTCCTCGATCCCGCGTCCGCGCGGATGTCCGTTGAGCAGCCATTGGCGCGATGTCGGCATCGATACTCTCCCTGTTCTTTGTCCGGAAATTGCGCCCGCGTCCCGCCGTCAGCCACCGCCAAAAGTGCCAGTCGATTGACGCCGCCGGGGGCGTAGGGTGCGATCAGGGAGAGAGAAGATGCCCGAGGTCCGCCGCAGTTTCTGCCGCTTCTGCCACGCCAATTGCGCGATGCTCGTCACCATCGACGAGGGCCGCGTCACCAAGGTGCAGGGCGACCCCGACGACCCGGTGTTCGGCGGGTACACCTGCATCAAGGGCCGCCAATTGCCCGAGGCGCATCACGGCCCGCAGCGGCTGACGGTGTCCCGTAAACGCGTCGATGGCGCGTTTCAGGACATCGCGATGGAGACCGCGCTCGACGAGATCGGCGCCAGGCTGTCGGCGATCATCGCCGAACATGGCCCGCACGCGGTCGCGGTCTATGGCGGCACTTACGCCTTTCAAAACAGCGCCGGGGTCGGCAGCGCGATGGCCTTCGCGCAGGGGCTCGGCACGCGCAACATCTACACCTCGGTGACCCTCGATCAGCCCGCCAAGGTCTATACGACGATGCGCTACGGCAACTGGATGGGCGGCATGCACACCTTTGCCGAGGCCGACGTCGCCTTTTTCATCGGCAACAACCCGATCGTCTCGCATTACGGCCCGCCGGGCGGCCTCCCCCCCTTCTCGCCCTCGCGCCGCCTGCGCGATGCGCTCGACAAGGGGCTGAAGCTGATCGTCGCCGACCCGCGCGAGAGCGACGTCGCGGCGCTCGCCCATATCCATCTGCCGGTGCGCCCCGGCGAAGACCCCGCGATGCTCGCCGGGATCATCCATGTCATCCTGTCCGAAGGACTCTACGACAAGGGCTTCGTCCAGCAATATGTCGATGGTCTCGATGACCTGAAGCGTGCCGTCGCCGATTTCACCCCCGCCGTCGCCGCCGGCCGCGCCGGGGTCGATGAGGCGCAGCTCGTCGCCGCCGCGCGCATGTTCGCGACCGGCACCAAGGGTGTGGTCTCGACCGGCACCGGCCCCGAAATGGCGGGCCAGGGCACCCTCACCCAATATCTCGTCTCGTCGCTCAACATCCTCTGCGGGCGCTTCTGCCGCGAGGGCGAGAAAAGCTCGATCCCGCGCGTTTTCACCGCGGTCAGCCCGCGCCGCGCGCAGGTCGCGCCGCCGATGGCGCTCTATGGCGAGGGCTTCCCCGCCTCGCGCATCCGCGGCCTCACCCATCTCGGCATGGAAATGCCGTGCAACGTTCTCGCCGACGAGATGCTCACCCCCGGCGAGGGCCAGATCCGCGCGCTGATCGTGATCGGCGGCAATCCCGTCGTCGCCTTCCCCGATCAGGACAAGATGACCCGCGCGCTCGGCGGTCTCGACCTGCTCGTCAGCATCGACGTCAACGCCGAGAGCGCGACCGCGAAACGCTCCGACTATATCCTCGCCCCGACGATGTGCCTCGAACGCGAGGACATCAGCAACCTGTCCGAATGGTGGTACGAAATCCCCTACGCCCGCTATACCGAGGCGATGATCGACGCGCCCGGCGACCTGATCGAGGAGTGGGAAATGCTCTGGGGCCTCGCGCGCCGCATCGGAAGCCCGATCCCGCTCGCGGGCGGCCCCTGCCCGATGGACGAGAAGCCCAGCAAACAGACGTTCCTCGACCTGATGACCGCCGGCTGCGTCGTCGCGCCGGGCCAGGTCCGCGCCGACACTATCGATGGCCAGGCGGTGATTTATCCCGACCTCCACCCGGTCGTCGAAGCCGGCGATCCCGATGCACCGGGCCGTTTCGACCTGACGGCGGGCGCGATGCCCGATCAGCTGATCGCCTATGCCACCGCCGACCAGCCCGCCGCCGACTTCCCTTACCGCATGGTATCGCGGCGCAGCCGCCATCGCTTCAATTCGACCGGTCAGAACCTGACCGCGCTCACCGCCAAGCGCACCACCAACCCCGCCTTCCTCCACCCCGACGACATGGCGCGCATCCCGTGCAGCGAGGGCGATATCGTCCGCATCCGCTCGGCGGCGGGCGAGGTCGTTGCCGAGGCGCGCGCCGCCACGGGCATGCGCCCCGGGGTGGTGTCGATGGCGCATGCGTTCGGTGGCCCCGATGTCGGCCCCGACCAGGTGCGAACACGCGGCAATTCGACCAACCGCCTCGTCAGCGAAACCGTTCGTTACGACCCGATCACCGGCCAGTCGCTGCAAAGCGCGATCCCGGTCGCCATCACCCCTGCCTGAGGACTATCCATGCCCGATAACCGCCGCTTCCTGCTGACCCGCCGTCCGAATGGCGAACCGGTCCCCGACGATTTTTCGCTGGTCACCGAACCCACCCCCGAACTCGCCGACGGCGAATTCCTGATCCGCAACCATTATGCCTCGCTCGACCCCGCGATCCGCGGCTGGATGGACGATGCGCCGAGCTATATGCCGCCGATCCCGCTCGGCGCCTCGGTGCGCGCCTCGACCGTCGGCGTGGTCGAGGCGAGCAGGGCCGAAGGGTTCGAACCGGGCCAATGGGTACTCGGCCTCAACGGCATCGAGGATTATTCGGTCGGCACCGTCGGCGGCTTCACCCAGCCGATCGACGCGACGCTGGTGCCGTCGATAACCAACTATCTCTCGGTCCTCGGCGCGGTCGGGATGACCGCCTATTTTGGCTATATCGACGTCTGCGAGCCCAAGCCCGGCGACGTCGTACTCGTCACCGGCGCAGCGGGCGCGGTCGGCTCGCTCATCGGGCAGATCGCGAAAATCAAGGGCGCGAGCAAGGTCATCGGCATCGCCGGCGGTCCCGAAAAATGCGCGAAGCTGACGGGCCGCTACGGCTTCGACGCCGCGATCGACTATCGCGGGAAAGACCTTCAGGCGCTCACCGCCGCGATCCGCGCCGAGGCGCCGGACGGCGTCGACATCATCTTCGAAAATGTCGGCGGCGACATCCTCGACGCCGGCCTCAACAACCTGCGCCACGGCGCGCGCATCGGCCTCTGCGGCCTGATCAGCGAGTATAACAGCGTCGAAAAGATCGGCGCGCGCAACATCTGGCAGCTCATCGTCCACCGCGCCTCGATCCGCGGGCTACTCGTCGCCGACTATATCCCGCGCTTTGCCGAAGGCGGCGCCGAGATGGCGGCCTGGCTGCAGCAGGGCAAGCTCGTCGCCGACGAACATATCGACGAAGGAATCGAGAACAGCTTCGACGCCTTCATGCGGCTCTTTGCGGGCAGCAATCAGGGCAAGATGATCCTGAAGATCGCATGACGGGGCAACGGCAACTTCTCGTCCTCTCGGGCGGGCATCCCTATGAGGCCGAACCCTTCGCCGGCCTGCTCGCGAGCTTCACCGGCTGGACGGTCACGCATCTGATCCACCCCGAGGCCGAGACGGCGATCGCCGAAGGCGCGGCGCAGGACGCCGACGCGATCCTCTTCTACGACATGCCCGGCTATCGTTTCGAGGGTGGCAGGGCGGCGGCGCGGCCGCCCTCCTTCACCTATCGCCGCGCCATCGCCGACCATTTCGCCCGCGGCGGCGGTGCGGTAGCGATGCACCATGCGATCGCGGGCTGGGCCGAATGGCCCGAGTGGGCCGAGATGGTCGGCGGGCGTTTTCTCTATGCGCCCGGCGAAGCGAACGGCGCTGCGCATCTCGACTCGGGCTATCGCCACGAGGTCCAATACGACGCCATCGTCCTCGACCCCGAACATCCCGTGACCGCCGGACTGCCGTCCCGCTTTCCGCTCTGCGATGAGCTGTATCTGGCCCCGGTCTGGGGCGCGGACAAACCGCTGCTCCGCGCCGACCACGCCTTCGTTCGCGACAATTTCTATTCGGCGGCGCAGGCCGTCGCGGGGCAGATGTTCAGCAATACGGGCTGGGACCATCGCCCCGAAACCGACCTCATCGCCTGGGAAAAACCCGTCGGCGCCGGCCGCCTCGTCTACCTGCAGCCCGGCGACGGACCCGCCGCTTATGCCGACCCGAACTTCCGCCGCCTGCTCGCCAATGCCCTCGCCTATGTCGCCCCCGATTTGGCAGTCGCCTAACGAAATTGTGCATCGCGCCCGGGGAGCGGCTGCATATAGTCGGGCGTATAAGAACAAGATTGAGGGAAGAGGCGCGTGAACGACATCGCCGCAGGCAGTTTTTTCGAACCACAGGTGATTGCGGACCCGTTCGACTATTATCGCGCGTGGATGCCCAAGAGCCCGGTCGTCCAGCTGTCGGAGGGCATGTTCCTCGTCCTCTCCTACGATCTCTGTTCGCAGGCGACCGGCGACGTCGAAACCTTCTCGAACAATTTTCAGGGTACCTTGTCGGGCGCGATGGCCGAGGATGGCGATGTCGCGGCGATCCTCGCCGACGGCTGGCCACAGGTCGATACGCTGCTCACCGCCGACCCGCCGACCCACACGCGCTTTCGCAAGCTCGTCAACCTTGCCTTCTCGATGAAGCGCGTCGCCGCGATCGAGGAGAATATGCGCGGCGTCGTGATCGACCTGATCGACAAGATGGCGGCAAAAGGCGAAGCCGATTTCGTGCGCGATTTCGGCATCCCCCTGCCCGTCGCGATGATCGCCAGCCAGATCGGCATGACGAACGACGATCTCGACAAGGTGAAGCGCTGGTCCGACGCCTTCGTCGACCGCCTCGGGCGGATGATCCCCAAGGATCGCGAACTCGAATGTGCACGCGAAGTCGTCGAATTTCAGCATTTCGTCAAAGCCAAGATCGACGAGCGCCGCGCCAACCGCACCGAGGACCTGCTCTCCGACCTCGTTTACGCAGAGGTCGATGGCGAACGCCCGCTCGAAGACGCGGAAATATTGTCGATCATGCAGCAGCTGATGGTCGCGGGGAACGAGACCACGACCTCGGCGCTCGCCGGCGGCTTGCTCCAGCTGATCGAAAACCCCGACCAGATGGCGAAGGCGGTCGCGGCGGTCGACGAAGACAATGAGCGCGCGATCCTCAACCTCGTCGAAGAAGTGCTGCGCACCGAAAGCCCGACCGCGGGCATGTGGCGCATGGTTCTCAAGGACACCGAACTCGGCGGCGTCGCGATCCCCAAGGGCGCGATGGTCCAGTTGCGCTATGCCGCCGCGAACCGCGATCCCGCCAAATATCCCGATCCCGACCGTTTCGACATCGAACGGAGTAATGCACGCAGCCACCTCGCCTTCGGCAAGGGCATTCATATGTGCGTCGGCAATATGCTGAGCCGCAAGGAGATGGCGGTCGCCTACACCGAATTGCTCAAACGCCTGACCGACTTCCGCGTCGCCGACGGCCACCAGCCGAGCTGGCCGCCGAACATGCTGCTGCGCGGGCTCACCACCCTGCCGATCAACTTCGGGCGGCGCGCATGAATTTCGATCTCGACGAAGGCCAGCAGATGGCTCGCGAGTCGATCGGCCGCTTCCTCGGCCCGGTCGACGTCGCGGCACGCCACGCGATGCGCGGGCAGGCCGGCGGCTATTCGCGCGATCGCTGGCGGCAACTCGCCGACCTCGGCCTGCTTGCCTTCGCCGCGCCTGAAGCGATGGGCGGCATGGGCGGGACGATGGTCGATCTCGCGCTGGTCGGCGAAGCGCTGGGCAAGGGCCTTGCGATCGATCCCTGGCTCGAAAATGGCGTGCTGCCGATCCGTCTTGCCGCTGCTGTGGGTGAAACGGCGCTAGTCGGCGACCTGCTCGCGGGCGAGCGCTTCGCCGCTGTCGCCTTTGCCGAACCCGGCCGCCGCTATGAGACCGAGGCCGTCGGGACGAAGTCGGACGGCGACCATGTCGCCGGCGCCAAGACCTTCGTCCTCGGTGCGCCGATGGCCGATACGCTGCTCGTGACGCTCGCCGGCGGGAAGCTCGCGAAGATTGCGAGCGGCGCTGCCGGAATCGTGCAGCAGGATTATCCGGTCATCGACGGATCGAACGCGGCGATCGTCGATCTGCACCGCACCCCGGCCGAAATCTTTGACCTGCCGCGCGCCGCCTTTGATCGCGTCATCGGCGACGTCCGCCTGCTCGCTGCCGCCGAGATGCTCGGCCTCGCGCAGACGATGTTCGACGACACCCTCGCCTATGTCGGCGAGCGCCAGCAGTTCGGCGCCGCGATCGGCAGCTTCCAGGCGCTCCAGCACCGGCTCGTCGAATGCTATGCCGCGCTCGAACAGGCACGTTCGATGGTGCTGCGCACCGCGATGCTCGACCCGACGACCGACGATGCCAACTGGCCGCGCATCGCCGCAGGCGCGAAGGCCTTTGTCGGCGAAGCGGCGACGCGGATCGGGCTCGAAGCGGTCCAGATGCACGGCGGCATGGGCCAGACCGACGAACTCGCGATCGGCCATGCGCTGAAACGCGTCATGCTGCTCGACAAATTATTGGGCGATCAGGCCTATTGCCTGCGCAGCTATGCGAGGGCGGCATGACCGCATTGACCCCCATCGCCCCCGGCCTGTGGACCGACGAGGCCGAACCCCGGCTGATCGGCGGGCGGCGCGCCAGTGGCGAGATCGTCTTTCCGGTTCCCGACGGCGACGCCGCGGCGCTGGTCGAACCGGTCGCGCTGGCGCGCCACGGCACGCTCTGGTCGTGGACCACGCAGGGTTTCGAACCCAAGCAACCCTATAGCGGCCCCCAGCCCTTCCAGCCCTTCCTCATCGGCTATGTCGAACTGCCCGGCGAGGTGATCGTCGAGACGCGGATCGTCGATGCGACGCCCGCCGACATGCGCATCGGCATGGCGATGGAATTCGCCGTCGTCGCCTTCGACGACAACCGTTCGACCTATGCCTTCAGGCCCCGGAGCACCGCATGAACGACGACGTTTATATCATCGGCGCGGGCATCCACCCCTTCGGCCGCACCGACGGCCGCTCGGGCCGCGACCAGGGCGTCTATGCCGTAGGGCAGGCGCTCGGCGACGCCGGCATCGCGTGGAGCGATATCGAATTCGCCTATGGCGGCTCGGCGGCGGCGGGGTCGGCCGATATCATGGTCAACGAACTGGGCCTGACCAGCGTCCCCTTCATCAACGTCGCCAACGGCTGCGCGACCGGCGGCAGCGCGCTGACCTCGGCGCGCAACGCCATCGCGGCGGGGGCGTGCGATATCGCGCTCGCGGTCGGCTTCGACAAGCATCCGCGCGGCGCCTTCAACGCCAAGCCCGCCGAATATGGCCTGCCCGAATGGTATGGCGAAACCGGCATGATGCTGACGACGCAATTCTTCGCGCTCAAGATCCAGCGTTACATGGCGCTCCACGGGATCAGCCGCCGCACCCTGGGCCTCGTCGCCGAAAAGGCCTTTCGCAACGGCACGCTCTGCGACCATGCCTGGCGCCGCTCGCCGGTCGAGCTCGACACGATATTGAACGCGCCGATGGTCAACGACCCGCTGACCAAATATATGTTCTGCTCGCCCGCCGAAGGCGCGGTCGCGCTGGTGCTCGCGAGCGCGAAGAAGGTGCGCGAACTCGGGTCCGACGCGGTGCGTATCGCCAGCGTCGCCTTCCGCACCCGCCCCGAGGGATCGTTCGAGGTGTTCGCGCCGTCGGTCAGCGTCGGCGGCGGCGGCAAGCCCACCGAGGTCGCCAGCCGCGCCGCCTTCGAAATGGCGGGCATCGGTCCCGGCGACGTCTCGGTCGCGCAATTGCAGGACACCGAATCGGGCGCCGAGATCATGCACATGGCCGAAAACGGCTTCTGCGCCGACGGCGACCAGGAACAATGGTTCGCCGAGGGCTGGAGCGAAATCGGCGGCAAGCTGCCGATCAACACCGACGGCGGCTGCCTCGCCTGCGGCGAACCGATCGGTGCGTCGGGGCTGCGGCAGGTTTACGAAAACACGGTGCAACTGCGCGGTCGCGGCGGCGAGCGGCAGGTCCCGAACGACCCCAAGGTCGGTTATTCTCATGTCTATGGAGCGCCCGGCCTGTCGGCGGTGGCGATCCTCGAACGCTAGTGAAATCATGGATTTAGACCTCACCCAAGACGAACTCGAATTTCGCGAGGAGGTGCGCGATTTCCTGCGCACCTCGCTGCCCGACTATGTCCGCGACGGCGCCAAGCGCACCCCCGGGGTATTTGTCGAACCCGATATCGGGCTCGTCTGGCACCGCATCCTCAATGACAAGGGCTGGGTCGCCTATCACTGGCCCGAGGATTGCGGCGGCACCGGCTGGACCCCGATGCAGCGCTATATCTTCGAAAAGGAATGCGCGATCGCCGGCGCACCCGCGCTGTCGGTGCTCGGCCTCCGTCTCGTCGGTCCCGTCATCTGCGCCTTCGGCACGCAGGAGCAGAAGGACCGTTTCCTCCCCGCGATCCGCGCCGGCACCGATTATTGGTGCCAGGGCTATAGCGAACCGCAAAGCGGCTCCGACCTCGCCTCGCTGCGCACCCGCGCGCGGCGCGACGGCGACGATTATATCGTCGACGGGTCGAAAATCTGGACGACCCACGCGCATCACGCGAACTGGATCTTCTGCCTCGTCCGCACCGACGGCGAGGTCAGGAAACAGGCGGGGATCAGCTTCCTGCTCGTGCCGATGGACCAGCCCGGGGTCACCGTCACCCCGATCGTCACCATGGCCGGCGACCATGAGGTCAACCAGGTCTTCCTCGACGCCGCGCGCACCTCGGTCGACAACCGCATCGGCGAAGAAGGCCAGGGCTGGACGATCGCCAAATTCCTGCTCGAGAACGAGCGCGGCGGATCCTTCCACGCGCCGCGCCTGATCCGCGCGATCGACCATCTCGAACAGCTCGCAGGCATAGCGCCGAGCGGGCACAATGGCTCGCTCGGCGGCGACATCCAGGTCGCGACGCAAATCGCGCGGCTGCGGCTCGAAGCCGAAGCGCTCGAAACCACCGAATTGCGCATCCTCGCCGACATCGCCAAGGGCCGGCCCGCCGGCCCCCAGACCTCGCTCGTCAAGCTGATCTCGTCCGAACTCCACCAGCGGATCGACGGCCTCGCGATGGACCTCCATGGCTATGACGGCCTGCAACTGCCGACCGTCCGCCCGCTCTACGGCAATGAAGCCCCGCCCCCGATCGGCGACGCCGACGCGCAGGTCGCCGCCGCGCGCTATCTCAACAGCCGTGCCTGGACCGTATTCGGCGGTTCGAGCGAAGTTCAGAAAAACATCATAGCAAAGACGGTGCTCCGCTTATGACACATGCATTGCGACTTGCCGGCCAGTATGAAATAGTCCCGATCATGGGAGAACAGGCAGAAAAACTGCCGCTCGACGGGTTCGCGCCCCCAATGGATGCCAGGACGCTCGTCGACGCGGTCACGATCCGCAACGTGGAGGATATCCACGATGCCGCGGTGCTGCTGCGCGACTATGCGGCGGCCTTTGGCCTGCGCGCCGCGCTGTGCGACGATATCGCGTCGAAGGAAACGATGGTCGACGCCGATGGTGCCGTCCTCGCCGCCGACCTGTTCGGCTGGCTTGGCGACGGCGAACGCTGGTGGGAAGATCATCGGCTGGCGCTCCATTCGCCACTGCCGCGCTCGTGCCGCTACGAAAGCGAGCCCTTCTGGTGCAACAGCGACGGGTTCCGCACCGCGCAGCCGAACCCCTATCTCGATGAAATCGACCCGGCGCGCTATTTCGCCGCGAACCCGCGCTACAAGGCGGCGATCGTTATTCCGGTGCATCTGCCGTTCGGCCAGATTTCGGCCAACAGCTTTCATCCGACCGATCCCGACATCGACGACCTGTCCGATTTGTTCGCGGAAATCGGCGACACGCTGTCGCTGGCGACGCGGCGCTTCATTGCGGGCTATGCCTCGGCGATGCGGACCAAAAGGCGCATTCCGTCGGACTGCGAGCTGTCGAAGCGCGAGGTCGAGTGCCTGCGTTGGGCGGCGATCGGCAAGACCGATCGCGAGATCGGCATGATCATCTCGCTGAGCCACGCGACGGTGCGCTATCACGTCCACCGCGCCGGCGAGAAGCTGAACTCGGTCAACCGCGCCCAGACGATCTTCAAGGCCGGGCAACTGGGGTATCTGGGGGCGAACAGCTAAACCCCGTTATTGCGAGGAGCAAACCGACGCGGCAATCCAGAGCCTGCGTAAACCGCTCAGGATTGCTTCGCTTCGCTCGCAATGACGAAGCTTTTGGCGAAAAGTCCGCGCTCTATCCCAGCGACCTTAGCGGCGCGCTCCCGTCCCATCCCTTCGCCGCATCGCGCATCATCGCGAACAGCTCGCGCGTCCCCGCCTGCGGTTCGAGCAGTTCGACCAGCGTCCCCGGCCCGGTCCCCGGATCGGCGTAGATCACCCCGCCGCTTTCGCCGACCGGCGCCTCGAAAATAATCTCCGCGCCGACCTCGCCGCACCGCGCCCGCGCCTCGGCGATCGAGTCGACCAGCACGCAGACATGGTGCAGCCCCTCGCCCACCGCATATTCGCCGCGATATAGCGATTTCGCGTCATTCTCGGGCCGGATCAGCTCGATCTGCATCTCGCCCCAATACCCCAGCGCCATGGTGAACACCGGATCGCTCGGCTCGCCGCGATAGCGCCCGCCGGGAAGCGTCACGTTCGGCAGCAGGAAAAACGGCCCCGCGCCCATCACCTCGGTCCAGTGCTTCAGCGCCGCGTCGAAATCCGCCGGCACGAAAGCCAACTGCATGATCTCGCCCAGCGATGCGAGCGTGGCGGGTCGGGTCATCGGGTCTCTCCCCCTCAAAAGCGATAGCGCACAAGCGCCGGGCTTTGTGCGATAAGCTGTTCGAGACCCGGAGTCATACTGGGCAAAATGTGAGGAGAGCCATGGCCGAGTCCGATCCCCATATCGTCCAGAAGGATTGGCCCGCCGTCCGCAAGCGCAATGCGCGGACCGGGCTGCGCAAGCTGGTATCGATCGTCGCCGAAAACCGCACCGACCGCGCCGAGGCGCCGCTGCCGCTGCACAAGAGCATCTACACCGGCGAAGCCCGCAACGCGGCCGAGATGCAGCATATTTTCCGCAATGAACCGATCGTCGCCGGCCTGTCGGGCGACATTCCCAAGACGGGCGACACGCTGGTTTTCGACTCGGCCGGCCCGTCGATCCTCGTCGCGCGCGGCAAGGACGGCGTCGCGCGCGCCTTCCTCAACATGTGCACCCACCGTGGCGCCAAGCTGGTCGAGGAGACCGAACCGTGGAGCGGCCCGCGCCCGCGCCTCGTCTGCCCCTTCCACGCCTGGACCTTCGACCCCGCCGGCACCCTCGTCGGTCAGCCGGGCAAGGAGGGTTTCGCCGATTGCGAGATCGGCGCCCGCAACCTCATCGAACTGCCCTGCACCGAGCATCTCGGCCTCATCTTCGTGTGCGCCAATCCCGACGGCGCGCCGATCGATGCCGAGGCGCATCTGGGCGATTTCGGCCCGGTGCTCGCGCAGCTCGAACTGCACCGCGCCGAGCCGGTCAGAAAGGGCATCCTCACCGCCGATTCGAACTGGAAGTTCGCGCTCGACACCTATGGCGAGAGCTATCATTTCAAGATGCTCCACGCCTCGACGATCGGCGGCACCCATTACAGCGACCGCAACGTCTATGAACCGATCGGCCGTCACCACCGCGTCAGCTTCCCCGACCTGTCGATCGGCGCGCTCGTCGGCAAGGACGAGAGCGAGTGGCCCGAGACCGAATATGGCGGGGTGCATTTCCTGTTCCCGAACACCGTGATCTTTTTCGGCGCGGTCACCCCCGGCGTTTATTTCACGCAGGTTTTCAGACTGTTCCCCGATGGCCCGGGCAAGATGTTCTGCCAGTTCGCGGTCTATGCGCCGTTCGGCGTCGAGAGCGACGAGCATCGCACAATGTGCGAAATGGCCTATGACATGACCGCGACCGTGGTGCAGACCGAGGATTATCGTGTCGCCAGCAACGGCTATGCCAATCTGATGACCGCGCCCGCCGACTTCCGCGTCGTCCTCGGCGCGAACGAACCCGCGCTCCACGGCGTCCACCGCTCGATCGCCGCCGCTTGCGGCATGCCGCTCGACCAGCTTGCCTGACCTTTCGGAGTTACCGATGAACGACCTCTCGCCTCCCCAGGACCAGACCCGCGACGACCGCTGCCCCGGCACCAGCTACACCGACATGCTCAACGCCGACACGCGGCGCGTCCCCGACTATCTCTTCGCCGAATCGAACCAGGAGCTCGGCGACGAGCCGATCGCGATCGAGCGTTATGTCAGCGACGATTGGGCAAAGCGCGAACGCGAAAAGATGTGGCCGAACATCTGGCAGTTCGCGGCGCGCGAAGAGGATATGCCGAACCCCGGCGACACCGTCGTCTACGACATCAACGAAAAGAGCATCTTGCTCGTCCGCCAGAAGGATCTGTCGGTCAAAGCCTTCTACAACGTCTGCCTCCATCGCGGACGCAAGCTGCGCACCGAGAGCGGCCCCGCGGTGAATCTGCGCTGCCCCTTCCACGGCTTTTCCTGGCACCACGACGGCCGCTTCAAGGAAGCGCCGTGCGCGTGGGACTTCAAGCATCTCGACGACAAGGACATGAGCCTTCCCGAGTTGAAGGTCGAAAGCTGGCAGGGTTTCCTGCTCGTCACCGAGAACCATAACCTGCCGCCTTTCCGCGACTGGGTCGGCCCCGGCGTCGAACATTATGACAATTGGCGGCTCGACGAATGCCACACCGCCGCGTGGGTCGGCCGGGTCATTCCCGCCAACTGGAAGGCGGTCGCCGAGGCGTTCATGGAGGCGTGGCACAGCATCGTCACCCATCCGCAGATCCTCGGTTTCACCGCCGACGCGAACACCCGCTACGACCTCTATGGCGATTTCCTCAACCGCGCGATCACCCCGGCGGGCGCGATGTCGCCGCACATCAAGGGCAAGGACCAATTCTATGTCCTGAAGTCGCTCGAGGATTTCATCGGCGGCGGTGACAGCCGCGCGCGGCGCGCGACCGGCGATCCGACCGACCTCAAGGGCTTCGACGCCGACGATCCGATGCTCGCGCGCAAGGTGCTGGCGCAGGCGAACCGCGATGCTTTTGGCGCGATGAACGGGCATGATTATTCGGACGCGACCGACAGCGAGATGCTCGACAATTTCACCTATAATGTCTTCCCCAACTGGTCGCCATGGGGCGGGCTGGTACCGAACATCGTCTATCGCTGGCGGCCTTGGGGCGACACCGACCATTGCCTGATGGAGGTCCGCATCCTGATGCGCACGCCCAAGGGCGAGCAGGCCCCCAAATCGGCGCCGATGCACCTGATCCCCGACGACCAGCCCTTCGCCAGCGCCAGCCACCTGATCGGCGCCGCGCTCGCCGGGGTGTTCGACCAGGATATGGAAAACCTGCCCTATGTGCAGGAGGGCATGAAGTCCTCGCCCAACGGCGTGATCGAGCTCGGCCATTATCAGGAAAGCCGCATCCGCCATTTCCACCGTACGCTGGAGAAATATGTCGAGGGTCACCTGCCATAAAAAGGGTGCGCATATCTTTTTTTGCGAACCGGTGAAACGAGCGTGGGCTTTGGGGTGGGGAGCGGGCATTTAGCCCTCTCCCCTTTAGGGGAGAGGGTTGGGAGAGGGGGACATCGTCACGCCCCTCTCAACTCCGGCTAGCCGGTAAACCGGCAAGCCTGCGTATCTCTCCCCTGAAGGGGAGAGAGCATTATTCCTTCCGCGGCAACCAACGCCCGAAAGCGGTCATCGCATGCGCATCGGTATCGAACGGTTGAAATAGCTAGAAACCGGACACTTCTAAATCTAAGCTGGCGCATGACGTTGATCGGTACAGCTTATCTGGTTTACCTGCCTACCCCGGCTTTCCGAGAGATTATGGCAGAATTTACCGAACCAGATGATTTCGGCTCCATATATTCCGTTCGACAGGGCCATCCCGATCGACACTGCGTCCCTGGGCGAGCAGAGTTGAGCGCAGCCCATTGGTCGATGTTCCTGGCATTGTTGAAGGACGATTTCCCGGAATTGAGACAAACCGCATTGGCGCGTGGGTTCGACGCCTGTTGGGAGGTGCATTCTCTCGACATTCAGGCGGGTGAAGACGCTGTTGCCGATGCCAAAACCTTGCCAGCATACTGAGCGTCCGCAACCGGTCGAAAACGGTCGTTCCATGGATTTGCAAGAGATCCAATCGCGAAAAAAAAAAGCGGAACTACGCCGTCACCGGCGACCAGTCCTGCCGCGCCGCCCACTCCGCGAACGGCGTCGGTGTCACCCCCAGCAGCCGCGCCGCCGGCACCGCGTCGAGCGCGACGGGCGACACCGGCTGCTCGTTGTACCAGCGATAGAATTTCGCCATCCCGTCATAGATGCTCGCGGGCTGCACCTCACGCGATCCGGTCACAAGTTCGCTCATCCGCGCGGCGAATTCGTCGGGGCTGAGACTCTGGAAACGCACTGGTCGGCCCGCCACGACGGACAGCCGCTCGGCAACCTCGGCGCCAATGAGCGCCTCGGGCCCGCCGACCGCGATCCGGTCGGCGACCAGATCCTCATGGAGCAGCGCCGCGACCATATAGGCCGCGACATCCTCCAGGCAGACCCAGCTGATCTTCAGCGTCTCGGCCGCCGGATAGGCGAACACCCCGCGGCCCACGATCGCCGGGCGCGACCAGATGCGGGTGATATTGTCCATGAACACCATCGGTTCGATGATCACATAGGGAACGCCGCTGTCGTGGATCGCGCGCTCGATGTCGCGCCGCCCGTCGTGCGCCGACAGATCGAGGTCGCGGTCGGCGACGAAACAGCTCGTGTTGAAAACGATCTTCTTCAGTCCCGCCGCACGCGCCGCTTCGGCAATATTGCGCCCTATCGTCGCCGCGCGGGCGCGGTCGAACTCGAACGGCAGGTGCATCGCCAGCGCATCCTGCCCGTGAAAGGCGGCGGTGAGGCTGGCGACGTCGTAGAGGTCGGCCGCGACCTCGGGAACGTCGGGGTGCGCGGTCGTCGCCATCGCGCCGGGGCGCCGCACGCCGGCGGTCGGCTCCAGCCCCCGCGCCTTCAGCGCGGTGAGCAGCGGAACGCCCTGGTCGGCCGGTGCGCCGAGGACGAGGATTTTCTTCATGCCGCGCCCTCCAGTTGCTTCGCCGACACGGTCGCGGCATGGCGCCCCGCGAGGAAGCCGAACACCATGCCCGGCGCGATCGTCCCGCCCGGGCCGCCGTAAGTCATGCCCATCACCGAGGCCATGACATTGCCCGCGGCATAGAGGCCCCGGATCGATCCGCCGTCGACGCTCAGCACCTGTCCATTCACATCGGTCTGCGGCCCACCCTTGGTGCCGAGCGCCCCGCTCTTGATCTCGACCGCGAAGAAGGGCCCCTGGCCGATCGGCCCGAGCGTCGCGGCGGTCGAGCCGCGCCCGTCGGGATCGCCCCACCATTGGTCGTGCGCCGCATCGCCGCGCCCGAAATCGGGGTCGCGCCCGCCCGCGCAATGCGCGTTGAAGCGCTCGACCGTCCCTTCGAGCGCGTCGGGATCGATCTCCAGCCGCTTCGCCAGTTCGGACAGGCTCTCGGCGCGCATCGCCCATTGCGGCGGCGCGACACCACGCTCGCCGCTGATCATGCCGAAACCGAAGCGGTCGATATATTGCTGGTCGAAGAGCAGCCAGCACGGCAGGTTCTTGTAATCGAACGCGCTGACGTCCTGGTCGTGGAACGCCGCGCCGATCGCATTGTAATTCGCCGCCTCGTTGGTGAAGCGCTGGCCCGCGTGGTTGACCATGATCGAATGCGGCAGGCTGCGCTGCCCCGCGACGAGCGTCTTGCCCGTCGAACTTTCGTTCGTAGGCACCTCGGCCACCGGCATCCACCAGGCCTCGCGCATATTGCCGAGCATCGCCCCGACGCGCATCGCCATCTTGAGCCCGTCGCCGCTATTGGTCTTCGGGCTCAGCGGATGCGTCATCGGGCCGCGGATGAAGGCGCGGAGGAGGTCGGCGTCCCATTCGAAGCCGCCGGTGGCGAGGATCACCGCATCGGCGCCGACCTCGACCTCGCCGTCGACGGTCTCGAACACGACGCCCGCCACGCGGTCGTCATCCATGAGCAGCCGTACCGCGCGATGGCCGGTCTGCGGTTCTATACCGCGATCGAGGCAAGCCCGCAGCAGACGGCCAACCAGCGCCTGCCCGCTGCCGCGCAAGTCGCCGTCGATCCGGCGCTGCAATTCCTCGGGCGTCAGCGGCTGCGGCTTCGCCTGCCCCAGTGGCGTGTCGTAGATCGAGAAATAGGGCATCGGATAATAGGGCGACAGCGTGACCCGGTCGGCCCACTCGCCCAGTTCGTGAAACGAATAGAGCGGGCAATCGAGCGACCGCCCGCCATTCGGCATCCCGCCCGGAAACTCGGCGTGATAGTCGGGAAATTCGGGGATCGGCCGGAACTGCACCGGGGTGTTCGCCTCGAGGAACGCGACCATCTCCGGCCCGTGGTCGAGAAACGCCTCGACCAGAGGCTGCTGCATCAGCCCATGCGACATCGACATCAGATAGGTCAGCGCCTTGTCGCGGCTGTCCTCGACCCCCAGCGTCGCCTCATGATGGTTGTTCGGAACCCAGATCATTCCGCCCGACCAGGCGGTGGTGCCACCGACCTGCTCGCCCTTTTCGAACAGCGACACCCGCGCCCCGGCCTCATGCGCCGCAATCGCGGCGGTGAACCCCGCGCCGCCGGTACCGAGGACGATGACATGCGGCGCTTCGGCCATGGCTTATGCCTTCAATTGGCCGACTATGTCGGCCGTGTCGAAATAATGGATACGCATCGACGCCATCTTGCCGGCGTCGTCGAACGCGGTGACCTCGGCGATATGCGTCTCGAAGCGCTTGCCGCTCGCCTTCGCGGTCACCGTGAAATGGAGCAGTGCGACGGCATATTTCTCGCCGCCGACCAACTCCTGCCATTTGACGACCGGATCGTCCCAATAACCCATGACATGCGTGTAGAGCCGTTGCAGCGCATCGCGCCCGCGCCATTCGCCGCCATAGGGCAGCGACGTGGGTTCATGGATGACGAAATCCTCGGCCATGAAATCGGCGACCGCATTCCAATCGCCTGCGTGCACCGCGTCGTACATCGCCTTGCTGGCTTCGAGCGGGGTCATTCGATCGTCCCGACCAGCGCGCCGACCGGATAGACCTCGCCCTCGACGCCGATCGGGCGGATGATCCCCGCGACCTGGGCCTCGACCTCGACCGTCGTCTTGTCGGTTTCGACGGTATAGAGGATGTCGCCAACCTCGACGCGCTCGCCGTCGCCGAACATCCATTCGTTGAGCGTCATTTCGGTCGCCGACATGCCGATCTTCGGTATGCGCAATTCCTCCGCCATCGCCTCAGCCCTTCCAGTTCATCGCGGTCCGCACCGCATCGGCGATCGCGTCCTTGTTAGGGATCCACGCCTGTTCGAGCGCGTTCGCCATCGGCACCGCCGAGAAGGCACCGCCGATGCGCGTCACCGGCGCCTTCAGCTTGCCGAACAGCTTTTCATTGAGCCGCGAGGCGATCTCGGCGCCGGTGCCATATTGCTTCACCGCTTCGTGGAGCACGAGCGCGCGGCCGGTCTTTTCGACCGACGCCGTGACCGTCGCCTCGTCATACGGCGCGATAGTGCGCAGATCGATCACCTCGACCGAAATGCCCTCGCCCGCCAGACGCTCGGCGATTTCAAGCGCGTCGAGCACGGTGCGACCATAGGTGATGATCGAACAGTCGCTGCCCTCGCGCGTCACCGCCGCCTTGCCCAGCGGAACAATATGCCCCGGCCCCGGATCGTCCGATTTCAGCCCATAACAGAGGATATTTTCGATGAAGATCACCGGGTCGTTGCACGCGATCGCCGCGCGCATCAGCCCCTGCGCGTCGGCGGCGTTCGACGGCGTCACCACCTTCAGCCCCGGCACATGCGCGAACCAGGCCTCGAGCATGTCGCTATGCTGCCCGCCGAACCCGACCCCGACCCCGGTCGTCGTGCGCAGCACCAGCGGCACATGCGTCTGCCCGCCCGACATGAAGCGCAGCTTCGCGGCATGGTTGACGATCTGGTCCATCGCGACCGTCACGAAGTTCATCAGCATGATCTCGGCGATCGGGCGGAAACCCGCGAGCGCCGCGCCGACGCACGCGCCGACGATCGCCTGCTCCGAAATCGGCGTCGCGCGGACGCGGTTCTCGCCATATTTCTCGGTCAGCCCCGCCGATATCTTGAACACCCCGCCGCCCTGCTTCGCGGCGACATCCTCGCCGAGCAGGATCACGCCTTCATCCTCGGCCATCGCCTCGTCGATCGCGCGGTTGATCGCCTGCGTCACTGTGATCTGCGCGCTCATGCCGCAATCTCCTCTTCGAAGACATCCTTGCGGATTTCCTCCGGCCCCGGCAGCGGGCTGTTCGCCGCGAACTCGGCCGCCGCGTCCATCTGCACATCGAGGTCGGCGACGATCGCGTCGAGCTCGGCCTCCGAAAACTGGTGGTCGAGCATCAACTGGCGGAGCCGCGGCAGCGGGTCCTCGGCCGCCATCTCGGCGAGATGCTCCTTGGGCATGTAGGAGAAGTCGGCACCGAAGAAATGCCCCATCATCCGGTAACACATCGCCTCGATCAGCGTCGGCCCCTCGCCCGCGCGCGCGCGATCCACGGCAGCCTTGGTGGTGTTGTACATGAGGATCGCGTCGTTGCCGTCGACCTTCACACCTTCCATCCCGTACGCCTTGGCGCGAGTGACGATCGAGTCGACCTTGGTGTGGTCGGCGAACGCGGTGTGCTCGCCATAACGGTTGTTCTGGCACAGGAAGATCACCGGCAGTTTCCACAGTTGCGCCATGTTCATCGCCTCGTGGAAGGCGCCGATATTGGTCGCGCCATCACCGAAACAGACGATCGTCACCTTGCCGTCGCCGCGGTTCTGCGACGCGAGCGCGAGGCCGTTGGCGATCGGCAATCCCGATCCGACGACGCCGGTCGTCACCATCACCCCCGAGTCCGGATGGGTGATGTGCATCGACCCGCCCTTGCCGCGGCAGGTGCCGCCGACCTTGCCCGCGATCTCGGCGAACAGCGGGTTCAGTGGCACGCCCTTGGCGATCTGGTCGTGCTGGCCGCGATAGGTGGTGACCAGATAATCGTCCTGTTCGAGCGCCGCCATCGCCGCCGCCGACACCAGTTCCTGGCCGCGCACGGTGTAATAGATCACCGCGAGCTTGCCGGTCATCAGCAGCGAACGGAATTTCTCGTCGGCGCGCGCGACGCGCATCGTGCGGGTGTAGATATCGCGCAACTTGTCGCGATCGATCGTCTCGGTCATGCAGATTCTCCGATGCCATATTGGGGGTTGGCGCTGGCGGCAGTGCTGGGGCGCACCGCAACACGGTCGCGCCAGGCAGCAAGGTTGGTCAGCGCCGGATCGAGCGGCTGCCCGACCATCGCGCCGAACGCGACGAAGCTGTAAAGCAAGATGTCGGCAAGGCTGAACCGCTCGCCCGCGAGCCACGGCCCCGCACCGACAATCCGGTCGAGCTGCGCCAGCCCGTCGGCGGCGAGTCGCTTCAGGTCCGCCGCCGCGTCGGGCAGGCAGAGCAGCCGACTCTGAAACATCGGCAACCCCTCGGCACCGCGAAAGCCCGCGGTCATCGGCACGACGACAAGCTGGTCGACGATCCGCACCAGCATCCGCGTCCGCCCGCGTTCCTCGGCTGTCGCGCCCAGCAGCGCATGACCGCCCAGCGTCTCGTCAAGATATTCGCAGATCGCGACACTCTCGGCGAGACACCCCCCGTCGTCGAGTTCGAGCAAGGGCGTGTGCCCGAGCGGGCTTTTCGCACAGAAATCGGGCTGCCGGTTCTCGGCCGTCATGATGTCGACGAACTGCCGATCGACCGCGACCCCGGTCTCGGCGAGGTACATCAGCACCACGCGCGGATTGGGGCCGAGCGACTGATAGAGCTTCATTGCGCGATCCTCAGAACTGGACGCGCTTGGTGAAACCGCCGTCGATGACGAGATGCGCGCCGGTCATGTACGGACAGGCGGGCGACGCCATGAACACGATCCCCTTCGCCACTTCCTCGGGCTCGCCGAAGCGCCCCAGCGGCATCTGCGCCAGCGTGCCCTCGTAAAGCGCCGGCACCGCCGACTTGATGACCTCCCAATTGCCGCCGGGATAATAGATCGCGCCGGGCGACACGATATTGACGCGGATATTCTGCGCCGCGAGCGACTGGCTCAGCTGCGAGCCATAGGTGATCAGCGCCGCCTTGAGCGCATTGAACGCCTGCGGGACGATGAAGGTCTCGACCGCCGCGGTCGACGACATGAAGATGATCGATCCCGATCCCGACGCCGCGAGCGCCTCGGTCAGCACCTCTACCCCGTGCACCGCGCCCATCACGTCCATGTCGAGCCCGCGCTGCCAGTCGCCGGTCGCGCCCTGCCCCGACGAGCTCGCGGTGTGGATGAAGATGTCGCAGCCACCGAGCGTATCGCGCGCCTTCTCCAGCCAGGCGCGATAGCCGTCGGGATTGCCGGTCATGTCGAACTGCTCGCCGAACACCTTGCCCGGCCCCGCCGCGTCGATCGCCGCGACCGCCGCCGCGACCTTTTCGGCGTCGCGCGAAAAGAACGCCACATCGGCGCCCTCGGCGGCGAAAATCTTGAGCGACGCCAGCCCCAGGCCGTGCGCGCCGCCGTTCATGATGACTTTCTTGCCCTTGAGACCCAGATCCATCGCATCCTCCTCTTGTGATTTTGAAGGAGAGAGTATCGCGGGGACCGACGGCGGGACATCAGCAAAAATGGGAGCGGCGGGTCATTCGCCTGCAAAAGATTATCCGGCCGCTTCCTCTTCGACGAATCCCGGCCAGCGCCGCATATAATGGACGAATTCGTCGCTCAGCCCTTCACCGAGCAGGTGCGGCACCGACGCGGGCAGCGGCGGCGAGCGATAGGCCGGGTCGCGGCGGACGCGTTCGGGGAAGTCGTGGCGCAGGATCGCGGCGCGCCCGATGACGACGAAATCGCAACCGGCGTCGAGCATATCGCGCGCGTCTTCGGCGGTCATCACTTTGCCCGCGGCGCCAAGGCGAACGTCGCCGCGCGGCAATTCGGCGAAATAGCTCAGCAGCGAGCGCCCTTTCAGCCTGTCGTCCTCGGGCTCCTTGCGGGCGTCCCACAGCGACATGTCGAGATAATCGATCTTGCCTCCGGCCATGACCTCCACCGCCAGATCGCGGATTTCCTCGAGCACCAGCCCGAAGCGTTCGGGCGACAGGCGCAGGCCGAGCTGGAAATCGGGCCGCGTCGCGGCGCGGATGCCGTCGACGATCTCGAACAGGATGCGCGCGCGGTTTTCCAGACTGCCGCCGTAGTCATCGCTGCGACTGTTCGACGCCGCCGACAGGAACTCCGCGAGGATATAGCCATGGGCGCCGTGAATCTCGACGCCGTCGAACCCCGCGCGGTCGGCCCGCACCGCGCCTGCGATAAAATCGTCGCGCAGCGCCGCGACCTCGGCCTCGGTCAGCGCGCGCACGCCGCGGTCGGGCACTGCGGACGGCGCGACCGGCGCGCCCACCAGCGCCGTCTCGGCGCGGCTGCCGGCATGATGCAATTGCACCGACGAAAGCGAGCCCTTCGCCCGTATCGCGGTGGCCAGCGCGGTCAGTCCCGCCACATGCTCCTCGTCGAAAACGCCAAGCTGCCCGGTAAAGCCCTGCCCCACCGGCTGTACATGCGCCGCCGCCGTCATCGTCAGCCCGAACCCGCCCGCGGCGCGCATCTCCAACCACTTATGTTCGGCGTCGGACAAGCGACCATCGGCATGGCTTTGCCGGTTGGTCAGCGGCGCGAGCATGAAACGGTTTTGTATCGCGGGACCGCGCGACAGCGACAGCGGTTCGAACAGCCGATCGGGCAACAGGAGGGACCTTTCCAGACAGGGACGCAGGGCGCCGGTTATCGCAGCGTGAAGCCCCGATAACCCTCGGCGGCCGCATCGGCGCAAATTTCGCGGTAGCGGCCAAGCCCGCCGATATAAACCGGGAATGTGCGCGGTTTGCCCGGCACATTGGCCCCCGTGTACCAGGTGTTGGCGGTCGGATAGAGCGACAGCGAGCCCAGCGTCGTCACCTTCTGCATCCAGCCGTCCTCGGCGTCGGCATTCGCCTCGATCGAGCGGATGCCCTCGCTGCGCATATGGGTGATGCAATCGCACACCCAGTCGACATTCTGTTCGTTCAGAATGATGAAATTGGCCAGCGCCGAGGGACCGTTCGGCCCGGCGATGACGAACAGGTTCGGGAAGCCCTCGATCATCAGGCCGAGGTGCGAGCGCCCGCCATCGGCCCATTTGTCCTTGAGCGCGCGGCCGTCCTTGCCCGTGATGTCGATCGACAGCATCGCGCCGGTCAGCGCGTCATAGCCGATCGCGGCGATGATGATGTCGACCTCGACCTCGCCTTCGGCGGTGCGGATGCCCTTTTCGGTGATCTCGACGATCGGATGCTCGAGGCAATCTTTCAGTGTCACATTGTCGCGGTTATACGCCTCGTAATAGCCGGTATCGAGGCACGGGCGCCGCGCGAAGATCGGGTAGCCGCGTGGGGTCAGCTTGCGCGCCGTTTCGGGGTCATTCACCGTCTCGGCAATCTTGCCGCGGACGAATTCGGCGACAACCTCGTTCGCCTCGCGATTGGTCAGCAGGTCGGAAAAGAGGCCGAGGAACGACAGCCCGCTGTGCGCCCAGGCGTCCTCCATCAGCTTTTCACTTTCGGCCGGGGTCACGCTGAACACCGGGCGGTGCGTGATCGGGCGGACGCCGCCGGTCAGCGAGTGGCGCGCCGCCGCGCGCAGCCCCGGATAATGCGCCTTGATATGCGCGACATAGTCCGCGTCGAGCTTGCGGTTGCGCATCGGCAGCGTGAAGCTCGGAGTGCGCTGATAGACGGTAAGATGTTCGGCCTGCTCGGCGACGACAGGGACGATCTGGATGCCCGACGATCCGGTGCCGATCACCGCGACGCGCTTGCCCTTGAGATCAACGTCGTGATGCGGCCATTTGCCCGACAGATAAAGCTCGCCCTTGAACTTGGCGGCGCCGGGAATGTCGACCTGCTTCGGCACCGACAGCGGCCCGGTCGCCATCAGGCAATAATTCGCTTCGTAGACGACCCCGCCATCGGTCTCGATCCGCCACAGCGCGGCGTCCTCGTCATATTGCACCGCAGTCGCGCGCGTCTCGAAACTGATGTCACGCTTGAGGTCGAGCTTGTCGGCAACGAAACGCGCATAGGACAGGATTTCGGGCTGCGCCGCGAACTGCTCGCTCCACGTCCACTCCTGCTGGATCTCGTCCGAAAAGGAGTAACTGTAATCGATGCTCATCACGTCGCAGCGCGCGCCCGGATAGCGGTTCCAGTACCAGGTGCCGCCGACATCGTCGCCCGCCTCGATCAGATGGACGTCGAGCCCCATGCCGCGCGTACGGTGCAGCGCATACATGCCCCCGAAACCCGCGCCGATGATCAGCGCGTCGAGGCGGCGGGGAGAGGTTGCGCTCATATTTTCAGCCTGTTGCATGATAGTCTTTCCGGGGATTCTTGTATCGGGTGCGGCGCGGGTCAGCCCGCATCGGCGAGCTGCGCGCGCGCGATGTCCATCCCCGTGCGATAGTCGCTCTTGCCGCTCGCATGGCGCGGCAGCACGGCGACGCGGATGATGGTGCGCGGCTGCTTATAGGCGGCGAGGTCGTGCGACAGCGCGGCGCGCAGCGCCTCGTCGTCGGGGGCATCGCCCGCTTCGACCAGCGCGGTGACGACGCTGCCCCATTTCGGGTCGGGCAGCCCGAACACCATCGCGTCGGCGACGCCGTCGATGCGCTTCAGCGCCTCCTCGACCTCTTCGACGAAGACCTTTTCGCCGCCGGTGTTGATGCACATGCTGCCGCGTCCGAGCAGGCGCAGCCGCCCGTCGGGCAGGCGTTCGGCCATGTCGCCGGGCACCGCATAGGGCTGGCCGTCGATGATGCGATAGACGCTCGCGGTTTTTTCGGGGTCGCCATGATAGCCGGCACCGAACGGCGGACGCCGCGCAAGCCAGCCCGAGCCGACCTCGTCGTCGGCGAGGACGCGGCCGCCGTCATGGTCGACGATCACCGTCTGCGGCCCCGGTTCGAACAGCCCGGTCGGGGTGGCGCGATCCTTGTTGGTGATCGCATAGCCGAAACCCGAGGCCTCCGACGCGCCGAGAATGTCGAGCAGGGTCAGCTGCGGCAGCGCGTCGAGCAGCGCCGCTTTCACCTGCTCGGACCACATCAGCCCGGCGGACGAAATCAGCCGCAGCGCCGACAGGTCCCAGTGTCCCGGATGGGCGAGCAAGGTGTCAGCCATCGGGCGTGCGAAGGCATCGCCGACGATCAGGATGCGGGTCACGCGATGCCGTTCGGCCTCACTCCACAATTCCTCGGCGCTGAACCGGTCCGACGGTAGCAGCACGGCGGTGCCGCCGACGAGCAACTCGGCGAGCGAACTGTTGAGCCCCGCGCCATGCATCAGCGGACAGGCGGGCATGACGCGGCCTGCCGCACCCTTCAGCACCTGCGCGACATGGTCGTCCATGCTCGCGGGCGTGGTGACGGCGACCGGCGATTCGAGCTGCGAGCGCCGCGCATCGGCCGAACGCCACATCACGCCCTTGGGCCGCCCCGTGGTACCGCCAGTGTAGAGCAAATAGCCGTCGTCGGGCGAACGCGCGATGCCCAGCGGCGACGCGTCGCCCTCCGCCACGATGCCATCATAGGCCCCGTCGCTGCCGATCTGCACGGCATAGGTCAGATGGTCGATCGCGCCGCCGATCAGCGATGCGACGACCGGCCCGAACTCGTCCTGATAGAATAGCCCCGCCGCCTGACAGTCACGCAGCACATATTCGATCTCGGACGTCGTGTAGCGATAGTTGAGATTGACGTGGGTCAGCCGCGCCTTGAACGCCGCGGCCGCGATCTCGATGAACTCGGGGATGTTGCGCGCCAGGATCGCGATACGCGCACCGGCGGAAAGCCCCGCCGCCCGCATCGCGCGCGCCAGCCGGTTGGTGCGGGCGTCGAAATCCGCCCAGTTGGTGACATGGTCGCCGCGAATGATCGCCGGGCGATCGCCGGGCACATGCGCCGCGGTCGCATCGAGCAGGTCGCCGAAATTCCAGTCCATGACGGCGGCTCCGCTCAGCGACCCTGAAAGACGGGCGCGCGCTTTTCGACAAACGCCGCGACCGCTTCCTGCGCGTCATAGGAGGTCGACAGCTTGGCGGTGTTGCCCTGCTCATAGATATAGCCGTCGCGCAGCGTCATATTCTCGATCGTGCGCATGCTGTCCTTGGCATAGCGCGTCGCGAGCGGGCTCTTCGACGCGATCACCGCCGCCATCTCCATGCAATAGGGCAGCAGTTCGTCGACGGGCAGGCACGCCTCGATGATGCCGCGGCGATACATTTCGGATGCCGGGGCGCGATAGCCGGTGAGCATCATGCGCCGCGCCAGCGAGTGCGGGACGATGCGCGAGGTGTGCTTGCCGCCGCCCATCAGCCCGACGTCGATCTCGGGCAGGCCGAAGACCGCATTTTCCGACGCGACGATGATGTCGCAGCTCGCGGCGAGGCCGAAGCCGGCGCCGAGCGCCGGGCCGTTGACCGCGGCGATCACCGGCTTGGCGCAATCGGCGATCGAGTACGCGACTTCGCGGACGACGCGGTTGCGGTTCCAGCGCTTGCCGGGGATCGACAGGTCGGGCCGGTTCTTGAGGTCGGCGCCCGCGCTGAAGCATTTGCCCGCGCCGGTGAGGACGGCGACGCGCACATCGTCGCGGTCGTTGAAGCTGTCGAAGACGTCGGTCAGTTCCTGCAGCATATCGAGCGCGGCGGCGTTGACCGGCGCATTGTCGAGCGTGACCAGCGCGACATGGTTTTCGACTTCGGTGCGAATGTTGCTCATATCCGTTTCTCCCAGTTGCCGTCTCCATGGCATCGGGCGGCGGCCACCGGACGCGAAAGCCGTCCATGGCGCCAAAAATCTCATTCGCGATTGAAACACGCGCTTCCGGAATCGCGCTTGTGATTATCGGGGGCGGCCGGGCCGCCCGCATTGCCCTTCGCCCCGCAACCCACGAACGGGGCCGGGCAACCTGCCCGACGGGCTGCACCAAGACCTTTAAAACCCCGCGCACCCCCTTCGAGGCGAACGCCATCGAGGGATGACAAGGAAAGCGCGATTCATCAGGGAGTGGACGATGAAGAAGCACAGCATATTTTTGGCGGGCGCCGGCATCGCCGCCCTCCTGACCGCGGCCCCCGCCTTCGCGCAGGACGCATCGGACGACGTCGCGCAGGACGAAGCGACGCAGGCCGATGAGGGCGGCCTCACCGCGATCGTCGTCACCGCGACCAAGCGCGGCTCGGCGCAGAATGTCCAGGACGTGCCGATCGCGGTCACCGCCTTCGGCAGCAACGAACTCGACAGCATCCACGCGCGCTCGATCGCCAGCGTCAGCTATGCGGTCCCCAACGCCTCGCTCGAAAGCGTCGGCACCACCCCGGGCTACGCCAATTTCTCGATCCGCGGCCTCGGTATCAACAGCTCGATCCCCTCGATCGACCCGACCGTCGGCGTGTTCGTCGACGGGGTCTATCTCGGCGTCAGCGCTGGCGTCCTGTTCGACACCTTCGACCTCGAGGGCGTCGAGGTGCTGCGCGGGCCGCAGGGCCTGCTCTTCGGCCGCAACGTCACCGGCGGCGCGGTCTTGCTGCGCACCACCACGCCCACCAACCGCTTCCGCCTCGATGCCAAGGCCGCGCTGTCGACCGGCCTCGAAAAGCGCGCGAGCATCTCGGTGTCGGGCCCGCTCGTCGGCGACGTGCTCAGCGGCAAAATCGCAGTCTATTACAATGACGACGACGGCTGGTTCAAAAACGACTTCGACGGCAAGAAGATCGGCGGCAGCGAAACGCTGATCGTCCGCCCTGCCCTGCGCTTCCAGCCCAACGACAGTTTCGACCTGATCCTGCGCTACGAACATGGCCGCATCCGCGGCGACGGCCCGGCGGTCACCAACCACGGCCTCTTCCCGCGCGACAGCTTCCGCGTGAACCAGAATTACGCGGGCTTCACCAAGACCGACTGGGATCAGGGCATCGCCGAGATCAACATCGACACCGCCTTCGGTGACGGCACGATCACCAACATCGCCGCGGTCCGCGCGCTGAGCAACGACAGCGGCGCCGATGTCGACGGCTCGCCGATCACCAGCCTCCACTCGCGCAACAATATCGAGCAGTGGCAGATCAGCAACGAGTTGCGCTACGCGGGCACCTTCGGCGCCTTCGACGTGACGACCGGGCTCTTCTATTTCGACCAGGACATCAACTACGCCGAACAGCGCCTGCTCTCGGGCGGCGCGCTCACCGTTTCGGGCGGCGGGCGTCAGAAGCAGAAGACCGGCGGCGTCTTTGCGACGATCGACTGGAACATCACCGACATGCTGACGGTCAGCGTCGGCGCGCGCTATTCGGCCGAAGAAAAGGCCGTGCAGGTCCGCTCGATCGGCGTCGGCGGCTGCAACCTCGACACGCTGCGCTGTTCCTACGACTTCGTCGACAAGGACAATTGGAGCGGCTTCACCCCCCGCGTCGGCGTCCAGTTCAAGCCGACCGAGGACACCTTGCTGTACGCCTCCTTCGCACAGGGCTTCCGCAGCGGCGGCTACAACTTCCGTAACCTCAACCCCAATGTCGCGCCGGGTCCGTTCGACCAGGAAAAGCAGGACGCCTATGAAGTCGGGCTGAAGCAGGAATTCGGCAATGTCGCGCGGATCAACCTCGCCGGCTTCTATAACCGCATCAACGGCACCCAGCGCGAGTTCCAGGCGCCCTTCGCGCCCTTCGGCAACTTCCAGATCATCACCAACGCCGCCGACGTGTCGATCAAGGGGCTCGAGGGCGAATTGCTGGTCAAGCCCGTGTCGGGCCTGACGATCGCCGGCCAGTTCGGCTACACCAAGGGCAAGTACGAAAAAATCCTGTTCGATCTCAACGCTGACGGCGTCATCAACGACCGCGATTTCGCCCTGAAATTGCCGCGCCTGTCGCCGTGGAGCTATGGCGGCTCGATCACCTATGCCACCAATGTCGGCGGCGATTTCGATGCCGAAGCGCGCATCGGTGCCAACCACCGCGATGCCGCCTTCTACAACGATCAGAACACCGGCCTGCTCCGCGCCGCGACGATGGTCGATGCCAGCCTCGCGGTCACCCATGGTCGGGTCAAAGTCTCGGTCTACGGCAACAATTTGCTCAACGAAGCGACCTTCGGCACCGAGGCACCTTTGCCCTTCTTCGCCGGTTCGACCTTCTCCCCGCTCAACAAGGGCAGGGTCTACGGGGTCGAAGTCGGCTACAAATTCTGATCTCTCTCCCACTGGAGCCCGCCCCAAAAGCGGGCTCCATTTTTATGGGCAATCCATCCATGACCAAGATACTCGCAGGGCGCGTCGCGCTCGTCACCGGCGCATCGCGCGGCCTCGGCCGCGACATCGCGCTCAAGCTCGCCGCCAATGGCGCGGCCGTAGCGCTGCTCGACCGCAAGGCGCATTGGGCCGAAGACCTCGTCCAGCAAATCGAGGCCGACGGCGGCAAAGCCGTCGCGCTCGGCTGCGACGTCTCCGATCGCGACGCGCTGCATGAGGCGTTCGACAGCGCGGCGGCCGACCTCGGCGGCATCGACATCGTCGTCAACAACGCGATGTGGACCAAATATTCGCCGATCGACGGCATCGACGCCGAAAGCCTCGACAAGATGCTCGGGGTCGGCATCGCGGGCATTATCTGGGGTACCCAGGCCGCGGCGAAGCATATGCGGACGCGTGGCGGCGGGTCGATCGTCAACATCGCCTCGGTGTCGGCGCACATGGGGCTGCCGGGTGCGATGGTCTACTGCGGGATCAAGGCGGCGGTCGAGGGCATGACGCGCTCGTCGGCGATCGAACTCGCCCCCGAGGTCATCCGTGTCAACGCCGTCGCCCCCTCGACCGTCGCGACCGAAGGCGTGCGCGCGATGCTCGACGACGCGACCTTCGCGGCGCGCGTCGCGAGCACCCCCCTCGGCCGTCTCGGCGAAACCTCGGACATCGCCGAGGCGGTGCTCTTCTTCGCCGACAGCGCCCGCTCGGGCTTCGTCACCGGCCAGTCGCTGCTCGTCGACGGCGGTATCTCGATCGCCTTGCGCTGAGGATATTACCGTAGCCCTGAGCCTGTCGAAGGGCGCTTCTCTGACAGGCGCCCTTCGACAGGCTCAGGGCTACGGTTCAAAACGCAGCTAAGCGTAAACCCCCTCGGCAATCCCCCGCGCATCGAGCCCGCGGATCGCCGTGATCCGCCCCGCATCGGGATGATCCGCCACCAGCCGATGCCCCGAATTGGCGATGCTCGTCAGGTACAGCGTGTCGAGCCCCGGCCCGCCGAATGCCGGGCACGACGGGAACGGCAGCGGCAGCGGGATCGAGCGCAGCAATTTACCCTGCGGCGAATAACAGGCCACCGCCTGCGCCAGCACCAGCGCCGCCCAGATCCGCCCCTCGCTATCGACCGTCGCGCCGTCGGGGCCCGATCCCTGCTCGCGGCAATCGACCAGGTCCTCGCGCGGCCCGATCGCCCCGCTTTCGAAATCGTAGCGATAACGCCGCAGATGCCCATCGAGGCTGTCGGCGAAATAGAGCGTCGCGCCATCGGGCGAGAAACTGATCGCATTGCCGATCGCCACCCCGCCCTCGAGCTGTGCCCAGCCGCCGTCGGCATCGAGGCGGAACAGCGCCCCCGCGTCATCGTCATAACCCGTGCGCATCGACGCCGTCAGGAAACGCCCATGGCGGTCGGCCTTGCCATCGTTGAGCCGCGTCGCGGGCGCCATCACGGGGTGCGCGATCGCCGCCTCTTGGCCGCTTTCGGGATCGAACCGGTAAAAACCATCGGCCAGCGCGGCGATCAGGCCGTCCGATGCCAGCCCGATGCTGCCGACCGGCTGTTCGAGCGTCCAGCGGCGCACATCGCCCCCTTCCGCATCGCTCGACAGGATTTCGGGCGCGATCGAATCGACCCAGTAAAGCCGTTCGCTGCGATGATCCCACAGCGGGCTTTCGCCCAGCCCGGCGACGCCGGCGGGCAACAGGTCGATGGCGACGGGCATGATCTTCTCCTCTTGTGACGGCAGAGGATAGCCGCTGCACGCGAACGCGCGGCGCCGGTCGGTCCGGCGCCGCCGCTTATTTCAGATGCGATTGTTCATTCGGCCGCGATGGCGAATTCCTCACTCTCGTCGGAGCTGTCATCGCCGCGATAATCCTGCGGGAAGCGATGGTGGAATTCGGCGATCGTCTCGCGCATGATCTCGACGAACTCGGCGCGGCGCGGCGACAGCCTTTCGGTCGTGCCGCCGATCCCGATCACCAGCGGGATGCCATGGCTGCTGTTGCCCAGCGGCATCGCGATCGACGCGATCCCCGGCACCGGATGCTCGGGCCAGTAACAATAGCCCGTGTGGCGGATCCAGCGGATCCGGCTCATCACATCCTCCAGCGTGATCGCCTTGTCGGGATTGAGCTCATAATAGTTGGAATAACGATAGATTTTGTCGATCTCGCGGTCGCGCATCCGGCTCATCAGCGCCATCCCCGCGGTCGCGTCGAGCATCAGCCGCATCTCGCCCGGATTGGGCGGGCGCTTGTGCGGATGGTCGGGGGTACGCATCGTCACATATTGGATGAACAGGTCGTTCTGCGTGACGAGGACGACGGTTTCCTCGGTCTTGCGGAACAGCTCGTCGATCAGCCAGTTATAGCCATTGCCATAGGCGACATGGCCGTAAAGCCAGCTGCCGAGCGAGGCGACCTGCAGCGTCGGCAGGTAAGTCCGCGTCTTGCGATTATAGTTGAGATAGCCTTCGATCACCATGCTTTTGAGCAGATTGGTCGTGCTCGACTGCGGATAGCCGAGCGCCGAATAAATCTCGTTGAGCCGCAACGGCTCGCGGCGGTCGCGGAACAGTTCGAGCACTTCAAAGGTGCGCGATGCCGATTTGACGGGTTTTCTCTTCATCTCTCCACCCCAACAACGACAGCGCTGAAGCCATCTGTGGCCGGTCAATCTGCCGCCTTGCGGGCGGTCTCTGCTGCGCGCACGATAGCGGCCCGCCTCCGCCGGACGGGCAAAAGCGTGACTTCGATCGGTCATATCACATATGTGATATCCGGTGAAGCTCAGGACATGGGTGGCAAACCCGCCAGATGCGCGGCGATCCGCGCCCCCCAGGCGGCGCGCAGCCGCGGCGGCCCGTCATGCGCCATCTGCTCGTCGATCTCGATGATCGCACCCGATATGGCCTCCGCCGTCTCGAGCGCGCGCGCGAGCGGAATGACCTTGTCGTGGCGGCCATGGAGGATCAGCGTCGGCACGCACAGCGCGCCGAGCGCGGGGCGCAGGTCGGGCGCCGCAAGGCTGGCAGCGAAATGGCGTGCGGTGCCGCCGCGATGCACGCCGTGGCGCCAGGCTGTCCGCGCCTCCTCGGCAACGCGCCCCGCGTCGAAATCCGCCGCCATGCCGTTCGCCTGCGCGACGCCGAGCTGGCGTGCGGCATAGCTATTCTCGTCGGGGATATGGTCGGCAGCAAGCCGGTCGAGCGCGGCATCGGGAACCGCGTCGGCCATCGACCGGCTCATCGCCATCACCAGCGACAGGCTGAGCACGCGCCCGGGCGCCTGCACCGCCAGTTGCTGCGCGACCAGCCCGCCGATCGAGCGTCCGACCAGATGCACCGCACCGATCTTCTCGGCTTCCATCACCGCAAGCACATCGGCCGCCATATCGGCGATGCCATAAGGCGGCGGCGCATCGCCCTGCCCCAGCGCCGCGGCCTTGACCGCATGCAGGTCGGGCACATCATCGACCAGCGCGGTCGAACGTCCGGTATCGCGGCTGTCGATGCGGATCGGCACGAAGCCCGCCGCGACGAGCGGCGCGCAAAAGCCATAATCGAAATCGGTCGACGGACGCCCTGCCCCAGCCAGCAGGATCACGACGGGCCCGTTGCCCGCCGCCATGCGCTCATAATGGATGGTGACGGCACCGTTCGTCGCGAAGGCCATGGCTGCTTCTCCTCGCCCGCCCGTCTGCGCGCCGCACGACACCTCGGCGAGCGCGATGCGCGCGCGGGGTGACAAATCAGCATGGGGATAATGGCCAACCTTCGCGCTCTCGCCCAGTCGTCTTGCCAGCCTAAGCCTAGAGTGGCGCCTGCGAAGAACGGGCAAAGCGCCCGCCATGGAGAGGCCGATGACCAGCGACACGATCACCCCCGACACGGCCCGGCCCGCGTCCATGCCCTATGGCGCGCTGTTCCTGCTGATGACGGTTTACGCCTTCAACATGCTCGACCGCCAGATCGTGACGATCCTCGTCGAGCCGATGAAGGCCGACCTCGGCCTCGCCGACTGGCAGATCGGGATGATCAGCGGCCTCGCCTTCGCGCTCTTCTACACCCTGCTCGGCATCCCGCTCGCGCGCATCGCCGATCGCGGCAACCGCGTCGGCATGATCGCGATCGCGCTCGCGGTGTGGAGCGGCTTCACCGCGCTCTGCGGCCTCGCGCGCAACTTCACCGAATTGCTGCTCGCACGCATCGGCGTCGGCGTCGGCGAGGCCGGCTGCACCCCGGCGGCGCACAGCCTGATCACCGATTATGTCCCGCGCGAACAACGCGGCCGCGCGCTCGCGCTCTATTCGCTGGGGGTGCCCGTCGGCTCGCTCGCCGGTCTCGTCCTCGGCGGCATCCTGCTCGCGACGCTCGGCTGGCGCGCCGCCTTCCTGATCGCGGGCGTGCCCGGCATCCTGCTCGCGATCATCGTCTGGTTCACCCTCGACGAGCCGCGCAAGCGCGCGATCACGCCGCAGACGCCCGCCGCGCCGCACATGCCGCTGGGTCAGGTGCTCGCGACCTTGCGCGGCTTGCCGAGCTTCTGGCTCATCTCCTTCGGCACCGCGATGGGCGCCTTCGGCTATTATGGCCAGGCGTCCTTCTTCGGCTCGCTCTACATGCGCACCCATGTCGCGGGCATCGACGCGCTGGCGGCGAGCTGGGGCGTGCCGTCCACGGTGTTCCTCGGCCTCAGCCTCGGGCTGATCGTCGGGTTCGTCGGCATGGTCGGCACCTTCGTCGGCGGCCAGCTCGCCGACCGCGCCGCGCGGCGCGGGATCAGGGGCTATACGCTCGTCCCCTCGACCTCGCTCGTCATCGCGGCGCCGCTGTTCGCGGGCGCCGCACTCGCCCCGACCGTGTCTTTGTCCTTCGCCTTTTTGAGCGGTGCGATCTTCGTCCACGCGCTCAACTATGGCTCGGTCTTCGCGTCGGTGCAGACGCTCGTCCCCGCGCGCGTCCGCGCGATGGCGGCGGCGGTGCAATTGTTCGTGACCAATGCGATCGGCCTCGCGCTGGGGCCGCTGTTCGTCGGCATCGCGAGCGACCTGCTCGCCCCGTCGCTGGGTAGCGAACAAGGCCTGCGCGTAGCGATGGCGCTCGTCGCGCTGCCGCTCGCGATCGGGTCGCTGCTGTTCTGGCTGGCGGGGCGCCGGATCGAGGCCGACGAGGCGAAGCAGGGCGCCTAGAATATTGATGACATTGGATTAATACACCTCGTCATTGCGAGCGCAGCGAAGCAATCCAGAGCGGATTACGCCACTCTGGATTGCCGCGTCGCTTCGTTCCGCGCAATGACGATTCAATCTCATGTCATCGCGCGCTAGCGCGTCATCTCCGCAAACCGCGCCTTGTGATAATCACGATCCCCATGCGACAGGTCGAGCATCATCTGGCGGCGCAAATGATGGCTGACGATCAGTTCCTCGCTCGTCCCCACCCCGCCGTGGAGCTGCACCGCCTGCTGCGCCACCGCGATACCGCATTGCGCGACGCGGACCTTCGCCGCCGCGATGAGCGACCTCGCGTCGCCCCCGCCCGCGAGCTGCGACGCCGCGACCATCATCAGCGCGCGCGCTTCCTCGCACGCGACGCTCATGTCGACGACCTTGTGCTGGACGACCTGGAAGCTGCCGATCGGCGCCCCGAACTGCTGGCGCGTGCGGACATAGTCGAGCGTCGCCTCGACCGCCGCCTCCATCGACCCCACCGCCTCGGCGAGGTGCGCGACGATCGCAAGGTCGAGCGCCGCCTCGATCCGCTCCGCCGCTTCGCCCACCGTGCCGACCGGGATGCCCGCGACACCTTCGAGCGCGAGGCTGCAATGGCGATGGCTGTCGACCGCGCGGAACCGCTGGACACTCAGCCCCTCGGCGCTCGCCGGAACCAGGAACAGGCCGACGCCGTCGCGCTCGCCCGAAGTTCCCGCGCTGCGAGCCGACACCAGATACCAGTCGGCGTCGGCGCCATCCTCGACATGCGCCTTGGCCCCCGTCAGCCTGAAGCCATCGCCGTCAGCAACCACACGGGTCGAAATGGACGCGATATCAAAACCTTCCTCCTCGACCAGCGCCGCGGCGATGCGCACCTGCCCCGCCCCGACCTTCTCGAGCAGCGCCGCGCAATGCTCGCCCCCGCCCGCGATCAGCGCCGCCGGCAGCACGCAATGGCTGACATAGGCATCGGTCATCAGGTGCCGGCCGACAGCTTCCATGATCGCCATCACCTCGACCGGCCCGCCGCCGAGCCCACCGTCTTCCTCGGCGATCGGCAGCATCAGCCACCCCAGCTCGGCCATCTTGCCCCAACGCTGCGCGGCACCTTCGCCAACTTCCGCCAGCCGCTTCAACCGCTCGGCGGCATTCCATTCCTCCGCACCGAAGCGTTCGGCGCTGTCGCGCAGCATTTGCTGCTCGTCGTTAAAGGCGAACTGCATCGCTAATCTCCCTCAAAGCCCGAGCGCGCGGCGCGCGATGATGTTGCGCTGGATCTCGCTCGACCCGCCGTAAATGGTGGTGACACGCGCATAGAGCGCGCCTTTCAGCGCGAAGGGCATATCCTCGGGCAGCACGCTCGCATCGTCGAGCGCCGCGAAATGCTGTGCCTTCGGTCCCAGCGTCTCGACCCACAAAGCGGTCGCCTGCTGCGTCAGTTCGGACCAGCGCAGCTTGACCATCGATCCGCGCGGCCCGGAGTCGGCGCCCGCCGCGGCATCGGCCATCAGCCGCAACACCATCGCCTGCACCGCCAGTGCCTCGATCTCGACCTGCGCCAGTTTCGCCTTGAACTCGGGCTTGTCGATTAGCAGGCCGTGCGCGGTCTTGCGACGCGTCGCGGCCT